>JBOHUE010000116.1:0-7857 GCA_050734185.1 Candidatus Dormibacteria bacterium | reverse complement strand
CCTGCAAGAGGGCCGCGACCTTCGGTCCCACCGACCAGTCGTGGAGATATGTGTAGCCGACGCCGGCTATAAGGATGTGACTACCCAAGCCTGCTCTCAGTCATCGAGCGCACAGGCGCAGGTGTTGACCTCCTTGTTGACGATCAGCTTGTTGTTGGTGTCGTAGACGTGCGTGGTGCACGGCATGCACGGGTCGAACGAGCGGATGGCGCGGAGCACGTCGATGCCCTTGAAGTCCTCCGGCTTCTCGAAGTTCTCCAGGATCGGCGTGTTGAGCACCGCCTCTTCGTAGGCACCCGACTGACCGAACGGATCCATCGGCGAGGCGTTCCACGTCGACGGGGTCACGATCTGGTAGTTCTTGATCAGGCCCTTGTCCATGATCAGGTGATGGACGAGATAGCCACGACCAGCGCCCCAGTAGCCGACCGCAACGCGCTCGTCCTTGGGGATCTCGTAGTTGGTGAACGCCTTGTCCTCGCCGTCCTTGATGAGCTGCCATGCCTTGAGCAGGTTGTTCATCGCGACGGTGCAGTTGAAGGCCTCGGCGTAGCACCGGCCACGGTTGCGCTCGAACGCGTTCCAGTTGTCGAACGGCACCTTCCACTCGAGATCCATCGCCGGCAGTTCGCCCGCGGGCAGATGGAACTTCAGGCTTGTACCGGTCGCCTCGAGGAACTCGTTGGGACGAATCTTCTGTGCGACCGCGGTGGTCCACATGCGGGAGTACGCACCGGTCTCCATGGTGTGCCGGTCCCAGCGCGGAGCGGTGTCCCAGGTGTAGCGGTCCTTCCAGCTGGTCTTGCCGGCCTTCGGGATCGTGACCTTGTTCCACATGTGGTACGGGCTGATCGGCGCGCCGTTCGGGTCCGTGCGGTATGTGGCGTTGCTGCCGTTGGTCCATTCCTCGTAGAAGGAGTGGGAGACGAACTCCTCGAGCCCGATGTTGATGTCGTTCAGGTTGGTGGTGACCAACTTCCCGTCAACAACGCAGCCCGGCGTCGCCCAGCGAGCGTTGCCCCATTCGTTCGCGTTCTTGTACGTCGCGTCGTACGCATCCGGGTCGTCCCAGATGCCGGTGTCGATGAGGTTCGCCTGCCGCTTGCCGACGTTCGCGTACTCGGGGTTGATCGCGTACATGAAGTCGAACAGGTCGTCGGCGATGGTCGCCTGCTTCTTGGCCCAGTCGAAGAAGAGGCCGAGACGGACGAAGTAGTCCTGCAGCGCGCTGCGGGTGACGGTGGTGGTGACACCACCGGGCACGATCGTCTGCGGGTGCGGGTACTTGCCGCCGAGCACCACGTACATCTCCCGGCCGAGGCGGGTCTTCTCGAGGACCTCGAGGTAGCTCTGCCCGGTCAGCGGGTTGAGCCCCATCATCAGGTCGCCGATCGTCTTGTAGCCGTGGACCTCGGCGTAGCGCGAAGGAGTGCGCACCGCGCGCTCCCAGATCTCCGGGTTGGTTGCGCGGATTGCGGACTCGCAGAAGTCCACCATGCCGAGCAGGAAGATCAGCGGCTGGTCGTACAGGAACTCTGCTGCCAGCAGCAGGTTGCGCACGACGGTGCCCAGTGGCGGCGGAACAACATCGAACGCCATGTCGAGTGCGTACGCCGACGTCACTGCGTGGACGCCGCCGCACACGCCGCATGCACGGCTCGAGATGAAGATCGCGTCACGCGGGTCACGCCCCTGCAGGATGATTTCGTATCCGCGGAACAGGGTCGCCATGCTCCGCGACTCGACCATCTTGCGTTCCTGCAGGTCGGCCACGGTGTGCAGCGCCAGCGCACCGGCGATGCGGGTGACCGGGTCGACGTTGAACTCCTGGATGTTCGCCTGCGTGGCGAGCATCTGCTGGACCTTCGCCGGGTCCGGCTGCATCGGGGGCGATCCGCCGACCACGTTCTTGCCGGCCTCGGCGTTGTATGCCGACTCCCAGCCCTGACGAAGGAACGGACGCCCCGTCTCGTCAAACTCAACCGGTAGGTTCTTGAAGCACATGGTTCTAGCCTTTTCTCCCAGCCACCTGGTTTGACTTTCTCGATCCTGGCTTTGCTGTTCCCCAGAACTGCCACTTGTCGTAGAAGTAATGGACTGTCTCGTCAACAACGGTTGGCTTCGGCTCGTTGAAGCTCCAGCCGCTGGACACCTTGCCGCGACGGTCGGTGACCATCGAACGGTTGAGGTTCTTGCGGCTCATGTTGCGAAGCCGGCGGATCGTCATGCCGGTGAGGCGCGACGTGTTACTCGAGATGACGCTTCCTGGCGAGGACTTGTAGAACGGCGAGAACTTGTCCGGGAAGCCAGGCATCGTGCAGCCGATGCACGGGCCGCCGGTGTTCATGCAACCACCCATCCCGTTGATGGCACCGCGCTCGGTGATGTTGCACTGCACGACCGGGCCCCAGCAGCCCACCTCGACCAGGCATTCCTTCTCGCCGTAGGTCTTGGCGAACACGCCCTCTTCGTAGTAGCCGGCGCGCACGCAGTGGCGGTGCACCGTCTCGCCGAAGAGCCAGTTGGGACGGCCCAGGTCGTCGAACTCGGGCAGTGGCCCGATGCCCTGGAGGAAGAGCACTGTCGCGGCGACCGTCTCCATGATGTTGTCGCCGACGGGCGAGCATCCGGGAACGTTGACCACCGGCAGACCGAACGCGCTGCGGTAGTCCTTGCCGAGCAGGTCCTGCAGAGACATGGCGCCGGTGACGTTGCCGTAGGCGGACGGAATGCCGCCCCACGTGGCGCAGGTGCCCACGGCCACGCACGCGGCCGCTCCCGGCGCCATCGCCACGATCCAGTCCATGACGCTGACCGGCTGACGGACGCCGTCGACCATGTTGGCGTCCTCTGACTCGAGGCTACCCGTGCCCAGCGCCACCCAGTAGCCTGAGCCCGCCATCCGGTCGTCGCACGCGGACCCTTCGAGACACACGACATAGGGAGCGTCGAGCTCACCGCGCAGCGCGCGGCGGAAGTTCTCGACGTAGGCGGCGCCGGACTCAATCGCGAGGACTGGGTGATGCAGGATCACCTTGGGAAGCGCCGGCACCTGTCCGAGCAGCAGTCGCTCCAGTGGTGGATTAGTTGCGCCGGTCGCAGCGATTGAGCAACCGTCGCAGCTCATTCCCGCAAGCCAGAACACGTAGATCTTGTCGAACGGAGCCTTTAGCGGCGGCATCCAAGGTCTGTCCTGAAGCCGTCCGCCAGTGTAGGGAGCCGTTGCCGTCAACTCATTTCCCTCCGTGACCACAGTGTGGCCATGACTGTCCTCGTATCCGCCGTACGAAATCCCGACCTGTCGTGCATTGCCGGTGTGTGCACGCTACACCTAGCCACGGGGCAAGTCAACTTCTCAGTGATGCTGGTCCCGGGGCATCCGACGCGCCAGCATACCAAGCTCTTCGGCGATGGAATCGCAGAGCTCGATAAAGGCGGTGTCGGCTCGAAGTTCGTCCGGCGCCAGCTGGGCCACCTTGCGGTAGCCGAGCCGTGGCGCCGTCACGTGGAGGCTCCAGGACACTCCCGTGTAACCGAGGCCGAGCTGCACGTCGTCGATGGGAACGCGCTCGCGTTTCAACGCCGCTTTGAGCGCCTGCTCACCGGTGGGGAAACGGTCGCCGAGCCGGTCCAAGGGCACGGCAACAGGTTAGCGGAGTCCGAACGCTGCCGCGGCACCTCCGAGGTGGCCGTCCACCGACTTCAGGCCCTCATTGAGCTGAACCAGCGCGCCATTGATCGCCGGCAGCTGGTCGGGCACCGTCTTGGTCTGGTCGGCCACGGTCTCGAGGCCACCTGCCAGCTGCTCCGCGGCACGACGACCGGTCATGAGCCAGCCAAGGGTGGAGATGAGCGTCACCGCCAGCACAACGACCACGGCGACGGCGAGCACGAACGTGACCCAGGTGTTGATCGCCTGCCAGCCGCTCATCGGCGTCCCCCCGCGGCGCGCGACGTCAGCAGCGTTTCGATCGCGCCGCTGTGCTCATTGATCTGGCCGGCGGTGCCGAGGATGGCGCCCGCCACTTGGATGGTCTGGTCGAGCGCGGCCGCTGTCGGCTGCGTATTGCGGGCGATTCCGCCGGCAGCCGTGAGCGTGACCTTGAACTCGATGGCGATGGCGCGTGCCGCGCTCACCATCCGCGCTGCCCGGAACATCAGGAGCGGCACGATGAACGCGATCACGAGCAGCAGCGCGATGTCCCACAGGATGTTGGCGGCCACGAGCTGACCGTCGTTCATTTGAATGCCTCCTGAGCGGCGGCGCCTTGGGCGATGGCGACGAGGCCCTGGTCGATCTGGCCCAGCCCCTCCGCCGCGGCGGCCAGCTGCTGGTTGAGCCGTGGCACCTCGGCCGGAATGACTGCGGTTTCGTTCTCGATGGCCCGCACGCCCCACGTGATCATCGCCAGCGAGCTCTGTGACCCATTGCCGATTGAGTCGAGCTTGTTAGTAATAAGGAGCAGGAAGCGGGCGAGCGTGCCGAACAGCAGGAGCGCGGCAACGATGGAAGCGACCGTCAGGATCACGATCATCAGCGGACTCCTCCGGTCTGGCCGCTGAGCACGCAGCGCGGACAGCCGGGGCAGCTGCGCGCATGCCGCGAGATGCGGCGAGCGTTGGCGAGAATGCCGGTCGACGCCTCGAGGACGTCGGCGACGAGCTGATTGGTGCGCCGCAGCAGCGACAGCTCAACGGTTGCGTTGGCCACCTGCTTGCCCACGGTCCAGATCTCCTTGGCGCCGTCGTCGATCTGCGACGCCACCCGGAGGACCACCGTCAGCAGCACTGTTGCGACCGCGAGGACCACGACCGCGATGGCCAGTCCGGCGATCCAGAGGTTGGACGCAGTGGAGGACATGCTCACACTCCTCGCGTCGCAGTCGCCGGCTCGTGCGCCTCGAGCGTGTCCGCGAGGAGCCTCGCCTTCGACTCGATACTCTGCGCACCGGAAACGAGCTCTTCCGCAACCGTGTTCGTGGTGTGGAGCTCCCAGATCGGCTCCACGTGGGTTCGGATGGAACGCACGGCGTGCAGGCAGCGCACCGCAGCGTTGAGAATCCGGCGCGCCTCGTTGATGATGAGGAGCAGGAGCGCGACGACCACCACGACGATGACCCCAGCGGCCACCAGTCCAATGATCCACCGCGCCAGGAGGTCGGAATCAGTCACGGGGGGATACCTCCACAATCAGGAAGTCAGCTACCGGGGGAAATAACAAAGCTCCAGTCGGGCCGAGAGGTGCACACGGGCCGATTGGAGCACTGAATGCGTTGTACATCTAGCTCGGACAGCTCGTCAACAAATTTGCCAACAATTCGGGACACAGACCTATGACGGATCAATCGAAGCCAACGCCCATCGACGTCGCGAGGGCCTCCGACCTCACCGAGGAGGCGATCGCGGCGTCCCTCGGCGAACGCCCGGCGCGCACCTTCGTCGCGGTCATCTCCTGCGACGCGGAGGCCATGCGCTGGGCTCGTGGCGACGCGCCGGACGGTGCGGTGGTCGCGGCCCAGTACATGATGGGTCTGCGCGACCGCGGTGGCGTCCCCTGGCCCGTCGACGCGGAGACCGGTCTCGCCTTCTCGCTCATCACGCACCCGAAGATCCCGCCCATCCGCAGCGGCCGTCTCTACCTGGCGGGAGTCTCCGCGCTGCTGGACACGATTCCCGATGCCGGCCGCATCGATTGGCCGGACTCGATTACCACCGAAGACGGCACACTCTTGGCGGGCATGGTCGACCGCGTGTCCAGTGGCGTCGCAGGGATCGAATGGGCCATCACCACCTTCTATGTCGTGCACTTCGATGGCGACCGTGCAGCCCTCATGGGCGAGTTGGTGCGTACGTTCGATGAGCACTGGTCGCGTCCTGACGCCGAGCTCGTGGGCTACTACAAGGAGCGCTGCCGCACGATGGGCCGGCGCGTGCGCGCCACATTTCTTCCGCTTGGCCCGCGCGCGCGGAAGGTGGATGGCGAAGCCGTTGAGATCACCGCGGGCGGCGGGCTCATTGTTGTGGTCGAGGGCGACAAGAAGGTCACGCTGCAGATCAACGACATCGGCAAGCTCGAATACTTTGGCGAGGACGGGACGATCGAATCGTCTGACCCGCTGGCGTCCGCGGCTGCTCTCGCGTTCTGGCCGCTGGCCGGCGACGTGGCGCCGCCGTCAGATGCGGGGTGGACGCCGTGATCAAACCCGTGCAGGCCTCGGGAGTACGATGACGTCATGTGCCTGACCATTCCGTCGAAGCTGATTGAGTACGTGGACGAGGGCCGCAATTTTGCGGTGGTGGAGCAGGGCGGAAAGCGCCGTCAGGTGAGCACGGTGATGCTCCGCGGCGACGACGCTGCAGAGCCTGGCGACTACGTGCTGGTCCACGTGGCTATGGCCGTCAGCAAGGTCAGCGCCGAGGAGGCCGCAGACACCCTGCGATTCCTCGAGGCCATCGGCGGCGAGTCGGGCGAGGAGGTGGACTTCGACTGGGCGAAGGCGCTCGGCGAGGCCTCCTGAGTGGCCAAGTTCCTCGTCCTCTGGAAGCTCGAGCTCGGCCGCGTCGGCCCCGAAGCGATGCGCGCGGTGCTCCGTCAGCAGGAGCACGGCCGCAAGCTGGAGTCGCAGTCGAAGCTGCTGGGCCGCTACCACCTCGTCGGCCGCCATGGCGGCGCGTGGATCTACGACGTCAACTCTCACGAGGAGCTGGACCACCTGCTGGCCAGCGCGCCTGTCTTCAACTTCGCGACCTACGAGGTCATGCCGCTCGCGGAGATGACCGACCGCTCGGTCCTGCTGGGGGAGGGCGAGGGCGGCTGAGGCGCGGTCAGCGCAGTCCGTCTCGATGAAAAAGGGGCAGCTCCTCGGCAGGCAGCGCGAGATGCGCCAACTGGAGGATGCCTGGCAACTGGCGTGCCAGGGTCGGCCGCAGCTGGTGACGGTCGACGGCCGCCGCCGGGTGGGCAAGACCTACCTCCTGTCCTGCTTCGCCGGCGGCAAGCCAGCTGTCTGGTACGGGGCAACCCTGGAGTCGGCGGAGATGGAGCTTGCGCGGCTCGCCCGTGCGGTGCGCGTCCAGTCCGGCCGGCAGTTCGAGGTCGCCGCCGCGCCGTCGTTCGGCAGCTGGCGCTCTGCGGTCCGCTTTCTCGGCGTGCTCGCCGAGGAGACGCCGTTGCTCGTGGTGATCGACGGGTACGAGCGCCTGTTGCGCACGGATCCGGACTCCGCGCAGGCGGCGGCCTTCTTCCGGCACGACGTCCCGCCCGGGTCGCGGCTGATGCTCGTCCTGCTCGGCTCCGGCGCAGACCTTGTCACGCCGGCGTTCGGCGAGGGCGACCCGGCGGTCGGCGTCCACGTCGAACCGCTCGATGCCGCCACCGCCCGGAAGTTCCTTCCCCGATTGTCGGCGCCGGAGTTCCTCGAGGCGTACGCAGCCTGCGGCGGCTACCCACTCCATCTATTGGATTGGGAGCAGGACGCGACCACCGAGGAGAACCTCCTGCGTATGGCAGGCACCACCGGCGGGGTGCTCCTCGACGACGCCGAGGCGATCCTCCGCGAGCAGCTGCCGGACGCGGTTGGCTACACCCGCATCCTCGCCGCCGTCGGCCGCATGCAGACGCGCTATTCGGAGATCGTGGCCGCCGCCGCACAGCGCATCGAGCATCCGCTCGAGGTCCTCGTCCGCTCCGGGCTGCTGCGCCGATCCATCCCCGTGGGCGCCGAGCCCTCGGCGCGGGCGGTCGAGTACGAGTTCAACGACACGTACCTCGCCTTCTGGTTCAGCGTGCTCTATGCGAGCGTCCCCGAGATCGAGGCAGGGCTCGGCCCCCGGACGCTGCAGCGTGCCGTTCCCGAC
>JBOHUE010000115.1:0-40008 GCA_050734185.1 Candidatus Dormibacteria bacterium | reverse complement strand
GAGCACGCCCGCCGTGGGCGAGGGCGCGGGCGATGCCCGGCACGAAGTGGCGATGCACGAGGGATCAGGCGGCAGCACGATCGGGCTCGGCGTCGGCGTCGCCGCGATCGTGACGAACGCCGCCGGCAGCGCCAGCGCCGCCAGTCCGAGCTTCCTCCAGTGCATCCAACGCTCCCGAAACCCTCAGTGGTCGACATCCGTGAGGGTACCAGCGGTCGGGCCGAGAGTGCCATCTGCATCAGCCGAACCAGGCCGCGACCGCCTGGCGGATAGACTCGTGGCGAATGGGTGACCTGCGCTACGCGGACGCGGGCGTCGACATCGACGAGGGCAACCGCGCCGTCTCGCTGATCCGGCGCACGGTCGCGGCCACCCACGACGCACATGTGCTCGGTGGCATCGGCGCATTCAGTGGCCTGTACGAGCTGGGCAAGCACCGCTGGCGCGACCCGGTGCTCGCCTCGAGCACGGATTCTGTCGGCACCAAGGTGAAGATCGCCATCGCCACCGGGCGCCACCGCGGCATCGGGCTGGATCTCGTCAACCACTGCGTCAACGACATCCTCTGCAGCGGCGCCGAACCGCTGTTCTTCCTCGACTACTTCGCCACCGGCCGGCTCGTGCCCGAGCAGCTGGCAGAGCTCGTGGACGGGCTCGCCGAGGCGTGCCGCGCAGCCGGGTGCGCCCTGATCGGCGGCGAGACCGCGGAGATGCCGGGCGTGTACGCGCTCGGCGACTACGACATCGCCGGGTTCATCGTCGGCGCCGTCGACCGCGACTCCATCATCGACGGCAGCCGCGTCGAGGCGACCGACGTCCTCCTCGGGCTCCCCAGCAGCGGTCTGCACACCAACGGCTATTCCCTGGTGCGGCACATCGTCGCCGCGAGCGAGCTCGGGTGGGATGACGTGCTCCCGGGCACCGACGCGCCGCTGGCGGACCTGCTCCTGGCACCGCATCGCCCGTACCTCGCGGCAATCCGCGAGCTGCGCGAGCACGTCGACATCCGCGCCCTGGCGCACATCACGGGTGGCGGGCTGATCGACAACGTCGCCCGCGTGCTGCCCGAAGGGCTCGTCGCGGAGATCGACCGCAGCACATGGGAGCCGCCTGCCATCTTCGGCGCGCTGCAGGAGATCGGTGGCATCCACCCCGAGGAGATGTGGCGCACGTTCAACATGGGAATCGGCATGGTGGTGGTGGTGCCGCAGGCCCAGGCTGGTGGCATGCCGAGCGCCGCAGGCCTGCCGCTGCTGAACATCGGGCGCGTCGTGCGTGCCGACGACAGCGAACGGGTCGTCATCCGGTGACACGCCGCGTTGCGTGCGGCGTGCTCGTCTCCGGCACGGGCACCAATCTCGAGGCGCTGCTGCGCGCGACGGCACGGGACGACTTTCCCGCGTCGGTCGTCGTCGTGATCAGCAACCGGATGTCAGCGCGCGCGCTGCACGTCGCACGCGCGCACGGTGTCGTCGCCAGAGCGCTGCCGCAGAGCGCCTTCGGCGGTGACGCGATCGCGCGCGATCGCGCCATGATCGACGTGCTGCGCGAACACGCGGTGTCCATCGTGGTGTGCGCCGGCTACGACCGCATCCTCAGCGACGACGTGCTGGAGGCGTTCCCTGACGCAATCCTCAACGTGCACCCGTCGCTGTTGCCTGCGTTCGCCGGCGGCATGAACGCGGTCGAGGATGCCCTGGCGGCAGGCGTGAAGGTCACCGGGTGCACGGTGCAGCTCCTCGAGCCGGGAGAGCCCGACGGGGGCCCCATCGTGCTGCAGGCGGCGGTGCCGGTGCTCGACGATGACGACGCCGGCGCTCTCCGCGCGCGCATTCACGAGCGCGAGTGGGAGCTGCTGCCGCGTGCGGTTGAACTCCTTGCCGGCGGGCACCTGCGACGTGATGGCCGGCGCGTGCACTTCCTCGACCCGGCCTCTGCAGCCGTGCGATGAGAGCGCTGCTGGCGCCGCACGACAAGACGGGGATCGTCGACTTTGCGCGCGCGCTGCGCGAGCTCGGGTTCGACCTGATCGCCACCGACGGCACCGTGCGTGCGCTGCGCGACGCGGGCGTCGAAGCACGACCGGTCGCCGATGTCACCGGGTTCGCTGAGATGCTGGACGGGCGCGTGAAGACGCTGCACCCTGCGATCCACGCCGCAATCCTCGCGCGCCGCGACAACGACGATCACATGAACCAGCTGCGCGCGCAGGGTTTCGAGCCCATCGATGTCGTGGTCGTGTCGCTGTACCCGTTCGCTGCCACTGTGGCACGCGGCGCGCCTGACGACGAGGTGATCGAGAACATCGACATCGGCGGACCCACGCTCATTCGTGCCGCGGCGAAGAACGAGGATGCGGTCGCGGTCATCGTGGCGCAGCGACAGTACGGCTCAGTACTTGACGAGCTACGGCAGCACGGCGCGGTGTCGGACACCACCCGACGGCAGCTCGCCGCCGAGGCGTTTGCACACGTCGCCGCGTACGACACGGCGGTCGCCGCATGGATGCGCGACCGCGTCACCAACGAGGCCATGCCCGCGGAGCTGACCACCGGCGGTGCGCAGCTGCACACGCTGCGCTACGGCGAGAACCCGCACCAACGCGGCGCTCTGTACGCCGTCGAAGGACCGGCGCAGGGTGTGGCGCATGCGCGCCGCCTGCAGGGCGCTGATCTCTCGTTCACCAACTGGCTCGACGTCGATGCCGCGCGCCGCCTTGTCAGTGAGTTCGAGGAGCCGGCGGCGGCGATCATCAAGCACACCAACCCGTGCGGTTTCGCGGTTGGCGCGACGCTCGCCGCTGCGTACGCACGCGCCTACGAGTGCGACGCGCGGTCCGCATTCGGTGGCATCGTCGGCGTCAATCGCCCGCTCGATGCGGCCACCGCCGAGGCGGTGGCGAAGACGTTCCTCGAGGCGATCATCTGCCCCGCGATCTCCGACGACGCGGCGCAGATCCTTGCGCGCAAGGAACGGCTTCGTGTGCTCGTCGCCGCCGGACCCTCGTGCGCGTGGCAGCTCGATGTGCGCAGCATCGATGGCGGTCTCCTCGTGCAGACGCAGGACCGGGTCAACGCCGACCGGCACTCGGTGACGGTCGCATCGCGGCGCGCGCCGACCGATACCGAGTGGCGCGACCTGCTCACCGCCTGGCGCGTGGTGCGTCATGTCAAGTCGAACGCCATCGTCGTCGTGCGCGACGGCATGGCCCTCGGCGTCGGCGCCGGCCAGATGTCGCGCGTCGAGGCGGCGGAGCTGGCGGTGCAGCGCGCCGGCGAGCGAGCCAACGGCGCGGTGGCGGCGTCGGACGCCTTCTTCCCGATGCCCGACGGCCTGGAGACCCTCGCCGCAGCGGGCATCACCGCCGTGATCCAGCCTGGCGGCAGCAAGAAGGACCCCGATGTCGTGGCCGCCGCAGACGCACGCGACGTCGCGGTGGTGCACACGGGTGAGCGT
This sequence comes from Candidatus Dormibacteria bacterium, assembly GCA_050734185.1. Taxonomy (GTDB): domain Bacteria; phylum Chloroflexota; class Dormibacteria; order Aeolococcales; family Aeolococcaceae; genus JAFALX01. The sequence continues at coordinate 36,552 of JBOHUE010000115.1, read as the reverse complement.
CACTTCCGGCACTGACTCAGGAGCGCACGACGGCGCGCGCGTAGGCCGCGTACTTGCGTGCCTCGCGCCGCCACGCAGAGCGCTGCGCCGGTCGCCGCTCCGCGACCAGTGCGTAGCCCGCCGACCTCGCGATGAAGCCTCCCGCGAAGGTGAGGCGCCAGGCAAGATCGGTGATCGGATTCGGCGACCAGCGCAAGCGGTAGTAGTCGGTCATCGCGTCGATCCAGCGCGTGTTCACTGCCCCCACGTCCGGCGTGCTCGAGCCGAATCGGTGGTACACGACCGCGTTCGGCAGATGCACGATCCGCCACCCTGCGTCGGTCAGCCGTTTGCAGAGGTCGAGATCCTCCGCATAGAGGAACCACCGCTCGGAGAGCAGGCCGACGGCGTGCGCGGCATCGGTACGGACGAGCAGGCACCCGCCGGTCAGCCACTCGACGGCGAGCGGACCACGATCGTGCACTCCGGCCCGGTGCTGCCAGCCGTCGAACACCGGCGAGACACCGCTCAGCCGCGACAGCCCGGTGGCGTGCGTGAAGACCCGCCAGAGCGTGGGCTGGCGGCCGGCCGGCATCACGCGCAGCCGTCCGTCGGGATGGAGCATCGCAGGACCCGCAGCGCCAGCGGTCGGGAAGTCGAGCAGGTAGTCGGTCAGGATCCCCAGGGATCCGCGCGTCATGACCGCGTCGGGGTTGAGCAGCAGGACGAAGGTCGAGCTCGCGTCGCGCAGCGCCTGGTTGACCGCGCGCGCGAAGCCCACGTTGTCGGCGTTGCGTATGAGCCGGACGGTTGGAAACTCCGCGGCGACCATGTCCGCCGACCCGTCGCTGGAGGCGTTGTCCACCACCACGACGGATCTCGGCCCCTCATGCAGCAGCGACGTGAGGCACTCGCGAAGCGGCCGAACCGTGTTGTGGCTGACGATGATCGCCTCGACGTGCTGCGCGGGCGAGGGCGACACGCCGCGACGCTCAGGCTGTGGCGGCGTGCCGGTGGCGCACGGGTCGCGCAGGCACCCCCGCCACGACGGAGAAGGGCTCGACCGCACCCTTGACCACGGCGCCCGCCGCGATCACGGCTCCGCGCCCAACGTGTGCGCCGCCGAGGATCGTCGCGTTGGCGCCGATCCAGACGTCGTCCTCGATCACCGTCTCCTTCGCGTGCACGCCCTGCGACTTGATGGAGACGAGGGGGTCGCCATAGAGGTGCTCCTCCGAGGTGATCGCAACCTTTGCCGCCATCATCACGTCGCGGCCGATGCGCACGCCGCCGAAGCAGCCGACGTAGCACATCGGACCGATGTTGGAGTTGTCGCCGATGACGAGACCGACGCCGAGCAGGCGGCCGTAGTAACCGCTCGGGCGGATCTGCGCGCCGCGCCCGATCGTCACGTTGTTGCCGAACCGCAGGCCGCCGCTGCACAGGCCGTGCAGCTCGGCATCGTCCTCGATGACGAAGCCGAACCCGCACCGGATCATCTGTGGGTGTGTGATCGTGACACGGCGCCCGGCCATGAGCGTCCCCTCGCTCGCACCGAATCGCGGCCTGAGCAGCATCCCGCGCGCGACCTTCGCCGCACTGTACCGAAGGATCTGCCACGCCATCACGTCGTCGATGGCTGGATCGATGTCGTATGCCTCAGGCCCCTTTGCACTCGCGAGACAGCGGGCCAGAAGCGCGCGCGGTGCTCCGCGGAGCGTGGCGACCATGACCGCTGGGGAGCTACTTGGTGGTGGGCGTCGTGCGACGAACGATCAGGACCGCGGCGCCGGCGGCGATCACGAGAATCGCTCCACCGAGCCCGCCGACCAGCCCCGCGTTGGGCCCGCTCGGTCCGGCCGTGCTCGTGTTCGGAAGCGAGCTACCGTTGTTGTTGGACGACGCTACGATCTGCACGGCGGCATCAACGGTGACGCTGCCGCTGGTGGCGACGACAATCTCGCTGCCGGTCCCCGAGGTGGGAGCGCACGTGAGAGTCGCCGACACCGTTCCGCCGTTGGCCGTCGTCGCATTCGACGGAGTCACGGAGCACCCGGCGACGGCATCGAGGCCGAGGGCGGCCAGCACGCCGTCGAGCGGGCTCCCGGTCGAATCGAAGAACTGGAAGACGAAGGTGCAGCTCGCGCCCTGCGCGACCGTCGTGCATCCGCTGACGGACTTGCCGCTCGACGCGGGTGACGGATAGGCAAATGCTGTGCTCTGTGTGGCGATCACAACGGCGCCCGCGACACCCAACGGGGCAAGCAGCGGAATCAGACGGCGCACGGACATCGTCATGGAGCTCCCTAAATTGTGGAAACGAGCGCACCGTAGCATCGGCTTCCGGTGGCAGAAACCGCGAACGTGTGACGGTTCATGCGTAGGCTGTGAAGTCAGTGCCGGTCGAGGCCGTTCGATGTGGCGACCGGGTGCGTCAGCGTGCTCGGCGATGCGACGGCATGTGGCGCCGGCCCGTCGGCCTCATGGTCCTGGTAGTAGTAGTAGTAATCCGACGACTGGTGCTCTCGCGCCTTGTTGAGGACGACACCGAGGATGTTGGCGCCGACACCGCGTAGCGCGTTGATCGTCTTGGTGGCATCGGCAACGTTGGTGCGACCGGCTTCCAACACGATCACGGTCCCGCTGGCCTCGGCAGCGAGCGTCAGCGCATCGCTCACCGCATCGAGCGGCGGCGTGTCGATCACGGTGACGTCGTACTGACGCTCCAGCGCCTTGAGGAGCAGCGAGGCTCGCTCCGACGACAGCAACTCCGACGGATTGGGCGGGATCGTGCCGCTCGTGATCAGCGTGAGGTTGGGCTGCCACGTCTTGTGCGCACCGTTGAGGCTCAGGCTCTGCCCTGGCTCCACGCTCACGATCAGCTCGCTCATGCCGCCGCGCAGCGGGTGGTTGAAGATGCGGTGCAGGTCGGGGCGGCGCATGTCGCCGTCGATGAGCAGCACGTGCTTCTCGGTGCTGGCCATCGAGACAGCGAGGTTGGCCGCGGTCTGCGTCTTGCCCTCGCCGGAGCGTACTGAGGTGACCACGATACTGCGCAGCTTCGAGTCCGGCATGGCGAACAGCAAATTGGTGCGCAGCCGGCGGTAGGCCTCGTTCACACCGGCAACCTTGTCCGCCGGTTGCGGACGGCCGTCTGTTGCGGGGTGACGCGGCACCAGTGCCAAGCAGGGGAGTCCGAGCCGCTCGGACACGTCGTCTGCGCTCTTCAGCCCCTGATCCAGGTACTCGAGCAGGGCCACCATCGCCAACCCAAGCAGGAGGCCTGCCAGCGCGCCGACGCCGGTGTTCAGCAGAACTTTCGGCGACGACGCCTTGGTGGGTTCGGACGCTGCAGTTGCCACGGAGACCGTGGACAGGTTCTGCTCCTGCGTGGCGCGGAACGCGCTGTAGTTGAGCTCGAGGGGAGTCAGAAGTGCAGTCTCGTCTGCGATGTTCTGTCGCAACGCTGTTGCGCTCTGTGCGTTTGCAGTGGCCAGCTGCTGCTCATCCAGTTGCAGCGCGGTCTGCACCTGAGCGATCTGTGCCTGCAGTGCAACGCTCGCCTGATTCACGCGGTCCGTGTTCTGTTTGGTGATCTGAGCGACGAACGCGTTCATGATCGCGTTATCGATCATCGCCGCACGCGTGGATGACGGGTCCGTCACGGAAAGTGCGACAAGCTCACTGTTGATCTCGGGCGCCGCCGCAACATTTCCGGCCAGGGTGGAAACGGATTCGTTGAGGTGCTGGGCGTCTATGACGCCGTGGAGCAGCGGTGGGGACGTGAGCAACGTAGCGGCTGTCGTCGTTGCCTCGGTTGCGTTGACGTTGACGTCTGCCGACGAGTTGTTGCCGCTCTGGCCGACGCCGGCCACCACGAGCACCTCGCCTTTCGCCGTGTACAGCGACGTCATCACCTTGCTCGTCGCGAAGGCGACGATCGCACCCACCACTGTCAGCGCCACCACTGCCAGAGCCCACTTCCGGACGAGTTTCCTGAGGTGCTGTGCCTGCATGGTCTTTCTGATCTCCTACCGGGCGCACTGCGACAAGGCGTTGCCAAGGTTCGCCGATGGCCGATGACCTGACGGTCGCGAGCACGCTTCGCGATCGAACCGCGACATCAGCGGTGCCGTTCGCCACAAGCGACGACTCCGCGGTGACCTATGGCGACATCGCGGTAACGACGGCTCTCGTCGCGGCCATCGGCGCACCGACTGCCGCGGAGCGCATCGCGCGTCCCGTGCGCGCGGCGCGCATGGCGATCGCCGGGCGTACCCGGCGCGCGACGCGCGTGAATCTGCGCCGCTGGACCGTCGCCGTCGGTGTCTGCGATGCGCTCGCGGCGCTGCTCGCCGCGACGGGCGTCGTCGTCGCCCGCCTCGGTCTCGCTGCCGACGCTCGGTACGGGCTGCCGCTCATCGCCGCTGCCGTCCCCGGCTGGCTCGTGGTGATCACGCTCGCGGGCGGGTACGACCGGCGGCACCTCGCGGCGGGGTTCGAGTACTACCGGCGCGCAATCACCGCCGGCGTGTGGGTGCTCGCCGTCGCGTCGTTCACGTCCTTCGTGTTGCACGCCGACATCTCACGCGCGCTCGTGCTCGGATCCGTTCCAGGCGCGACCGTGGTCACGATCGCCGGCCGCTACGCCGTTCGCAAGGCGTTGCACGTGTGGCTGCGCCGAGACCGCGCGACACACCTCGTGCTGGCCATCGGCACGCCGGCCGATGTGCAGCAGCTGGTCACCCACATGAGTCGTGCGTCCTATGCGGGCTTTCGCGTCGTCGGTGCTCTCACACCCAGCGACGCACTCGGCGCCGCGCTTCCGCCGGACGTGGCCTGGGCGGGCTCCGACGTGCTCGATGCCATCGCGAAAGCACTGCTGCTTCGCGCTGACACCATCGCGGTGGTCGCCACGCATCTGCTCGCGCCCGGCCAGCTCCGCCGGCTGTCGTGGGAGCTGGAGGGAACGGATATCGATCTCGTGCTCGCGCCGGCGATCACCGACGTCGCCGGCCCGCGCATCAGCTCGCATCCTGTTGCCGGGCTGCCGCTGCTGTGCGTCGAGAAGCCGCGATTCACGGGCCCTCGGCGCGTCGTCAAGGATGCCCTCGATCGCACGCTCGCCGCCGTGGCTCTCGTGGCGCTGTCACCGCTGCTTGGCGCGGTCGCGCTCAGCGTGAGGGTGACCAGTCGAGGCCCGGTGTTCTTTGGTCAGGAACGCGTCGGTCTCAACGGCACGTGCTTCCGGCTCGTCAAGTTCCGCAGCATGCGCGCGGGCGCGCACGACGAGCTCGCGCTGCTCCGCGACCGGAACGAACACGACGGGCCGCTGTTCAAGGTGCGGCGCGATCCGCGACTCACCCCCATCGGCGCGTTCCTCAGACGCTGGTCGCTCGATGAGCTGCCGCAGCTGTGGAACGTCATCACCGGCCACATGTCTCTGGTGGGGCCGCGGCCGCCGCTGGCGGATGAGGTTGAGCGGTACGGCGCCGATGTGCGACGCCGGCTGCTCGTGAAGCCGGGCATGACCGGCCTCTGGCAGGTGAGCGGACGCTCGGAGCTGTCGTGGGAAGAGGCGGTGCGGCTCGACCTGTACTACGTGGACAACTGGTCGGTCGGACTCGACCTTGTGCTGCTGTGGAAGACGCTGGCATGCGTCGTCCGCGGCCAGGGGGCGTACTGACGTGCGCTTCCTCATGGACGCGCACCAGCTCGGAATGCGGCAGACGGGCAACGAGACCTGGAGTCGCGGTGTGGCACGTCGCCTGGCGCACGAGCTGCGTGGACACGAGGTGCACTTCGCGGTCACAGCCTCCGCGGTTCCGCTGCTCAAGACGCTGACGGACTCCCCGTATCACGTGGTCTCGGCGCACGCGTCGCGCCGGCTGGCGATCGACCTGCCGCGCACCGTGCGTCGCGTGCGCCCGCAGGCAGTCCTCAGCCTGTACACGTCGATTCCGATGGCACCGCCGACCGTGCTGGCGATTCACGATCTGTCACCGCTCGACAGCCGCGCTGCGCAGTGGTGGCCGGCTCGCTTCCGGCTTCGGTTTCGCGCGACGGTGGGGCTGTCGGCGCGGGCCGCGTCGTTCGTGATCGCCCCGTCGCAGTTCACCCGCAACCAGATCATCGACACCTACGGGATCGACGAGGATCGCGTTCGCGTCGCGGCGATCGCGATCGACTGCACACTCGGCGAGCTGATCGATGGCGGCGCGCGGGTGGAGCCCGCGGTGCCCCTGGTGCTCTCCGTCGGCAACGTGCTGCCGCGCAAGAACCTGATCACCGTGGCTCGTGCCATCCGGCGTCTGCGCGAGCACGGGCTCGACATTCGGTACCGCATCGCGGGCCAGGTGGGCTCACAGGGCGTGTCCACGGAGCGGGAGCTGCGCCGCGTTCTCCCCGACGTGGAGATCACCGGCTACGTGTCCACCGAGCAGCTGGCGCAGCACTACCTCTCGGCGTCGCTGCTCGCCTACCCATCGCTGTACGAGGGGTACGGCCTGCCGGTCGTCGAGGCGATGCGAGCGCGCCTGCCCGTGATCTGCAGCGCCAGCACCTCCCTCCCCGAGATTGCGGCCGGCGCATGCGCGGTGCTGGATCCGCTCGACGTGGGCGCGTGGGCGGCGTGGATCGAGAGTCTCGCGACGAACCACACGGCGTGGCGGCGGCTCAGCAGGAGCGGCCTTGCGCGCACCAACGAGTTCGACCGGAGTGAGACGGCAGGGGTGGTCGCCCGTGCGCTCCTCGAAGCCGGATCGGCCTCCTGATGGATCCGATTCGCGTTGCGATCAGCGGTGCCCGCGGCATTCCCGCGCTGTACGGCGGCTTCGAGACGTTCGCCGAGGAGCTCGCGCCGCGACTCGTGCAGCGTGGCTTCGAGGTGACCGTCTACTGCCGTCCCCGGTACTCCGATGCGGCAAGGCCGGCTCAGTTCCGTGGTGTCCGGCTCGTGTACCTGCCGTCGATCGGGCACCGAGCGCTCGAGAGTCCGTCGGCCGAGCTCGTGAGCTCACTCCACGCGCTGAAGAACCGCTACGACATTCTTTACGTGCTCGGCTTCCGCGCCAGCGCGGTCTACTGGCCGCACCGGGCCCTGGGCCGGACGCTGGTGTTCAACACGGACGGATTCGACTGGCAGCGGTCGAAGTGGGGTGGCCTCGCACGGCGGTACCTGCGCGTCAGCGCGGGACTCGGCGTGCGCCTGGGCCGTGCCGGGCTCGTCGCTGACTCCCGGGTCACCGCGGACTACTACGCGCACACGTACGGCCGCCGTCCCGTCTACCTGAGCTATGGAGCGCCGCTGCTGACCTCGCCGTCGCCGGAGATCGTGGCGGCGTACGGGCTGGAGTCCGGCAGGTACCACCTCGTGGTCGCCCGCGTTGATCCGGAGAACCACGTCAGGTCCATCATCGAGGCGTACCTCCAGTCGGCGTCGAGGGTTCCACTCGCGGTCGTGGGCTCACAGAACTACGACACTCCATACGGAGCGGCGGTGAAGGCGCTGCAGTGCGACCGCGTCCGCATGCTCGGTGGCGTCTACGCCGCGGGACACCTGGACGCCCTGTACCAGGGGTGCCTCGCGTACATCCATGGACACGAGGTCGGCGGGACCAACCCGTCGCTCGTTCGTGCGATGGGCGCGGGCGCGCTCGTGCTCGCCAACGATGTGTCCTACAACCGCGAGGTGCTCAGCGACGCCGGTCTGTACTGGTCGCCCGGCGCCGAAGACCTGCCAGATCTGATCCGGCGCGTGGAGAGTGACGCGGTGCTTGGTGCGCGGCTGCGCGCCGCGGCGCGAGCACGCGCCGCCCAGGAATACGACTGGGAGGCCATCGCCGACGGGTACGCCGACTACTTCAGCGCGCTCGCCGGACGAGCCCGTGCGCCCAGCGAGACGGGTCTGCAGCCGGCGGCATAGCGATGAGCGCCGTTCACGTGGAATCCGTGGTCGGGCCGGTCGCGCCGCGGGGCGCGGTCGAATTTGCGCACCTGTTCGACCGCTACGCGCGGCGTCGCCTGGGCACGCTCGATTTCGCCTGGGCATTTGAGGGTTTCCGGGCCGAATGTCTGCGGGTCGTCGCCGCCTCCGGGGCCACGTCGGTGTGCGACGTCGGCGGCGGCTGGCGCCCGCTGTTCAGCCTCGACGACATCAGCCGCCACGGCCTCGACTACACGGTGCTCGATGTGTCACCTGAGGCACTCGAGCGGACGCCGGCGGCGTATCGAACGGTGTGCGCTGACATCTGCCGGCCGCCGCGCGAGCTCCGCGGTTCGTTCGACGTCGTCTTCTCGATGTTCGTCGCTGAGCACGTGCGTGACGGCGCGGCCATGCACCGGAACATCTTCGACATGCTGCGGCCGGGCGGAGTGGCGGTCCACGTGTTCCCCACCCTGTATCACCCGGCGTTCGTCGCGAACAAGCTTCTTCCCGAGCACCTCTCCCAGCCGCTCGTCCAGCGACTGGTACGTCACTCGGACAAGTTCCCAGCCAGGTACTCGTGGTGCTTCGGACCCACTCGGTCGATGCATCGTCGACTCAGAGCGATCGGGTACGAGGTGCTGGAGTATCGACCCTTCTACGGCACCTACTACCTGAACGGTGTGCCCGTTCTTCGCTCAGTCGAAGACGGATTTTCGCGATGGGCCGCGCGGCGGCGCATCCCCCAGCTGACGTCGTTTGCGCGGCTTCAGCTCCGCAAGCCCGAGTCCTGGTCGCCTGAACTCAGGCCCGAATCTCGCCGATGACGTAGGGGTTGAGCGCCGTTCGCCACAGCGCGCGGGGCAGATGATTCACGTAAGCGGTCGCAGCGGTCCCGAGCGGCTTGAGAGCGCCTCGCTGAAAGCGTCCGAAGGCGAAGTAGTCTCGAACCGGCAGCGGTGCGACGCTTCGCGCACCGGCTTCGAGGAACAGGCTCCGCAGCTCTGGGAACGACAGGAGGTGATAGGCCCCCCAGGTCCGGTGCAGGTTGACCCCGGTTCGCGCAAAGACGTACTCGCGCAGAGGATGCACGCGTGCCAGCCCGTCTGACGGCGCGTGCTGAATGTCGACGGGAAACGCCTTGTTGGGACAGGCGACGAGCGCCCGGCCTCCGGGCTTCAGGACACGGAGCAGCTCCTCGGCAAACCGCCGCCGTTGGAGACGGAAATCGCTGTCGAGCGTGTAGTGACCGATTGACGTTCCGATGTGTTCGATGACCCCGCGAGAGATCGCAAGGTCGAAGACACCATCGCGAAAGGGCAATGCAGTCGCGTCGCCGCAGACGAACCGGCGTGGGTCGTTCTCGTAGTCGGCCCAGAGTCGCGCCACCGCGGGCACGTCCACGCCGAACGCCTCGTAACCGTCGCAGGCCATGAGCGTCACCGCTCGCCCGACGCCGCATCCGACGTCGACGACGGCGCTGGGTGCCACGGCAGCCAGGTACGGCTTGAGGTAGCGCGCGTAGAGGCCGCTCTCCGCATCGTGTTGATCTGCCGCGTAGTCCGTATCGATGACGTCGACCGATGTGACGGCGTCGTCGGCGACGAGCTCGGCGAACCCGTAGTTGTTGACAGCGTTGCCGTGCCCACATCCCGTGCAGACGAACGAGTCCGCTGAGATGCGGTGTTTGCAGCGTGGGCATGCGAGAACGTCATCAAGAGTGAGACGCTCGCTGCTCAGCGTCGAGCTCGAGCGGCGGTCCACCGCGCCATGGTCCGACGGCGCTGGAGTGCCGTCGTTGTGGTGACGGGCTTGTTGCGCAGGTGCGACCGGTAGCAGAGCAGAGTTGCGGCTGCGTCACGTCGGCACAACGCAGCCTCGGGCACGCGGATCAAGCGCCGACGATACGTGGCACGCAGCCCATGCATGAGCTCCAGTCCACCGCGCGGCCGTTGCGCCCAAGGGCGTTCGCGCTGGCAGAGCTCCGTGCGCCGGGGCCGATGGTGTTGGCGGTGGCGCTGGCGACAGCGTCGCTGGTCGCGGCGGCCGCACTCACGTCGACGCTTGTCTGGCTCGCTCTGTTGGTCCCAGCGATCGCCGCCGTCGTCGCGTGCATCCGGCGGCCGCTCGTTGGGGTCATCGCAGTCGCCGCCTTCCTGCCCTTCAACGACGTCGTCGCGCAGATACTCGGTCCGGGGACCGTCGAAGCTCTTGCGGTTGGTGCCGTCAAGGATGTGCTGCTTCTCGCGATCACAGCGGCGGCCATCTTCCGGGCGCGGGGCGAGAGCCCGCCTTATCCCGGTGCGCTGCGGGCCTGGTTGATCGTGGTGCTTGGAATCGGCGCAGTGGCCGGCGTCATGACCGGCGACGTGCTCCAGGCGCTCTACGGGTGGCGGAACGACTTCGAACCGCTCCTGCTTCTGGCGGTGGTTCCGCTCATCGTGCGCCCCAAAGACGCGCGCAGTGTCCTGACGACGGTCGTCATCGCGGGTGAGGCGGCCGCGGCAATCGCGATCGCCACACACCAGATCGGCCTCTCCTGGTTGCTGGGACTGAAACTCGATCTGGCGCCAGGAGCGGCGCTCCCGACGGCCTACTTCTCGGCCGGGTCGATCACGCCACGCGCGTTCAGCCCGTATGTCGGGCCGAACGAGCTCGGACTCGCGTGCGTGCTCGTGCTCGCAGTGATCATCCACCGCACGGATTGGTCCCGGAAGCGTCGCAACTGGCTGGCGGTCCTGCCGCTCGTTGCGCTTCTCATAAGCGCGTCGCGGAGCGCTTGGCTCGGCCTGGGCGTGCTGGTCGTGTTCGAGGTTGTTCGCCAGCTTCGCTCGAGGCAGTACGTCGCTGTGCGCCTCGCCACCGTGGCACTGGCGGTGGGCGCACTTGCGGGCGGGGTGGCCCTTCTGATCGGCGGCGGTGACGCATCGATCGGCGGGCACCAGGCAAGCCTGTTGCAATCGCTGAATCTGCTGCTCGCACATCCGCTCGGGCTCGGCACAGGAACCGTCGGCCCGCGCGCGGCGCGATTCGCCACCAGCAGCGTGAACACGGAGAGCTTCCTGCTGTTGATCGCGTTGGAAGCCGGCGTTGTGGCGCTCTTCTGCTACGGCGGGGTGATGATCGCCGCCGGCCTCACACTCGTGCGAGAGCGAGTGACTCCGAACGCCGACGGCGACCTGCTGATGCTTGGGGTTGCCGCAATGCTCGCGAGCCTTCCGGGTCAAGTCGGGCTGCCGACACTGCAGGACGGCGCCGTGAGCTGGCTCCTCTGGATCATCGTGGCTGTGAGCCTTTCTCATGCATTGCAAGCGCGGCGCGGGATCGCTCCTGATCACGATCCGTCGTCGGCGCAGGTCCCGCCGCGTACGCCCGTGGGGGCCGGTCGGTGACGGCTGCCGTGGAGCGTCCCGCACTCGCGTGTCCCCTGTGTCGCGCCGCATCGTGGCGCAGCGCCGGGATTCCGCCGTTTGTTCGCTGCACGACATGCGGGCTGATCAGCAGTTCATCAACACGCGCCGGCATGGAGTACGACGCCACGTACTTCACCGAAGAGTCGCCTGAGAACGGCCACCGCGATTTCCTGTCGCCGTGGGCCCAGCACTATGACGAGGTGCGCTTCGGGCGAGAGCTGGACGACTTCCTGCCGCGCCCGGGGATACTGCTCGACGTCGGTGCTGCCACGGGGTCGTTTCTGTCGATCGCCGCGACGCGGGGCTGGCACAGCATTGGAGTCGAGGTCAGCGAGGCAGCGCGCGCAATCGCAGCATCGCACGGACACCACTGCGTGGCCACTATGCAGGAAGCGCGCGATTTCGGACCGTTCGATGCGGTCACGATGCACCACGTGCTCGAGCATCTCGACGATCCCGTTGCTGTGATTCGAGACGCGCTGTCGATGCTGCGGCCGGAGGGCCGCTTGCTCATCGAAGTGCCGAACTGGGCGTCACTCGAGCGGCGTGCCTGCGGCGCGGCATGGGTCGACCTGCGCCCCGAGCAGCACCTTCGACAGTTCGAGCCGGCGACGCTGCGGCGTGTGCTGATCGCTGCCGGTGCCCGCGTTGAGCTGATCACCACCCTCGGCAGTCCCATGCCGACTTCTGAGGAGCTGCTGACCGCGATCGGTGCGCCTCTGCCGGCGGTTCGCCGTCTGGCCGGTGCCGCAGCGACCGTGCAATCGAATCATGCCTTCGGTAACGGTGGAGACGCGGCCGGGGGCCGCACGCGTCAAGCGATCAAGGCGCGAATCGCCCGCTGGCAGGAACGGCTGCTTGCTCAGCGCTGGGGCAAGCGGCTCGTCGCCATCGCGACGCCGTAGCGCCGGCGGCGGAGCAACAGGCAGGCGTACAGGGCGACGCCGGCGGCTTCGGTCCCAACCGTGACGATGGCAACGCCACGCGCGCCGAGCCCCGGAATGACGAGCAGGTTGGCTGTGATGTTCCCGACTGTCAGGATCCCCTGGACGGCGACGAGCTCGCGCATTCTCATGGTCGCCACCAGCATGTTTCCCGCCCAGCTGTTCACGTAGTGGAACGGCAGCGCCACCGCGAGGATCATCACCAAGGCGCCCGCCGGCGCATACCGATGGCCATACAAGAGCTGGGTTGCGATCGGGCCGAGGAAGAACACCGACGCACCTGCGATCAGCCCGAGGACAACACTCAGCGCGGCGAAGCGGCGCGCGAGGCTGGCCCTCGCCTGCGCGGTCACCGCGCGATACAGGTGGGGTCGAAGCACGTCATTGTTGAGGGCAACGGGCAGCACCGCGGCCGCCGCGACAAATGAGTACGCAACCGAGTACTGCGCAACGATCGCGGGCGCTGCGAGCGCAGCCAGCAGCGCTGCATCGACCTGCAGGTACAGGGTGTAGAAGATGCTGGAGAGCACGAACGGCACACCGCCGACCAGCAGGCGCCACAATCTGCGGGGCGACACTGTTGTCCGCGCGCCAACCTGCGCGCGAGACATGGCGATGAGGAAGACACCTGCGGCCATGGCCAGCACCGAGGCAACGAGCGGACCGAAGCCGCTGACGACCGCGGCAACGATCACGAGCTGTATGAGCACGAACGCCGCGACCTCTCGACGCGCGCGCACCTTGAACCGCAGCTGTCGCTGCGGGACGAGGAGCCAGGGCATGCGCATCGTGGCCGTCGCCTGACTCACTCCGAGTGCGACGGTGCAGAGGCGCGCGACCACCGAAAGCTGCGGCCAGCACGCCGCTGCAACGACAACGACCGCCGCCTGCAGCAGCCCCATGGTCAGCGAGGCGGCGCGTAGCTCCGCTTCATCGACATCGCCACGAAGGTAGAGCTGGTCCAGTCCGAGCGCGCCAAAGGCCTGGACCGCCAGTGAGATCGCCCCAGCAACGGCGAGCACACCGTACTCGGCCGGCCCAAGGATGCGCGCGACCGCGACGAGCGCCGCGGTGCTCGCAGCGAACATGACTGCGCGGCTGCCGACGAGGATCGCAGCGTCCGTGTGCGCCGATCCGCGCACGCGCGGCCGTGCAAGCGGCGGCGCGCCGCTCTCCTGAACGCCGACGAGGTCAGCCACGCGGCTGGAACCCAGCGTAGGTCGAGAGGAGCCGTTCGCTGTACGCGTCGGCGCTCCACCGCGTCAGCGCCAGCGCCCGAGCGCGTGCGCCCGCTTCCTCCGCGCCATGTCGATCCGTCAGCAGCTCCACCACGGTCCCGGCGAACGCCTCGGCGCTGTCATGGACTCCCGCGAGTGCGTCGCGCGCGTCGTGGTCACCGAGACCCGCCGCAGAGAAGGTCGTCGCGACGACGGGTAGCCCGTGAAGCATCGCCTGCGGCACCTTCACCTGGATGCCACCGCCAACTTGCACCGGGGCCACGACGCACCGCGCCGCTGCGTAGTACGGCGCGAGGTCGGAGACAAAGCCGGTGACCGTCACGCCCGCCGCGTGCGTATCGAGCAGCGCAGCCGGAGGGCCCGCCCCGGCGAGCACCAGACGCGCAGCCGGCCGGCGCCGGCGCACGGTTGGCCACACCTCGCGCAGCAGCCACTCGACGCCATGCAGGTTCTCCCACCGCCACAGCGCGCCAACGAACAGGACGGTCTCGTCAGCGGAGACCTGCACCGCCGGGACGGGATCCACCCAGGGCGGAAGCACCTCGATCGGCCGCGACACGCCGAGGCTGCGCAGCGCGTCTCTGTCGCGGTCGGCCAGCACCCGTATCGCCGACACCCGGTTGAGCAGACGTCGCTCGGCACGCCTCGCACGCGGGAGCAGTATCGCTGCTTCCGCTCGGCGCAGGCGAGAGCCATGCCGGCGGCGCGATGCGAGCGACGCGCTGAACACCTCATAGATGACGGCCACCACCGGAGTGCGCGGAGCGACCCTTCGAACCTGGTCGAGGAAGGCAAGCGAGTAGTTGAAGTGAAGCTCGATGAGATCAGCCTGCCCGACGATTCTCCAGAGCTCTGCGTCGGCGACGAGTGCACGCCGGACTCGCCGCGACGCACCTGGCGCGTCCTTCAACCACAGCAGGCGTCGTCGGATGCGCGCCGGCGCGCTGTCACGTTGTGCCGGCACGGAGACGAGCCGGACGTCGACTCCGGGCGGACCGTCCGCATCGGCGATGCGATTGCCGGGATCATCGTCGGGAGCAACGAGCACGACCTTGTGTTCGCGAGCCAGCGCTGCCGTGTGGTGATAGAGGCAAACACCGCCTGCGTGAGTGGCGCGGCTCGACGGGGCGTACGGAGAGAACGAGACGATCAGCAACTCAGCGGTGTGCCACGAATTGCCATACCGATCGCGCGTAGAACCGCTCCTCCATCTCGGCTCGTGACAACGGACCCACGCCGTCGATGTCGTAGATGCGCATCCCGGCTTCTCGGCAGAGGAGTTGGTGGACGTGACGCGGCTCGGCGTCGTACGCGTCCGATCCGCCCTTGTAGTGCTCGAAGACGATGAGTGGTTGATGTTCACGGATCAGCCGCATGGCGCCGGTGATGACCTTGAGCTCCGCGCCTTCAACGTCGATCTTTATCACGTCCGGTCGATACGTTCGCGGCAGGCTGTCGAGCGTCTCAACGCTGACGGCGATGGTTGCGATCTGTGGTGCCTTCTCGTAGTTGTGATGCCTCAGCAGCCCGCTGCGCCCCTCGTCATTGATGACGTGGCAGAACGAGGCCGTTCCCGGGGCGTCGGCTGCAGCTGCCTCTCGTACCTCGACAGCCGGGAACTGCGCGCGCAGGAATGCGGCCACCGCCGGCAGCGGCTCGTACGCCACATGCTTGCCAGCCGGCGCATATGTGAGAAAGAGCTCGAGCACCGCGCCATAGTTCGCGCCCACATCGATGCAGTTCGCGTCGGCGGCCAGCGCGAGCGCGAAGAGGAGCCGCATCTTCTCGTCGTCAATCCGGTTGCGACGTCGCATGGGGTGGACGCGCTCGTCGACGGCGGCGCGCAGAGGATGAAGGGTCCGCCGGACGTCGCGATAGAGGCTCATGCGTTTAGACGGCCTAACCGTAGGTACATGGCGCGTCGCGCGCGCAGTGTGCGACGAGGCCGTTACCCCCACGGGACAGGGCAGCCGCGGCGCTGCTGGCATGCTCGGCGGCATGAGCCTCGGAACGGGGCGCCTCAACGCGAACTTCGATGTGCTACGGCTCTGCGCCGCCGGCGCAGTCCTTGTGAGCCACGCAGTCCTCGTCACGACAGGCGGGACCTGGTGGGCTGCGCATGCCACGGGACCATTCGTGCAGATCGGCAACGCCGCCGTCGCGGTCTTCTTTGTCATCAGCGGAATCCTCGTCACCCAGAGCTGGCGCGGCGACCCCGCGATGCGTCGCTACCTCGCCCGGCGCGCGCTCCGGCTGCTGCCGGCGCTGCTGGTCACCGTGGCTGTGAGCGCCCTAGTTGTCGGTTCAATCGTCTCGCACCTGACACCGGTGACCTACCTCCGCACACCGGGGACGTGGGCGTACCTTCTGAACGGCACCGCGTTCTTGCAGCCGTATCAGCTTCCCGGCGTCTTCACGCATCTCCCAGACACAGGCACCGTGAACGGATCACTCTGGACGCTGCGGTACGAGTTCCTCTGCTATCTCATTGTGCCGCTGCTTGTTGGGCTGGTCACCGTGACGCGCCGCCGCGGAGTGCTGCTTGCGATCACAGCCGCGACAACACTCGTCGCGACCGCGACACTCACCACCCACACCGGCCCCTTTCGCGACGGCATTCCGTGGAGCTTCGCCGGGCTGCCGGGCGCGATCGGATGGGACGTGGTCCCGCTCTTCATGCTGATGAGCTACTTCCTTGCAGGCATGTGCATTCAGATCTGGTTGCCGAAGCTGCGCTTCGACGGGCGCCTTGCCGCGCTGGCAGTTCCGCTCTTCATCGTCGTCTCGCAGCACCCGCGACTCTTCCCGCTCAGCGTCGCCGCACTCGCGTACGCGGTCGCGTACTTCGGAATCGCCGCACGACCGGTGGCTCGCCGCCTTGTCGCGCTTGGCGACGCGTCATATGGCATGTACGTGTGGGGCTTCGTGGTCGAGCAGCTTGTCGTGGTCGCGTTCGGCCCCCAGATCTCGGCGATCGTCGTCGTCGCAATCGCGATGCCGGTCACATGGACCATCGGGATCCTGTCGTGGCGCCTCATCGAGAAGCCCGCGCTCCGATTCAAGCCGCGGGCGCCGATGAGCGATGGCGCAGACCGGCGTCGCGTCGCCGTGGAAGTCGCCTGACCGCCAGTCAGCCGGCGGCTCCCGGGAGGCCGATGACGATGAACCGCTGCGTGTGCGGATCGTACGAGGTGCACGTGAGGAGCGTGATTTCGTCGTAGGGCGTTGGTTTGAGGACGCTCAGGTCGTTGTACGCCACGTACTCAAAGGCGGTGACGTGGTAGTCGACCTCCGTTCCGTCCGCACGAAGCGCGCGGATCTCGTCGTCCTTGTGCAACCGATAGAGGCCCTGGAACATCCCGGGGCGCGCGTGGGCGTAGTACAGCGCATTGCCGCCGCCACCGGGCTGGTCGGTACCCGGATAGTGGATCGCGAGGTTCAGGGGCACGGTCACGCCATCGCCCTGCACGACCGGAATGTCGATCGTGCCGCTGGGAATGATGAGCCGCGTCGTCAGGGGCGCGCCGGCGTTGGGCGATATCGGGAGCCGTCGCAGGCCCTGCGGTCCGAGCGCCAGCGGCGGTGAGGACGGCGCCGCCGCCGTCACTGAATGTCCTCCGTTGAGCAGCAGCACCAGCGCGGCGGCACCGCCCGCCGCCGCGAGCACCATCGCAACGACGACCCCGATCTTCAGCTTCGAGACCGCCGCGAGCCTGCGAACCGGGCGCGTGACGCGCCGCCAGACGCTACGTTGGCGACGAACCCGGACGCGCTCCGTTGTGCTCATCGATCAGTTGGACACCGACCATGACCGGTCGGTCGTCAGCGGCGTCGACCAGCGCTCGGTCTTGCCGCTCGGCATGCGCACGCGGATGGCGACGGGCCAGTTGAGCGCGTTGACCTGCTTGACCCACGACAGCTGGTACCGCTGCGGGTTGACGCTCACATCGGCGAGCGGACCCCGGTAGGTGAGCGTGATCTGTTCGCTCGCCCCGACCGGGACGGCGAACCAGAGCCCGATCATCTGCTGCTCGAACTGGTACGCGACGCTGTCAGGCGCGACCGCGGCCGGGGCGCCGCCATTGGCGCTCGCCGTGACGTTCTGCAGTGCCACGGTCTCGGGAAGGAGCACCCGGAGGTAGTCCCGGTACTGACCCCCGGACCCGGGTAGCAGTGCCTGATCCGCCGGGTCTGTCACCTTCGGGTTGGTGTACGTCAGAGTCAGCGTGTCCGTGGCGCTGCCGTCGGCATCCACTCGAACGTCAAGTGCGTACTGTCGCTTGACGAACAGGTCACCCTTGGTGCCCGAGAGGTTGGCGTCGTCGACCATCACCGAGTCCGATGTCACGGGGCGCACGGCGCCCGATAAGCCGGCGCCCGTCAGGAGCTGCTCGAGGCCGGCCTGGTGGAAGTACGCAACCACGTGCTTCTCCTGTGCGGCGCGCTGCAGCGCACCGGCGAGACCCGGAAGCTGGGCCACCGGCGCCTGCAGCATGTCCTGCGTCACCAGCTGGCCAAACGGCGCGAGGAACGCCTTGCCGGGATCGCCCGGACGCGCGCGGTTGCTGATGTAGTTCAGCTCCGTCAGCGCGTTCGTCGACGTGATCAGCTGCGGATACGGCGGCACGCTGACGGGGCCGAGCAGCTGCAGGAGGTACTGGATCGCGATCGGGTCGACGCTGATGTCGCCGTCCACCGTCTGACCCGTGTCCGCCGTGTAGAACTTCTCGACATCCGCCATCGCGCTCGGGAAGTCCGGGGACCAGTTCGCATCCTCGAGGCTGAAGGGCGCGCCGTGGAAGAGATAGCGATCAAGCGCGTCCGGAATCGGCAGCGGCGGAACCGGCGCTTGATAGGTCGCAGAGTCCTGGAACGCTATGTGCGTCAGCCGGCCGTCGGCGAATTCGACGACGCCGACCGCGCCGATGTAGCCGCCGCTCGGTCGTTCCTCGCCCGGATTCTCGAGCAGGATGAGATAGCGATGCGAGCCCGGCCCGATCGCGGCGGGAAGAGCGCCGAGAATTGTCAGAGCTGGGCCGGCGCCATTGGTGAGCTCATTGCCGTCCTTGAGCAGCGTCTGCCGCGCGCTCTCGAGCGGACCGACGAGTGTCGCGTGGGGGACGGCGCCGAGTGCGTGCTGCAGCGTGGCAAGGTCCGCCTGCGCAGACTGGATCTGGGTGCGGTTGCGCACCGACAACGTGACCACGCGCTGCAACGGCGACGCCGACGCGTCACCGCCTCCGGCGACGACCTGCTGCGCCATCCGCACGATGTCGAGTGCCACCCTGGTCCCGGCCGCGCCGGCACCGCGCAGCGCGTCGGTGCCCGTCACCTGATCCGAGATCCAGGGCAGATGCGTCGCGAGCTGTGCCAGCCAGCCGCGCTGCAGCAGCTCGGAGCGCGACGTGAAGTCCTGTTGCGCCTGTTGCAGGTGCTGCTCGGCGGCCGAAAGGCGATCGGCGCTGAGATGGGTGAGATCGGTCGCCATCACCTGGCGCGCTGCTTCGACCTGGTCACGCCCGTCGCGCAGCGCCAGCGCGGCCGACGCGTATCGAACCCCTTCGATGCCGACCACCACCAGCAGCGCGATCCCTCCACCCAGCAGCCACCACCGCCACCGGTTGGGGCGCCGCGGCCTGCGCCGGCGGACGCGCACGACGAACGGCGCATCGGAAGCGGAGCCGGATGTGACCGGCGCGATCATCGGAGCGAGCCCACGCAGCGGCGTGTCAGCCACGTCGGCACCACCCCTGCATGATCGAGCCGGTCGGCGAGCGCTCGCCGCCGGGTTACGAGGCCGTGACGATGACGTCGATGCAACCGCAGCGCCGCGCGTGCCGCTGTACTCAGAACACATGAGCCTGGCTGGAACACGATTGCTCGCAGCCGCGACGCGTCCGCTGCGAGCCGCACGGCGGCCGCGCGTCGATGCTGTCGAGGTCGTCCCCGGCCTGTGGCTCGGCTCTGCGCCCTCGCGCGCTCAGGCCGCAGCCCTCGCCGAGATCGGCGTCGACGCGGTCGTCGACCTCCGCGCTGAAATCGATGACCGCGCCGGCCGGTTGTGGCGCGACGGCGTGCGCGTGCATCGCGCACGTCTGGAGGACCATGGGGCGCCGTCACCCGAGGAACTGCGGGCCGCAGCGACGTTGGTCGCGTCGCTCATGGGTGAGGGCCGCACCGTGCTCGTGCACTGCCGCGCCGGGATGGAACGCGGACCGACGGTGGCGTGTGCTGCGCTGATGCTCCAGGGCTGGTCGCTTGACGAGGCGTATCGACGAATCAGCGACCTCCGCAAGCGGACACTGCCCACGGATGGCCAGCTTGCCGCGCTGATCGCGCTGCTGCCGACCAGAGCGTAGCCGCCGCCGTCAACGCCTGACGGCCGCCTCCGGCACGGGCGCGGACGCTCTGGGCTTGTCCCACCCGCGATGGCCGGCGAAGCAGTCCGGGCACAGACGGACGCGAGTTCCACGGCGCAGGAGCGATGCCTGGCAGCGCGGGCAGGAGCGCACCTCGACCACCTCGTCGACGCGCACCGGCTTGCCCAGCGCCGCACGGCCGCAGTGCGCGCACTCCCGCCGCCGGCGCAGGAGAAGCACCGCGAGCAGCAGCAGCGCGACCAGCGGGATCAGACCGAGCAACCACAGGAGCGGGCTCAGCCCCGCGGCATGTCCGCGCTGCGACGGCGCAGGGACGTTCGCCTCTGGCGCCGTCACCGTGAAGGTGCGCACGAAGTGCTGCTCGGCGCCGGTGGGACCGAAGTCGATGACCAACTGGTAGTTGCCCGGGTCGATAACGACGTTGTCCAGCGGCACCGGATAGATGAGTGTCGTGTGCGGCACGAACGTGTCGAGCTGACGGTTGATCTGGAACAGCACGCGCTTGCGCGCGTCGAGCAGGCGCAGGTTCACGTACGGCTTGACCAGAACGTCGCCCATGTACTGCAGCGGGACGTTGAGGATCTGCCGCGTCCGGTTCTCGACCGTGACGAACGGTGTGCCGATGTTCACCGCGTCGAGGTTTACGGCGCCTGCGACGTGGACGACGACGGCGATGGTCACGCGCGTCGTCACGTTGAACCCGAACTGCCCGCCGGAGCGTGACGGCACCGGGTTCTCCGCCGACACCGAGCCCACCCAGTCCCCCGGTGCTGCCGTCACCGGAACCTTGACGGTGACGCTGACGACGCTGCTCTGTCCGGGCGCGAGCAGCACCGACGGCTGACTGAGGGTGATCCACGGCCCGGCTCCGTACTCGCCATTGCCCGACGCGCCGTCGGGGAACGGGTGCGCCTGGTCCGCATACACCACGCCGGTCACCAGAGAGGTGAGGCCGTCTGCGGCGAAGAGGTTGAATGCCCCCGTTGTCTGGCCGCCGTTGACCACGGTGAACGTGTCCGTGATCGTCTGCCCCGCGCCTGCCTGGTACTCCATGTACCCCTTCGGGAATGGATGCGACGTGCGCAGGATCGGGACGGCGTCGGTGTCCGCGGCGCGAGCCGGAAGCGCGAGGGCCAGCAGCGCCATGGCGGCTGCGGTCAGGGCGTAGAGATGCTTCACGGACATGATCGGCGGCGTTTCAACGTATGCCCGGCATCAGCCGCTCGTTCGCCATGCGACGACTCCGTTGCCCGAATGTCGGAGTGGTCCGTGGCGCAAAGAAAGAGGGAGCCCCCACGCTTGGGGGCTCCCCAGAGCGTCCGAATGGAGTCGGATCAGGGCCCCGCAGCGATGGTGTACTGCGCGCCTGCCGTGTAGTTGGCCTGCCAGATGTTGTTCGGATCCCACGTGATCGTCGCGCCGCCGTGGACGGTGAAGGAGCCGACGCCGGTGAGGAGCAGCGCGCTGATGAACTTGACCGGCGAGGCCGAGTACGTCGACGGGCCGCCGGCTGTGACCGTGCTGCTGTTGTTCACAAAGAGCGGATCGTTGAGGCCGCCGGCGGTCGATCCCTGCGGCGTCACCGACGCCTGCGAAGTGGTCAGCGCGAGCGCCGTGGTCGGCAGGATGCCGTATTGAGATTGGTACACGGCGTTCTGCGGGTACGCCGTGCCCGTGGCGAACGTGATTGTCAGCCCGTGGACCAGGGTGGTCGCGGACCCCTTGGTGGCCGTGGCCGTCCCGGGCGTCGTCGTGCCGGCTTCGGTGTCCGCGTACGAGATCGCCAGCGTCGTTGCGCCCGTGGTGTCACCCACCTGCGTCACCGTGACGTCGATGTAGCCCGCGCCGACGGTGCCCGTGTAGGCGCCGCTCGCTGCGGTGCTGAGCGCCGTCGTCGTGCCAACCGTCTGCGCAAAGGCGCCCTGGTCGATGAACTGCGTCACCGCCAGCGTTCCGTTCCAGCCCAGGCCGAGAGCAGTCTGGTCGCTCCACGTCGCGCTGTTCAGCGGCGTCGCCAGCGTGCCCGCCGACGCAGCCGTCGTCGCCGTCGTGTAGGCGCCCATGCTCGAGATCGAAAGGCCGCCGCCGAGGCCGAGCGCGAGTGTGACGGTCGAGCCGGTGGCGGCGTGGACGCCGAGAGGGAGGGCCGTCGCAACGAGCGCGGCGGCCACCGCCACGCCGGCGAGCGTGCGCCTGCGCGAAAGCAGACCCCGCTTCGTTGTGACCATGGGCCAATCTCCGAATGCGCTCCCAAGAAAAGTTCCTGCGCCTTCGGACCCCACCCCTGGGACCCTGACCGCTCGTAGCCGGGAGCGGTTCGTACGCTACGTTCGAAGCGTTCCTGCGAGGTGCGCCGTCTGACGCCTTGCGGACCGGCCGTTACCGCGTGTTGCGCCGGTGTGGGATCCGCACGAGCCAGGCACCGCGCGTCTGGCGGCTTTGACCGAGATGTGACAGGACCTCGGGTCAGCGCGACCCGTTGCGCCTCCCGTTCCGGGACAGCTTGGCCTGGTCCTCGATGCAGTAGCGGGCGGCGGGCATTGCCTCGAGCCGCGCCTCGCTGATCGGCTGCTTGCAGGCCTCGCAGAGCCCATACGCACCGTTGTTGAGCTTCTCGACAGCGTTCTGCATCTCGACCAGCTCTGCTTGCACGTGCAGAACAACAGACTGGTCCAGTTCGCGCTCTATGGTCTCGGTGGCGAGCTCCGCGGGATGCTGGTCGGCGGACGAGAGCTCCCGCTCCTGCGCCTCCTGAGCGCCATCGTGCAACCGCGTCGCGGCGAGGAGGAGCCCCTCGAGGCGTGCCTGCTCCTTGACGAGTCCGGCACGGGCAACATCAGTATTCATGGTACGGGGGGGTTCTCCTGTGTACGGAATCAGCCGGGCGGCGAGAGTTCCGCTGGTGCCACCTGCCGCTGACACGCCCGACGGTTTGATCGCATTGTCCGCGCCCTGGCGAGGTTAAGCAATGGGGCAGAGCCAGATCACGGCGAGCGGCGGGAGCGTCAGCTCCGCTGAATGTGGACTGGCGTGCCAGGCGATCGGGTCGGTCTCGACTGCGCCGAGATTGCCCACTCCACTGCCTCCGTAATACGGCGAATCGGTGTTGATGACCTCTCGCCAGCGGCCGGGGAGCGGGAGCCCGACGCGGAACCCGTAGTGCACCACCGGTGAGAAGTTGGCGACGCACACGAGGCCGGGCCGGCCGGCCGAGTCCAGGCGCATGAACGCGATGACGTTCTGGTCGGCGTTGCCGTTGTCGATCCAGGCGAAGCCCTCGGGGCGGTCGTCGAGCTCGACGAGCGCGGGCGTCGCCGCGTAGCGCTCGCCCAGGTCTCGAACCAGCTGGCGCACGCCCGCGTGTTGGGGCTGGCTCAGCAGCGCCCAGCGCAGCTCCCGATCGTGCGCCCACTCATCGGGCTGTGCGAGCTCGGCGCCCATGAACAGGAGCTTCTTGCCGGGGTGCGCCCACATCCACGCATACAGCGCCCGCAGGTTGGCCAGCTTCTGCCACGGGTCGCCCGCCATCTTCCCCAGCAGCGAGCCCTTCCCGTGCACGACCTCGTCGTGCGAGAGCGGGAGGATGAAGTTCTCCGACCACGCGTACCACAGGCCGAACGTCAGCTTCTGATGGTGGTAGCGGCGGAACACCGGGTCGTTCGACATGTAGTCGAGCGTGTCGTGCATCCATCCCATGTTCCATTTGAACGTGAAGCCGAGTCCGCCTGCGGTGGTGGGCCGGGACACGCCTGGCCATGCGGTCGACTCCTCGGCGATGGTCATGATCCCGGGGTACGCGCCCGGCAGCGTCTCGTTGACCTCGCGCAGCACCGCGATCGCTTCCAGGTTCTCGCGGCCGCCGAAGCGGTTGGGCAGCCACTCGCCGGGTCGGCGCGAGTAGTCGAGGTACAGCATCGAGGCCACCGCGTCGACGCGAAGCCCGTCGACGTGGAACTCCTCGGCCCAGTAGCGCGCGTTGGCGACCAGGAAGTTGCGCACCTCGTTGCGCCCGTAGTTGAAGACGTATGTACCCCAGTCCGGGTGCTCGCCGCGGCGCGGATCGTCGTGCTCGTAGAGCGCGGTGCCGTCGAACCGCGCCAGCGCCCAGTCGTCGCGCGGGAAGTGCGCCGGCACCCAGTCGAGGATGACCCCGATGCCCTGCGCGTGCAGGTGGTCGACGAAGAATCGGAAGTCGTCCGGCGAACCGTAGCGCGCGGTTGGCGCGTAGTAGCCGGTGACCTGGTAGCCCCACGAGCCGCCATACGGGTGCTCCATCACCGGCAGCAGCTCGACGTGCGTGAACCCGAGCGACGTGCAGTGCTCGGCGAGCAGCGGCGCGATCTCGCGATAGCCGAGGGTGCGACCGTCGCCGGCGCGGCGCCACGAGCCGAGGTGTACCTCGTACACAGCGATGGGTGCGGTCTGCGGATTCCACCTGCCGCGTCGCTCCATCCATTCGGCGTCGGCCCACTCGTGGTGCGCCTCGGTGACGATGCTCGCCGTGCTCGGCGGGCGCTCCGCGGCCCGCGCCAGCGGGTCGGCCTTGAGCACCTGCTGGCCGTTCGCCCGGGTGACCCGGTACTTGTAGCGGGTGCCCTCGGCGACGCCGGGGACGAAGAGCTCCCACACGCCGGAGGCTCCGAGCGAGCGCATCGGCCAGGTGCGCGTGTCCCACGCGTTGGCGTCGCTGGCCAGGTGGATGCCACGGGCGTTCGGCGCCCACACGGCGAACGCGGTGCCGGTGACGCCCTGGTGCTCGATGACGCGCGCGCCCAGCCGCCGCCAGAGCTCGGCGTGCGTTCCCTCCGCGATGAGGTACAGGTCCATCTCGCCGAGCGTGGGCAGGAAGCGATACGGATCCTCGGCCTCCCAGCGCGACGACTCTGTCTGGTAGCGCAGGCGGTACCCGGCGAGGCTCGGCACCGGCACGCGCGCCTCGAACAGCCCGGCGGGATCGACCTTCTCCATCGGCACGACGCCGTCCGGGTGGGCCACGGCCACGCCCACCGCGTCGGGGTGGAAGGCGCGGACGATCGTCGACGAACCGTCGGGGTGGGCCCCGAGGAACGCATGCGGCTGCTCGTGGGTGCCGGCGACGAGCCGGCGCACATCCGCGGTCCAGTTGCGCACGGCGATGTCGGTCACACCGCCTCGCCGAGCAGGAACCGGAGGGGAATCGGCGCCCACGTGGGCCGGTGCCCGAGCTCATATGCGGTCTCGTACACCGCCTTCTGCAGCTCGAACGCGCGCCGAAGGACCTCCGCCGGAGCGGTGTCGGGCAGCAGCCCGGAGGCTGCGGCGCCTTCGAGGTAGGCCGACCAGAACGCGGCGCGGCAGGCGCCGGACCACGCCTCGCCGAACGCGAGCATGCCCTCCCAGTCGGCGCTCTGCGGCAGGATCCGCTCGGCCAGCGCAACGGCGGCTGCGTAATCAAAGGAGCGGAGCATCCCCGCGACGTCGACCAGTGGCGACGTGCGCCGGCGTCGTTGCTCGGGGCTGCGGTCCGGCTCGCCCTCGAAGTCGAGGATCACCCATCCGGAGTCGGTGCGCAGCGTCTGGCCCAGGTGGAGGTCGCCGTGCACCCGTGCACGCAGCCCGCTGGGCTGGAGCGCCGAGACGGCGTCGAACACCGCGGCGATGGTGTCGCGGTTGCGGCGCAGCTCATCAAGCACGGCGTCCGGCCGAGCCAGCAGCGCGTCCAGCTCCTTGGTCATCTCGACGGCCCACAGCGCGAGGTCGGCGGCGGTCACCGGCTCCGGTGTGAACTCGTCGCCGAGGCCCGGCTTGGTCAGCGCAGCGTGCATCTGCGCGACGACGGAACCCATGCGCGCCGCCTCGGGCGCGAAGTCGGCGCCATGCTCGTCGATCGCCGCGCGCTGCCACTCGTCGTCGCCGGTCGCAGCCTCCTCGGCCACTGCGTACAGGCTGCGGAGCGATGTCAGCGCCAGCGTCCAGCCCTCGGTGCCGTTGTGGAGGAACGGCTGCACGAGCACGAGTGGCGACGGCGGCGCGCCCGACGGCTCATAGAGCACCGCCGCCTCCAGCGCCGCCAGCTGCGTGAACCCTGCGCGCCGCAGCGCCGAAAGCATCTCCAACTCCTGCGACGGGCCCGGCTCGACGCGGCGCAGGTGCTTGAGAAACGTCTCGTCGCCGACGATCAGCGAGGTGTTGCTCTGCTCGACACCGAGCAAGCGCAGCGACGGGTCGAGGTCGGCATCGAGTTGCTCGCGGTCGAAAACGGTGAAGCGCAGCGTCGCGGTGGCGGTGCGCAGCGTCACCTCGCGGTGCACGCCCCGCCATAGCCACAACACATACTCGGGGTCGCCGAGCGCGTCGTAGAGGAAGCGCGCCGGCCCGACGCCGGGCAGGCCGCCGATGACGAAGTCCGGGGCGCGCTCGGCGAGCGGGTCACCCGCGGCGCGATGTCCCAGCGGCAGCGCGTAGTCGCGCGCCGTGCCGTCGTCGAATGCGATGTGTGTGACCGTGAAGTACACGGGCGTCTCGATGTCCTCGAGGCGCACGGCGTCAACGATGCGCACGTCACTAACGCTACGGCCGATCGCGCCCGACCATCGCTGCCGCACCACGTACGCGCCGATCATGTCGAGTGCGCGGCCCGGCCCTGACCGTGTGATGACGTCGTCCAGTGTTTCGATCTCAGAGGGCATGGCGGCTCTCAGTGCTCGAACTTTTCGAGCGTGAACCAGTAGAAGCCGTGCGGGGCCATGGTGAGCAGGTACGGCAGCTCACCGATCGGCGGGAAATGCACGTGCCCCAGCATCTCCACCGGCGTCAGGCCGAAGTAGCGGCGCAGATCAAGCTCCACCGGTTGTGCGAAGCGTGAGAGGTTGTTGACGCATAGGACCACATGGTCCTCAAGCGTACGCAGGAATGCAAACACGGAAGGATTGGCGGCTTCGAGCGCTTCGAACGCGCCCACGCCGAACACCGGCCAGCGCTTGCGCACCGCGATGAAGCGGCGCAGCCAGTGCAGCAGCGACGACTCGTTGCGGCGCTGGGCGGCAACATTGCACGCGGCGTACCCGTACACGGGATCCATCAGCGGGGGCATGTACAGCGCGGCGAAATCGGCGCGGCTGAAGCCGCCGTTTCTGTCCTCGGACCACTGCATCGGCGTGCGCACGCCGTCGCGGTCGCCGAGATACACGTTGTCGCCCATGCCGATCTCGTCGCCGTAGTACAGGATCGGTGAACCGGGCAGCGAGAGCAGCAACCCGTAGAACAGCTCCATCTGCCGCCGCCCGTTGTTGAGCAGCGGCGCCAGCCGGCGGCGGATGCCGAGGTTCAGCTTCATCCGCGGGTCCGACGCGTACTCCTGCCACATGTAGTCGCGCTCGTCATCGCTCACCATCTCCAGCGTCAGCTCGTCGTGGTTGCGCAGGAACAGGCCCCACTGGCAGTCCTCGCGGATGGTGGGCGTGCGCTCGAGGATCTCGGTGATCGGGTAGCGCTGCTCGCGGCGCAGGCCCATGAACATGCGCGGCATCAGCGGGAAGTGGAAGCACATGTGGCACTCGGGATGCTCGCGGTTGCCGAAGTAGTCCACGACGTCCTCCGGCCACTGGTTCGCCTCGGCGAGCAGCACCTTTTCGCCGCCGTATTCGCGGTCGATGGTCTCGCGCAGCTCAGCGAGGTAGCCGTGCGTCTCGCCCAGGTTCTCCGAGCTCGTGCCTTCGCGTTCCACGAGATACGGCACCGCGTCCAGGCGGAACCCGTCCACACCGAGGTCGAGCCAGAACCGGCAGACGTTCTTCATCTCCTCGCGCACCTGGGGGTTGTCGTAGTTGAGGTCGGGCTGGTGGCTGAAGAAGCGGTGCCAGTAGTACGAGCCCGCCTGCTCGTCCCACGTCCAGTTGGACGTCTCGGTATCGACAAAGATGATGCGCGCGTCTGTGTAGCGGTTCTTGGTGTCCGACCACACGTACCAGTCGCGATACGGGTTGTCGGGTGACGAGCGCGCCTGCTGAAACCACGGGTGCTGATCACTGGTGTGATTCATCACCATGTCCATCACCACGCGCATGCCGTGCGAGTGTGCCGCCTCGACGAGACGGCGCACGTCGTCGACGCTCCCGTACTCGGGCTGCACGTCGTAGTAGTCGGAGATGTCATAGCCGCCGTCGCGCATCGGGCTCTGGTTGAACGGCAGGAGCCAGACGCAGTCGACGCCGAGCCATTGCAGGTAGTCGATGCTCTCGATGAGTCCCTGGAAGTCGCCGATGCCGTCGTCGTTGGAGTCGCAGAACGCGCGGACCAGCAGCTCGTAGAAGACTGCGTGCTTGAACCACCGCTGCTGCTCCGTCGCCGGGGCAGCGGCTGCGGCCGCCTCGATCTTCGCGGCCGGCGCGATCTCGGTGATGGCGTCGTCGTTCACGCGGGCCTCAAGTGGAACACGTGCCCGGGCGCCGTGCCCGGGTCGAGCCGAACGTAGTTGGCCGGCCCCTGCCATGTGAACGTGGTGCCGCTGAGCTCGTCGTACGCGGTGAATGGCCGGTCGCCGGGCAGGCCGAGGGCCCCGAGGTCGAGCCAGGTCCAGCCCTCGTGCGCGGCGACCGGGTCGAGGTTCAGCACCATCAGCAGCACGTCGTCGCGTTGCGCGCTGGCGCGGCTCACGCAGAGCAGGTGCTCGCCATCGATGTGGTGCAGGCGCAGCGTCGGCAGCTGCGCGATGGCTGCGGCGTGACGGCGGCGGATCTCGTTGAGCCGTGTGATCAGCGGCGCAAGCGACTGCGGCTGCTCCCAGTTCCGTGGCTTCAACTGGTACTTCTCGGAGTCCAAGTACTCCTCGCTGCCCTCGCGCACGGGGACGTTCTCACCCAGCTCGTAGCCGCTGTACATGCCCCAGGACGGCCCCGTGATCGCGGCGAGAACGGCGCGGAGGCGGAACGCCGGCAGCCCGCCGCGCACCAACGTGTCGTGGAGGATGTCCGGCGTGTTCACCCAGAAGTTGGGGCGGAACCAGTCGGCCTGCTCGGTTTGTGCCAGCTCCAGCAGATACTGCTCGATCTCCCACTTGGCGTTGCGCCACGTGAAGTATGTGTACGACTGGCTGAAGCCGATCTTGGCGAGACGCTGCATCACCGCGGGGCGGGTGAACGCCTCGGCGAGGAACAGCACGTCCGGGTGGGTTCGGTGCATGTCCCCGATCAGCCACTGCCAGAAGCGCAACGGTTTGGTGTGCGGGTTGTCGACGCGGAAGATGCGCACGCCGCGGTCGGCCCAGAAGCGCATCACATCGCGCAGCGCGCGCCACAGGCTCCGGGCGTCGCCGCTGTCGAAGTCGAAGGGGTAGATGTCCTGGTAGCGCTTCGGCGGGTTCTCCGCGTAGCGGATCGACCCGTCGGCGCGGTGGCGGAACCACGACGGGTGCTGCTTCACCCAGGGGTGGTCGGGACTCGCCTGCAGCGCGTAGTCGAGTGCGACCTCCATCCCCTGCTGCTTCGCCTCGGCGATGAAGGCGTCGAAGTCTCCGAGCGTCCCCAGCTCGCCGTTCAGCGCGGTGTGACCGCCGGCGGCGCTGCCGATCGCCCACGGGCTGCCCGGGGCTCCGGGCTCGGGCTCGAGCGCGTTGTTCCTTCCCTTGCGGTGGCTCTCGCCGATAGGGTGGACCGGCGGCAGGTAGACCACCTCGAAGCCCATTGCGGCGATGGCGGCGAGCCGGTCCCTGGCGGTGACGAAGGTGCCGCTCTGCGGTGGCATCGCTCCCTCCGACCGCGGGAACATCTCGTACCAGGCGGAGAACCCAGCGGTTGCGCGCTCCACCCAGAGCGGGAACGGGCCCGCCAGCGTCGCGCTACTGCGGTCGGCGGTGCGGCGCATCAGCGCGACGGCCGCGGGTCGCTCGGCCGCCTGCAGCTGTCCCGCGGGCGTCTTCTTCGAGCGCAGCCGTTTGACGAGGTCGGCGAGGGCGCGCTGATCCTTCGGCTTCGCTCGCGCGGACCGGCGCTCCACCATGCGCGCGCCTTCCTCGAGGTCGAGGGCCACGTCCTGGCCCACCTCGACACGGATGCGCAGGTCGTGCAGCCACGCGCCGTACTCGTCGGGCAGGCCGACGATCGCGAACTCCTGCGCCCCGGTGCGCCCCACGGTGATCCATCCCGAGTAGCGGTCGTTGCCCTGCGGGCTGAGCTCGAGCTCCTGCCAGGACCGCGGCAAGCTGTCCGGGTCGAGGTCGCCGGCGGGCGGGCCGAAGATCACGTAGCTGAGCAGCGGGTCGTGCGAGTCCGCGACGAGCGTGGCCGACACCGGAAGCGCCAGGTCCTGCGTCGCCTTTGCGGGGAGCGCGCCGCAATCGACCTGCGGGCGCACGGACTCGATCACGACGCGGCGCCGGTCCGCGGACGCGCCGCTAGCGTGCTTCTGCCGGGGCTGGGGCATTCGCGTCGCTCTGACCTCTGCGCTTGCTACTTCGATAGTCCGTCGACGACCGGTGCTTGAACTGCAGGGACGCTGTCGGGCGAACGCTACCAGAGCGGTGCGATCGTGCACCGCATCGCTGCCGAGCAGCGGAGTGGCTCAAGTCGACTACGAAAGCGCCGGCCCGGCGGCATCGAGAAAAGCGGCCGGCGTGAGGAGGCGAATGCCGCGGAAGGTTTGCAGCTGCAGCAGATGGCGATCGCCGCTCACGACAATCGACGCTCCACCGGCGATCGCCACTTCGAGCACTCGATCGTCATCGGGATCATCGACCACGACGGCGATGGCTTCCGCCGGCTCGATCACACTCGAAATTCGCGCGACGTGCCGAACAGCATCCTCCGACATCGCCGCATCCCACCCGAACTTGCGCTCGAGAATCCGGCCGAACTCGGCGAGAAGGACCCGGCTGGTCAGCATTTCGACGCCGCCTGCCAGGACACGACGCAATACCGCCTCGGGCGTGCCGCCGGGGAAGATGTACGCCGAGATCAGGACATTAGTGTCGAGAACAACCCTCACTCGTCTCGGGCGGCTTGGATCAGGCGATCGACGTCTGCCTCGTCGTGAACCCCGAGCACGCGAGCGCGCGCAGCCCCATACCGCTGCAGGCCGTCGAAGGTCGAGCTTTCGCGGTAGGCGCGGTAGACACGCAGCATCTCCCGGAAGAGCTCGCTGCGGTTGCGGCCCTCCTGGCGGGCAATGCGCTCGAAATCCTCGGCGGAAGCCGGGGGAACGGACACGGCCAGCACCCGCGATGCTCGTTTTGCCATTGTCATACAGAGTATGACTCGATCCGACGCCGGCGGCCCGGCTTGCGAAACCCTGCATCCGTCGCCCGCCTCCGTACAGTGAGTCGAGATGACACGATTCCGCGTCGCCCTGGGGGCGGTGGCAGTGGCGATCGCGGTGATCGTGGTGATCACGCTGGTGCATCCATCGTCGCCACCCGCTGCCTCCAGCGGCGGCGACACGGTGCAGCCCGCGGCGTCGCGGCCGGCCGCGCCCAACTTCACGGGCATCACCGGTTGGATCAACAGCGCGCCCCTGACGGTCGCCGGTCTGCACGGCAAGGTCGTGCTCATCGACTTCTGGACGTTCTCGTGCGTCAACTGCGTGCGCACCATCCCGCACCTGCAGCAGCTCGACGCCGCCTACAAGAGCAGCGGCCTCGTGATCGTCGGCGTGCACTCGCCCGAGTTCGACTTCGAGAAGCCGGTGAGCAATGTCAAGGCAGCGGTGCAGCGGCTCGGCGTGACCTGGCCGGTGGCGGTGGACGCGCAGATGGCGACATGGAACGCGTGGCAGAACTCGTACTGGCCCGCCGAGTATCTGATCGACCAGCAGGGCAGGGTCGCGTACAAGGACTTCGGCGAGGGGAACTACGACGCCACCAGCGCGGCCGTGGCGACGCTGCTCGGCGTGCACAACCAGACGCCGCCCGCCGCCACCGAGGTACCGAGCGACACCACGCCAGAGCTCTACGCCGGCAGCGAGCGCGGGGGGCTCGCCGACAACGAGCAATACGGCCAGCCGGGGCAGAGCGTCACGTATCCCGACCGCGGACCGCCGCAGCAGCGCGACGCCATCCAGGTGACGGGCTCGTGGGTTGATCACGGCCAGTACCTCAGCGCCGCGTCCGCGGGCCACGTGCGGCTGCGCTTCCACGCCGACGCGGTGTACGTCGTCGGAGGCTCTGACGGAGGCACGCTGAATGTCTCCGTGACTCTCGACGGGCAGCCGGTGCCTGCAAGCAATGCCGGAACCGCGCTCAGCGGCTCGTCGTTCGGCGTGCCGCGCCAGGACCTCTACCCGCTGCTGACGGCCGTCTCGTCGAGCGAGCACGTCATCGACCTCAGCGTCCCGGCAGGATTCCAGCTCTACACCTTCACCTTTGGGTAGCGATGCTCACGTGGGCGGCCGTCGCCGCAACCTTCGTCGCAGGGCTCGCGTCGTTTTTGGCGCCGTGCACGGTGCCGCTGCTGCCCGCGTACCTCGCGTGCGTGTCGGGCGCGGGAGCCGCCGACCTCGCGGGAAGTGGAACGCCAGGTGACAGAGCGGCGGGCAAGCGCGGGCGCCTCGGGTTCCGGGGCAGGCTGCTTGCCGGCTCATTGCTCTACGTGGCGGGGTTCACCGCGGTCTTCATGGTGCTCGGGCTCAGCGCAGGGAGCATCGGCCACATCACGCAGGGCGCCGCCGGCCGGGCGTTCGAAATAGCCGGAGGGATTCTCGTCGTGGTGTTCGGGCTGCTCATCGTCGGCGCTGTGCGCTTTGCACCGCTCGAGCGCGTGTATGCGTTCCGCCTGCCCGTGCGCCTGCAGCGACGCGGTGTCGCCGGTGCTTTCGTCGTCGGCGCCGTGTTCGGCGTCGGCTGGACGCCGTGCGTCGGGCCCTACCTCGCGGCGGCGCTGACGCTTGCGGCGGTGTCGTCGCACGCGGCGGCGGGGGCTGTGCTGCTCGCGGTGTACTCGCTGGGGCTGGGCATGCCGTTCGTCCTGGTGGCGTTGCTGTGGGCGTCATTGCCGCAGCTGCCGCGACGGATCGCCCGCCTGGCGCGGCCGGTGACGCTCGCCGGTGGGGTGCTCACCGTCGCGCTCGGTGTGCTGCTCGCGACGGGGGCGTACAGCCACCTCACCTCGTACCTGGCACAGCTGTCGACGCCGAGCTGACCGGAACCGACGACACCATCCTCCTTGGCATGCGCGAGTGCGAAGATTCGCCACCCGGCGATGGCTGACGAGAACACCTACGGCACACGCGCGCCCCTGCACGAGGGGGTCGAGTTTCACAGCCTTGCGCGACTCGCGGAGCGCGGCGGCGTCGACGTGTCGCGCCTGCCCGTCACCGTCAAGGTGCTGCTCGAGAACCTGGTGCGCAACGCCGGCTCGTCCTTCGTACGCGACGGCGACGTCGACGCCCTCGCGCGCTGGGACGGTCGTCCGCCCGAGCACGACCGCGAGCGCGCCTTCATGCCGGCGCGCGTGCTGCTGCAGGACTTCACCGGCGTCCCCGCCGTCGTCGACCTTGCCGCGATGCGCGCAGCGGTCGCGCGAGCCGGCGGCGACCCGATGCTCATCGACCCGGTCGTTCCCGTCGACCTCGTTGTCGACCACTCGGTGCAGGTCGACTCATTCGGCACCGCGCAGGCGTACGCACGCAACATCGAGCGCGAATACGAGCGCAATCGCGAGCGCTACACGCTCCTGCGCTGGGCACAACAGGCGTTTCGCGGGTTCCGCGTCGTGCCGCCAGGGATGGGCATCGTGCACCAGGTCAACCTCGAGTACCTGGCGCGCGTCGTCCAGGTGCGCGACACAGACGGTGTTCGGCTGGTCATCCCCGACACGCTGGTCGGCACCGACTCTCACACACCGATGGTCAACGGCATCGGCGTGCTCGGTTGGGGCGTCGGCGGTATCGAGGCCGAGGCCTGCATGCTGGGGCAGCCCCTGTTCCAGCTGACGCCCGTCGTCGTCGGCGTGCGCTTCCACAACCAGCTGCCGGCGGGAACGACCGCCACCGATCTCGTGCTCACGATCACCGAGATGCTGCGCGCGCACGGCGTGGTGAACAAGTTCGTCGAGTTCTGCGGCTCCGGACTGTCGTCGATGTCCGTGCCCGATCGCGCGACCATCTCGAACATGTCCCCGGAGTTCGGCGCCACCGCGTCGTTGTTCCCGGTGGACGACCAGACCCTGCGGTACCTGCGCGACACCGGTCGCGAGCCCGAGCACGTGGCGCTCGTGGAGCGGTATTGCAAGGAGCAGGGCATGTTCCGGACTGATATGTCGGAAACGCCGCTGTTCAGCGAGATGCTCGAGCTCGACCTGACGACGGTCGAGCCCAGCGTCGCCGGGCCGAAGCGGCCACAGGACCGCGTCGCGCTGTCGCGCGTGTGGGAGTCGTTCGACACCGTGTGGCAGGCGAACGCTCCGCCGCCGCCGCAGACGGCGCCGGTTGACGACGCGTCAGCGCGCATGGTCGCCGAGGGCGCGGGGCAGGAGGAGGATCCGCAGGGCGCCGGCAACGGCGACGGGGCTGAGGGCGTGCGCCGCGGGTCCGTTGTGATCGCGGCGATCACGTCCTGCACCAACACGTCCAACCCGGCGGTGATGCTGGCTGCGGGGCTGCTGGCGCGAAAGGCCGTCGAACGCGGGCTGCGGCCACCGCGCTACGTGAAGACGTCGCTGGCGCCAGGGTCGCGGGTGGTCACCGACTATCTGCAGCGTGCGGGCGTGCTCGAGGCGCTGGAGACGCTGCGCTTCAACCTGGTCGGCTTCGGTTGCACGACGTGTATCGGCAACAGCGGGCCGCTGCCCGACTCGGTGGCGCGCAAGGTCGAAAACGAGAACCTCGCGGTGGCCGCGGTGCTCAGTGGCAACCGCAACTTCGAGGGACGCATCCACCCGCAGGTGCGCGCGTCGTACCTCGCGTCACCACCGCTGGTGGTGGCGTTCGCCCTCGCAGGGCGGCTGGACATCGACCTGAACAGCGAGCCGCTGGGCACCGATGGCGGCGGCAACCCCGTGTTCCTGCGCGACCTCTGGCCCTCGAGCGACGAGGTGACCGCGGCACTCAACGCCGCACTGCTGCGCGACTTCTACACGCACGAGTACGCGCGGATCTTCGACGGCGACGAGCATTGGCAGCAGCTGCCGGCGCCAACCGGTGCGCTGTTCGCCTGGGACGCGGAGTCCACCTACGTGCGCGAGCCGCCGTTCTTCGTGGGCATGGCCGCGGAGCCCGAGCCGCTGCTCGACATCGAGGAGGCGCGCGTGCTCGCGCTGCTCGGTGACTCGATCACCACCGACCACATCTCACCGGCCGGGTCGATCGCCGGCGCCGGCCCCGCCGCCGGATACCTGCGCGATCACGGTGTGGAGCCGCGCGACTTCAACACGTATGGCGCCCGCCGCGGCAACCACGAGGTCATGGTGCGCGGCACGTTTGCCAACGTGCGCTTGCGCAACCAGCTCGCCGGCGACCGCGAGGGCGGCTGGACGACGCACCTGCCCGGCGGTGAGCTGATGACCATCTACGACGCGTCGGCCCGCTACATGGAGACGAACACCCCGCTGATCGTCATCGCCGGGCGCGAGTACGGCTCCGGCTCGAGCCGCGACTGGGCGGCGAAGGGACCGATGCTGCAGGGTGTGCGCGGTGTGATCGCGCAGTCCTTCGAGCGCATCCATCGCAGCAACCTCGTCGGCATGGGCATTCTGCCCCTGCAGTTCCGGGACGGCGAGAGTGCGGTGACGCTCGGCCTGGACGGCTCCGAGACCTACACGGTGCACGGCGTGGCTGCAGCGCGGCCCGGATCGAGCATCACGGTCGTCGCCCGGCGTCCGAGCGGTGAGCAGGTGATGTTCGAGACGCGCTGCCGGCTCGACAGCGACACGGATGTCGAGTACCTGCGCCACGGCGGCATCCTGCCGCTGGTGCTGCGTCAGCTGGCTCGCTGACCCGGGCGCGACGCGCCGCCGGCCCCGACCCGCGGCGGGAAGTGGGCTACGCTAGACACCGTGATCGCCCTCATCGTCATCGTCGTGATCGTCGTCCTGCTGATCCTCGCGCTGATCGTCTCCTACAACCGGTTCATCGCCCAGCGCAACGCGGTGCAGAACGCATGGGCCGACGTGGACACGGAGCTCAAGCGGCGGTACGACCTGATCCCGAACCTTGTCAACACCGTGCAGGGCTATGCGGCGCACGAGCGCGGCGTGTTCGAGGAGGTGACGCGTGCGCGTGCCGCGGCGCAGGGCGCGCAGGGGCCTGCAGCAGCATCACAGGCCGAGGGCCCGTTCGTGCAGGCACTGGGCCGTTTGTTCGCGGTTGCCGAGAACTACCCCGACCTGAAGGCGAACCAGAACTTCCTGCAGTTGCAGGCGACGCTGAGCGACACAGAGGATCGAATTCAGAGCTCGCGCCGCTATTACAACAACAGCGTGCAGCAGTTCAACCGTCGCATACAGGCGTTTCCGTCGAACCTCATCGCAGGCTGGTTCCATTTCGAGGCTGCGCAGTTCTTCGACATCCCGGACGCCGACCGCGCCACCGTGGCCGAGGCGCCGAAGGTCGACTTCAGCAACATCACGCAGGCCGCCTACGGCTCGGGCGGGTCCGGCAACTCGGGGAACCCGACCTCGTCGCCGCCCGTGCCGCCGGTTACGTAGCAACCGCGGCGGTAACCAGCGGGCCGGCGCCGGCCCGGTGCCCGTGCGACAGACGTCTGTCGCT
>JBOHUE010000114.1:0-25304 GCA_050734185.1 Candidatus Dormibacteria bacterium | reverse complement strand
TCTCAGGGGTGGTCGGGCTCGATGCCCTCAGCGATCCCGACGTCTGGTGGCACATCCAGCTCGGCAACTGGATCCTCGCCCACCACCAGATCCCGCAGACAGAGATGTTCTCGTACACGGTTAACGGGACCTACCTCGCGCCGCACGAGTGGCTCGCCGGCGTGGTGTTCGCCGCGCTGTACGGCGCCGGCGGCCTGTTCGTCCTGGCGCTGGTGATGGGCGCAGTCGCCTGCGCGGGGTTGATCGCCGTGGCTCTTCACGCGAGGGTTCGCGGCGCGGGACCGGTGGCCATCGCGCTGGGGCTGGCGCTGGCGGCAAAGGCGGCACAGCCCGTGCTGGGCATCCGGCCGCAGGTGTTCACCTTCGCGTTTCTGGCGATCACGCTGCTGCTGACCGAGCGGCACCTGCGCCGCGGTGGCCGCGCCATCTGGGTGCTGCCGCCGCTCTTCGTGCTCTGGGCAAATCTGCACGGCGGCTTCGTCGCCGGCCTGGCGTTCATGGTGATCGCGGCGGCCGTCGCCGCCGTGGCGTGGCGGCTCCGGCTGCCCAACCACGTCCCGATCTCCCGCGCCGCCGGCCTGGGGGCGGTCGCCGCCGTCTGCGCGGTCGTCGCGTGCATCAACCCGCAGGGAATCGGCAGCTACGGCTTCGCCCTCAGTGAGGCGACCGGCGAAGGGGCCAAGGGCATCATCGAGTGGCAGCCACCCAACTTCACCGACCCCGGACTGTGGCCGCTGATCGCCCTGATCGCGCTGTTCGTGGTGACGGGTGTCCTGGCCGCCGCGCGGTCGCGCATCGCGGTGCGCGATGCCGTGCTCGGTGTGATCTCGTGTGCCGCCGCCCTTCTGGCGGTGCGGAACACCGCCGTGTGCGTCGCAGTCGTGGCGCCGATGGTCATGGGATGGACTGCCGACGCCGTCCGCCGGCCGGCACGGCCACGCCTGACAGTCCGGCCCATCGCACCCGCGGCCGTGCTCGCCGGCGCCATCGTCGTCGCCGCAGCCTGCGCTGGTCTCGGCATTGCAGTGGCGCGACTGCAAACGTCGGCAACGCCGGCCGGTGTCGCAGCGGTGTACCCGGCGTGTGCCGCAAGCGTGCTGGAGCGCGCACCCCGGGCCGAGAACGTCTTCACGGCGTACGGTGACGGCGGCTACATGGCAATGCGGCTGTGGCCACGCAGCCACGTGTACATCTATGGCGCGTCGGACGCGTTCACCACGGCCGGCTTCGCCGATTACCGCCGCATCGCATCGGGCGCCACGACCGCGCCGTCAGCGCTCGATCTGTTGCGGCAGAGCGGCACCACCGCGGTGGTGTTGCTAAAGGGAACGCTGACGAACGAGCTGGCGCGCGCGAACGGGTGGACGTACCTGCTCTCCGACCACGGCCGCGAGCTCTACGTCAGCGGCGACGCGATCTGGACATCGGGCACGAGCTGCTAGCGCGGCTCAGCCTGCGGACTGCTCAGGTCCGTTGTTCTCGTGGTTGGCGTAGAAGTTCTTCACCTCGTTCAGGCTGAACACCGGCATCGGGTCATACCAGTCCCACGACTCCACGGCGAACGGAACGTCCATGTGCGAATACGGGATCACGATCGCCTTGGCGTAGGGAACTCCCGGTGTCGCGGCGAGTGACTTGTACCAGTCGTGCAGCTCATTGAACTCTGTGGTGCAAGCGCTCGGGCAGTTGTAGAGCACGACGATGTACCCATGTTCGAGGTTGTGTACCCAGTATTCGTTCGGAACGGCCTGGTTGTACACGCCGGTCTGAATCGGTGCGTCGCCGTACCCGAGGTTGTAGTGGCAGCCGCTCGTCGGCGGGTCGTGCAGGTAGTTGACCGTCGCGGGCGAGTTGATGTGCGTATGCGGCATCTCGTCGATCGCCTCTCCCACCGCGGGCAAGCTGTTGACCGGCGCCGGCTTCACGTCGTTGCCGGACTTGAAGTACGGGGCCGCGTTGCTTGTGGGACAGCTCGAGTTGCCGACGAATTGGATGGTCGGCAGCTTGTCGAGCGACACACCGGGGGTGGGGGTGCTGCTACCGCCGCACGCCGCAAGCGTCACGACCATCACGGCGGCAAGCGCGAGGAGAGGAACGCCCCTGATCACGGACGCACAATAGCAATTGACGTCTACTGTGCAGCAAGAATGCATCTGATTGGCCTGACAGGCGGGATTGCGACTGGCAAGTCGGTGGTGGCTGCGGAGCTGGCCCGGCTGGGGGCCACCGTGATCGATGCCGACGCTCTGGCGCGCGAGGTGGTGGTGCCGGGGCAGCCCGGTTTGACCGCGATCATCGAACGGTTTGGGCCCGATGTGCTGCTGCAGGATGGCTCGCTCGACCGGGCGCACCTGGGCTCGATCGTCTTTGCCGACGAGGGTGCACGGCGCGATCTCGAGCGGATCACGCATCCGCGAGTCCGCGAGCTCATGATGCGGCGCATCGGTGAGGCCATCGCGGCGGACGCGGAGCTCATCGTCTCCGAGGTGCCGCTTCTCTTCGAGACGCGCAGCGTCGACATGTACGAGGGAGTGCTGCTCGTGTACGCGCCTTCTGAAGTGCAGCTGACGCGTCTGATGGCGCGCGACGGTGTCGACGAGGACTCAGCTCGTCAACGACTCGCGGCGCAGATACCGATCGACGAGAAGCGCGACCGCGCCACCTGGGTCATCGACAACACCGGGACGATCGACGAGACGCGGACCGCCGTTCAGCGCTGGTGGGAGATGTTCGCCGCCGGTCAGCTGTGAGGCCGGCTCGTTACGGGCGCGCCGCGCCGAGTCCGTTGAGCAACAGCGACAGCAGCTGCTCCTCATCTCTGGCGAAGGTTTCGGCGTCGTCGCGGCGCAGCGTGCCCATCACGTAGCCCGTCAGCACCATCTCGGCGGCGCCGAAGATGACGTAGCTCGCCAGTTGCGGATCGATGTCGCGGTCGAGCTCGCCGGCGTCGCGGGCGGCTCTCACCATTGCCTCGATGGCGTCGAACGCAATCATCACCGTGCCGATGTCATGCGACTCGAGGAACTCATACGAGCGGCTGACCTCGTTGATCATGATCGTCATGAGGTCGGGGTCACGGCGATACATCTCCACCCAGAAATGCACGAGCCGGCGCATGCGGTCGGGAAATTTGAGCGGCATGCGCGCGACGTCATGCAGGTACTCGATGTACTGCCCCCAGCGCTCCGAGAAGATCGCCGCGAGTATGTCGTCCTTGTTGCGGAAGTAGTGGTACACGAGCCCGTAGGCGATGCCGGCCTGATCGGCGATGTCGGCAACGCGCGCGCCGTGAAACCCGGAGCGCGCGAACACCTCGGTCGCCGCGGCGAGGATGCGCTCGCGCGTCTCGGCGCTGCGGCGGCTCCGCGGCGAGCGGCGTCCGGGCTCGCCGGCGGCCGTGGAGCTCATCGGATCGCTCCCTCTGCTGACAGCTCCTCCAGCCGTTCGCGGTCGTAACCGGCCTCGCCGAGCAGGTCGCGCGTGTCCGCGCCCCACGCGGGTGCGCCACTGCGAACGGTCGCCGGGCTGTCGCTCAAGCGGATCGGCGAAGCGATCTGCGGCACCGGCGACACGCCGCCCGTGTCGAGGCGCAGGCCGCGGTGCCGCACCTGGGCGTTGTCGAACACCTCGGCGACGCTGAGGACCGGTTCGCAGCAGAGGTCTGCGGCGCCCCCCAGCTGCGCCACCTCCGCTCGCGTTCGCTGCATGAGCGCAGCTTGCACCGCTTCGGCGACGCGTGCACCCTCTTCGCCTTCGGCATATGCGAGCTCGGAGAGGTGGGGCACGCCCAATGCCTCGACCAGGGCCGACCAGAACTTGGGCTCGAGCGCGCCGACGCTCACAGCGCCGTCGGCGCAGCGATACGTGCGATAGCACGGGTAGCGGCCGGTCAGGAGCAGCGTATTCGCGCGCGGCACCTCGCCGGTGGCGAAGAACGCCGCCGCGTGCGGCGCCATCCATGCCACGAGGCCGTCGAGCATCGCGATGTCGCAGTGCTGCCCGCGCCCGCTCTGCTCGCGCTGATGCAGTGCGGCGAGGATCGCTACAGCGGCGTGCAGCGCGCCGGCGCCCACGTCTCCCACTTGGAGCGCAGGCATCGCGGGCACGCCGTTGCTCTCGCCCTGGATGCTCAGCGCGCCGGAGAGCGCGGCGTAGTTGAGATCGTGGCCTGCGCGGTCACGATACGGCCCATCCTGGCCATAACCGCTGATGCTGCACAACACGACCCGTGGATTCCGCCCGGAGAGGGCGGCGTAGTCGAGGCCGAGCCGCGCCATCACGCCGGGCCGGAAGCTCTCGAGCACGACGTCGGCGGCCGCGACGAGGTCGAGAAACGCCGAGCGTCCCGCATCGCTCTTGAGGTTGAGCGCCACGGATCGTTTGTTGCGGTTGAGCGCGTGGAACATGGCCGCGGACCCGTCGACCAGCGGCGGAATCCAGCGCAGGTAGTCACCCGAATCGGTGTCCTCGACCTTGATGACGTCGGCGCCGAGGTCGGCGAGCATCAGTGTGCAGAACGCGCCGGGCAGCAGCCGCGACAGATCGAGAATCCGAACGTCGCTGAGTGCCGTCATCGTCGCGCGAGTGTAGCAATCGACCAAATCGATGGAGGCCCAGAGGAAACTCGTGTGCTAGATTCGCTGCAGGTAAAGGTCCGCGATGGTAGACAACACCGTGCACGCCCGTCGGGTGGCGGTCTGACATGCAGGAACTGGTCATCAAGGTTCCCGCGCCGTTTCCCGGCATTGAGGATCTCGGGTTCACCGCCCGCTACCCGGAGCAGGCGGCGACCGAGCCGCTGCGCGATGTTCCGTTCTTCGTCGAGGGACCGGCGAAGCCGATGCGCATCCTCGTCGAGCGGCTGGCGCTGTTCGCCGACAAGGACACGATCCTCCGCAAGCACGGCGACGACGAAGCCTATTCGTGGACGGCGCCCATCCAGCTCACCGACGAGGTCTGCGTCATCGCGTTTCGCGACCGCAGCGTGGCCGCCGACATTGCCCCGGTCGACGACAGCGCCGGCGCCGTGCGCGCCTACGTGTGGAACCTGGTGCGTCCGCTGGCATTCACGTTCCTGCAGGACTGCGTACGCATCGGCCACCTGCGCCTCGCAGAGCGAATCGCGGTTGTGCTCGACACCGGGCATCCGCCTGCCATCGACCTCGAGATGCAGCGCGCGTCGATCACACCGGTCAACGGTGACCGGCTGCTCTACTCCGCCTGAGCCTCTGCCCGCGGACGCCGGTTAGCGCGCCCCGACGGCCTCTCGCTCCTTGCGACCGCGCTGGCGGCGGCGCACGACGATGTAGATGCCGGCAACGATCGCCGCCGTCGCGAAGCCGTCGACCACAGCGACGATGATGGGCCACGTCGGCGAGTTCGCCGGCGGAATGGTCTGGAACTGCACGATGGCCCCGTAGTCGTCCTGCGTCTGCGTGTTCACGTTTGCGAGGCGCGGATCGGACCAGCCGACAGCGGCGTACAGGTCGCCCGATGCGACGCCCGGAGGCTGGCGGATGTCGCCTCTGTAGCTGATGCCGAAGTCGAAGTTGATGGCCTGGTCGGGCATCTGGACGTTGTGGGCCCAGGTCTTGCCGCCGTCCGTCGAATACGTGTAGTAGACCTGGAAGTGGTCGTTCGTCTGCGACCGGTTGTCATTCCAGACCACGTCGACACGACCGTCAGGAGCGACGTTAAGCTGCGGGTAGAAGCTCGTAAAGCCCTGGCTGGGATCGGAGTCCTCGATGATCACGGGATCGGTCCAGGACTGGCCGTTGTCGGTCGATCGCTGGACGACGACCTGCTGGTTGCCCGAGGTCGAGGATCCCGAGGGCGTCGCCGAATACGCCGCGACGAACGTGCCATGCGTGCCACCGGCGGGCGTCCAGCCCAGGCCGGTCTCCGGGCCCGTGCCGCCACCGTTGCCGGTGAAGGTCGGCGGCCCCAGCGCGCTCACGGTCCACGTCTGACCCTTGTCGGTGGAGCGAGCCACGAGCTGTGGCAGGGGGATGCTCGTGTCGTACGCGTTCCCGTCCGGGGCATTCGCATTTGAAAACTGCGCACCCTCGACCGCGATCACGGTGCCGTTGTGCGCCGCCATGTACGGGTTGCCGAAATAGCTCATGCCGACAAGCGGATACGCGACGCCGTCGGCGGTGACGTTGACGTGGGTGAAGGTGTTGAGGTTGATCGGCGTGCCGAAGCTCGACCCGCCGTTTGTCGAGACCGACACGTCGACCTCACCGTCGGTGAGCGGCGAGCTCGGCGGCGCTGTCGGGTACTCCTTCTGGTATCCGACGTAGACGACGTCCTGCGGGCCGGAGGTGTCGACTGCCAGCCCCGTCACCCCGTAATCGAGGGGCGGGCTGTCGGCCTTCGAGCCTCGGTTGTTGTCGACGACCGTGCTGGTCCAGGTGGCACCGAGATCGGTCGACCGCGAGAGGATGGTGCTGAACGACGCTCCCGTCTGCCCCTCGTCGTAGTTGTAGCCGGCCATCGCGTAGTACAGAGCACCATGGCTGCCCCAGGCGATCATGGCCTGAGCCGAGCCCGCGTCCCCGGGCGTCATGCAGTAGGGGTACGCGCGCGGTGACGGCGAGTTCTTCAGCACGTGCCAGGTCTGGCCCGCGTCGTCGGTGCGCAGCAGCTTGCAAACCCGCGATCGCAATTGCGCAGTTGCCGCGACGATCACGCGCGGGTTGCTCGGATCGACCAGCATCGATGTCGGTCCGCCGTAACCGCGCGATGGATCCTTGTCGTCGTTGGTCATGCGCGTGGACGCCGTCGTGCGCACGATGTTCAGTCCCTGCGCGGAGAACGATGCCTGCTCGAAGGGCGAGCCCGCGGCGGCCGCTGCCGCCGGGTACGCCGACATGGCCGCGGCTATGAGGACCCCGAGGGCAAGCGTCGCGCGCGCGGCCCGCAGCGCCCTAGGCACCGGCCGTACCGCTCGGCAGCTGGCGACGGCCCGCCAGCGCTGCGAAGGCGATGAACAGGAGAAGCGCGAAGGCGGTCGCGGCGAGCGCGATGAGCGCGAGCCCGCCGACTCCAGGTCCGTCGTCGATGATCGCCGTCGCCGGCCGTGCCGCCGGATTGGCATTCCCCGGGGTGGTGCCCACGTACAGCGCCGCGCGCGCCGGGTTGCCGCCGTTCATGTCGTGCTCGTCCTGCGTCGCCACCAGGACATGCGCCCCGGTGGAGACCGTGCTCGGGAGCTGGAA
This sequence comes from Candidatus Dormibacteria bacterium, assembly GCA_050734185.1. Lineage (GTDB taxonomy): Bacteria > Chloroflexota > Dormibacteria > Aeolococcales > Aeolococcaceae > JAFALX01. The sequence goes on along the minus strand of JBOHUE010000114.1, from coordinate 18,084 downwards.
CGTGACGCTGAAGTTCGACGTCATGACGTCGCCAGTGGACATGGGCACCGTGTAGATGACGGGGCCGCTGACGGAATCCAGATGAAGCACCACCGGCTTGTCGTTGACGAAGTCCTTACCGGTGACCGTCACGGAGCCGCCCGGCTGCACCACCGACGGGTTCGTGCTGAGTCCCACAACGCCGATGCACGCGTACGCGATCACCGCCGGCACCATCGCCGCGACGACCGCGCCAGCGGCCGCGCAGATTCCAAGCCTCCCTCGCCAACCCACTCCTAGCACCTCCTGAAATGGCGTCGCAGCATGCGAGGCGGGCGGAGCTTAGCGCCCGCCCCCTGGGGTGTCAACGGCCGTCAGGGGATCGGCGTCGGCGCAGGAGTCGGCGTGGGCGCAGGCGTCGGGGTTGGCGTTGGCGCCGGCGCCGGCGTCGGCGTCGCAGTGGCCGTCCCCGTCGTGGCTGTCGACGATGGCACCGCTGTCGGCGTTGACGTCGGCGGCAGCGGCGGTGTCGGGCAGTTGGCAAGCGCCGGGTTGAACGTGGACGTCGTCGACGACGCGGCGGTGGTGGTCGTCGTCGTGCTCGCGGTCGACGCGCCGCTCGCAGTTGGCGACGGCGTCGGCGTGGCCACATACGGCGTGTACGAGGGACAGCTCGCCAGCGGCGGGATGGGCGGCGCGTGCGCCCCCGCGACGATCAGCGACACCGCGACTGCGATCGCGCCGACGAGCACGGTGGCGACGAAGGTCACTGCACCCCACTCGCGCTTGAAGATGTTCACGCTCGCGCCGCCGTCAGCGCAGCCACTGCCGGCGCGAATTCGGCGTCGTCGCGGGCGAGGCGCAGGTTGGTCGCCAGCCACCCGAGCGGCGTGCCCACATCGAGCAGCTCGCCCTCGAACTCCAGGCCCCACACCTCGCGCGAGCCGAGCAGCGCGGCGATCCCGTCGGTGAGCTGGACCTCACCGAGCGCGCCGGGCTTCGTTGCACGCAGCGCCGGAAAGATGTCGGGCGTGAGCACGTAGCGACCCATGACGGCGAGATGACTCGCCGCATCCTCCAGCTTCGGCTTCTCCACCAGCCCACCGAGGCGATGGTCGCGCCCCTGGGACTCGAGGACGGCAGCGTTGCCATATCGGGAGATGTCCGCGTCGGGCACGCGCATCAGCCCGATCACCGGATTCGCCCCATGCCGCTCGTGCGCGGCCCAGAGCTGCGCCAAAACGGGCGTCGATGCCACCGACAGATCGTCGGGGAGCATGCACAGAAACGGACGGTCGCCGACGACCTCGGACGCGCAGAGCACGGCGTCGCCGAGCCCGAGCGGCTCGGCCTGGTACACGAGGGTGACGTTTGCCAGGTGGCCTGCGTGGCGCACTGCCTCGAGCTCGCGCGTCTTGCCGCGGTCCGCCAGCAGGCGCTCCAGCGGCGGATCGGGCAGGAGGTGGTTCGCGACGCTCTCCTTGCCCTCGGCGAGCACGAGCACCACGTCCGTTGCGCCGGCGGCCACCGCCTCGGTCACCGCCCACTCGATCACGGGACGATCGAGCACGGGCAGCAACTCCTTGGGGACCGCCTTGGTGGCAGGCAGAAATCGCGTGCCGAGCCCGGCGGCGGGAATGACGCAATGGCGGACGTTCACCGCGCCGAAGTCTAAAGAGCGGAGGGGGACTTGGTTACCCTGCGAGGGAAATGGCGGATGTACGGAGCATTCTGCTGGGGGCGCTCCGTACCGCGCTCGACGAGATCGGGGTTGATTCGACGGTGCCGCTGGTGCTCGAGCCGTCCGCGCGACCCGAGTTCGGTGACTGGTCGACACCGGCACCGCTCTCGAGCGCGCGCGTGCTGCGCCGCAACCCGATGGAGATCGCCGCCCGGCTGCGAGACGCGCTCGCACGGAGCCCGCTCGACCTGGTTGCCGAGTGGACCGTGAGCCCGCCGGGCTACGTCAACGCAAGGCTCGACGACGGAGTCTGGGCGCGACACGTCCTCGCTGCTGGGGTGCAGCTCACCGCGGCGTCTTCGGTCGAGCTGCCCGCGGGGTACACGGCGGTGGCCGGCAAGACGCTCGTCGAGCACACGGCCACCAACCCCAACAAGGCGGCCCACATCGGCCACCTGCGCAACGCGTGCATCGGCGACACCGTGGCGCGGGCGCTGAAGCGCACCGGCCACGAGGTCGAGGTCGACAACTACATCGACGACACCGGGGCGCAGGTCGCGGACGTGGTGGTTGGCATCCGGCAGTTCGGTTTCAGCGCCGAACCAGACGAGGCGTTCGACGAGTTCTGCTCGCGGGTGTACGTCGAGGTATCGCGGAAATACGAGGAGGATCCATCGCTGGTGCAGCTGCGCAACGGCGTGCTGCGCGAGATCGAGGCCGGCGACAACGACACCGCACGCGACGTGAAGGAGCTCGCGTCGCGCATCGTCGACGCCCACCTCGCGACGATGGGCCGCTTCAGCGTCGGCTATGACCTGCTCACGTGGGAGTCGGACATCATCGCGCTCGGTTTCCTGGAGCAGGCACTCGAGCTGCTGCGCGAGACCGGGGCGATCGTCCATGTCACCACGGGCAAGCACGCCGGCTGCTGGGTGATGCCGCCAGAGGGTGCTGACACCGACACCGACGACGACGAGACCAAGGTATTGGTCAAATCCGACGGAATCGCGACGTACACCGCCAAGGACATCGCCTACCAGCTGTGGAAGTTCGGGCTGCTCGGCCGCGACTTCCACTACCGGCGCTGGCGCGCGGACCATCTCGGAAGCCCGGTGACCACCGCCTCAGCCCCGCCGGACGAGGTGCCCGCCATCTTCGGCAGGGCGCGCCGCGTCGTCAACGTGATCGACGCGCGGCAGTCGTATCCGCAGCAGGTGGTGCAGCGTGCGCTGTCGCGCCTCGGCCATCACGAGGAGGCGGAGCGCTCGCTGCACCTCGCCTACGAGGTGGTGGCGCTCACGCCGTCGGCGGCGCGCGAGCTCGGCGTTCCGGTGGACCCCGGGCGGGAGATGGTGGCGATGAGCGGGCGGCGCGGCATCGAGGTGCGCGCGGACGCGCTGCTCGACCGGACCATCGAGCACCTGCGCGACAAGGCCCGCGACGATGCCACCGCGCGGTTGCTCGCCGCCGGCGCGATCCGCTACTACCTGCTCAAGTTCTCGCTGCCGCAGATCATCGCGTTCGATTTCGACGAGGCGTTGCGCACCACCGGCGACACGGGCGTCTATCTGCAGTACGCGCACGCCCGCGCCGCCGGAATCCTGCGCAAGGTGGCCGAAGAAGAAGGGACGCTCACCGTGGCGGCGCTGGTCCCCGCGGAGCGCGCGCTGCTGCACCGCATCGACGGCCACGGGCGAGCCCTGGCGGACACCGCCACCACGTTGTCGCCGTCGGTGCTGACCGCGTATGCGTACTCGCTCGCGTCAGCGCTGAGCGACTTCTACGAGCACACGCCGGCGATCGTGCGCGAGCAGGACCCCGCGGTGCGGCGCTTCCGGCGCGCGCTCGTGGCGGCGACACGCGTCACCCTCGCTGACACGCTGCAGACGCTCGGTATGGCGGCGCCAGATCAGGTGTGACGTTTAGCTACCTGATGCGGCTGCGCACCCAATACACGGTCAGCGTCAGCAGTGCAACGGACACCGCGACGTAGATGCCCGCCTCGATGAACTGGAACGGCCAGAATCGGTCGAGCGGCTGGTACACGACACGCTCCAAGATGCCGTGCGCCTGCAGGCATGCGTCCGCAGACTTCGGCAGAGCGCCGGTGGCGGGGTTGCCGCAGAGTTGCGTCGCCTGCGACGCGTAGATACGGGTTCCCGCGGCATCGATCAACCCGTTGTCGAGAACCCACGCTCCCGGCGGCGCGCCGCCGCCCGAGCTGTTGACGATCGCGGTGATTGGCGACATGTAATGCGGGCGGAGCCAGAACTCAATCGGCAGCCGCACCGCGAGAAACGCCGGGATCGTCACCGCCATCGCCGGCAACACCTTGCGAGTGACGGCCCCAGCTGCCGCGCCCAGCGACAGCGCAAAGAGCACGTAGACGCCAGGCATCAGCGCCTCGACGTCGAAGCCGCCGCCGCTGAACGGCGAGTCGATGAGGTCGAATGGCTGACGCCACCACGCGAGCATGCCTGCCAGCGCAGCACCCACCGCAAGCGCAACACCGACGACCACCGCGAGCTTCATCCCGATCCAGCGAGTGCGCGTCACGGACTGCGTCCACGCCAACCGGTGCGTGCCGCGCTCGATCTCGCGGCCCAGCAGCGGACCGCCGATGAACACGCCGATGAGCAACGGCAAGACATTGAACCACGCCACCAGGTTTTGCAGCCAGCCGAACGCGCGATTGAAGTCCCCGATACCGCCACACGCCGGCGACGCGTCCAGCGACAGGCACGCGAGGCCGCCTCCGAAGCCACGCATCACCACCCCCGTTGCGACAACGAACGCCGCGATGACGGCGATGACCAGCGTCAGCGCGATGAACTCCGCACGCTGCTGCCGCCAGGTGACCCACGTCACGACCTGGTCTCCGCGAGCTGAGGTTCTGGGGATGCCTGCGGGGCCTGCCTGGCTCGCAGGTACCCCAGCACGAGCTCCTCGAGATCGACGTCGCTGACGGTGATGTCAGGGTGCATGAACGGAACTTCTCCGCGCACCAGCATCGTGGTCAGCCGCTCGGCCGAGCGCCCGTCAACGACGTCCAGCGTCCGGGCGGCGGCCTCAACGAGATGTCGCGGGCCGCTGAGCACGCAATGTTGCGAGAGAAGCCGCTCGGTCTCGCCGGCGACGAGCACGTGTCCGCTCGAGAGCAGAACGAGGTGATCGCTCACGCGCTCGAGGTCCGCGATGAGGTGCGATGACAGCATCACCGTGACCTCGCCGTCGGCGACGATCTCCATCAGGGATTCGAGAAACTCACGACGCGCGAGCGGATCCAGCCTTGCAACGGGCTCGTCGAGGAAGAGGATCTCGGGGCGCTTGGCGACGGCGACCGTCAGCGCCACCTGGGCCTGCTGACCGCCGGACAGGTGCGCGCATTTCCGGTCGAGCGGAATGCGCAGCCGTTGCAGGCGGGAGCGAGCGAGCCCCTCGTCCCATCCCGGATTCATGTGCCGCCCGAACCGGAGCATCTCGAGCACGGAGAACGTCCGGTATAGCGGCGCATCCTGCGCGACGAATCCCACACGGCCGAGCCGCGAGACGACCCGTTCGTTCGCCGGCTCGCCGAGAAGCGTGACGTCGCCCTCGGTGGCGACGAGAATGCCCACGGCGATCTCCAGCAGCGTGGTCTTGCCTGCGCCGTTCGGCCCGACCAGCGCGGTCACGCTTCCCCGTGGCACCTCGAACGAGCAATCCCGGAGCGCCCATGTGCTCCCGAAGCGACGTCCCAGCTCCACCGCGGCGAATGCAGTGGTCATGCGATGTTCTCCGACCGCGCCGCGTCACGTGCAGTCGCAATGAGGGCGTCGATGTCCTCGTCGTCGAGGCCGGCGGTGTACGCGGCGTCGAGCCAGCGACGAAGCCGGCGCCCGAGGTCATTCAGCTCACGCAGTGGCGGAATTGGCAGCTCTCTGCTGACAAAGGTGCCCAGGCCTGGCCGGGTCGCCACAAGCCCGGCGTGCTCGAGCTCGCGGTACGCCTTGAGCACGGTGTTCGGGTTGATGGCCAGCTGACCCACGACGTCCTTCGCCGTCGGCAGCTGATCACCGGGATGCAGCATGCCGACGCGGAGCGCGTGGCGAACCTGCTGCACCAGCTGCATGTATGTGGAGACCCCGGAGCCGCCCCGCAGATGGAACTCGATCATGGCTCAGCATCATATCACTAGGTTGCTAGTTGTCTAGTGATATGGCGAGCCGGGGACCAAGGTTCGGCGGGGATCGAATTCAGATTCGGTTACGATGGCGAGCGCTCGAGCCCCGTTCGTCTAGAGGCCCAGGACACCGCCCTCTCAAGGCGGAGATCATCGGTTCGAATCCGATACGGGGTACGCCGGCGCGGCGCTACGGACGGCTGAGCGCGCTCGCTCGGCTGGGGTAGCCGCGAATGTCGACGATCTGTGCGCCGGCGATGGTGCAGACCTGAAACAGATGCTGCCCGGGCGCTGCCCGCGCGCCGTCCGCGCGGCCGCCGACGGTGAGCTCGATGACGACAGCGTCGCGGTCGACCTCAACGCCGTCCACGCTCGCCAGCGTGTCGTCAGCGAGGTGCCGGTACCACTCGATCACCTGCTCGCGGTTGGTGCACAGGCCGGTCCAGTGCACGTCCGGATGCAGGAGGGAGGCGAGCAGAACGAGGTCGCGGCTGCGGTACGCGGCTTCGAGCTGCAGCGCGATGTCGGCGATCGCGCTGTCAACAGCGGGACGCGCCTCGAGCGTGTCGTCGTCGTTGTGCTCGTGCTCCGTTGCTCGCGGTGGGCCGATCCCGTAGTGCTGCAGCACTCGTGACACCTCATCGCTCGGTGGTTTGTTCGCCACCCAGGCGTCCTGCCTCGAGGCGCCCGCGTCGAGGAGAAGGCGCACCGTCTCCACCCAGTCGCCGGAGCTGCCCGCCTGTTCACCGCTGCCCACAGTGGCGAACGCGAGCGGTGTTCCATCGAAGCGCGTGTCGCGCGCGTCGACGTCGGCGCCCGCGTTGAGCAGCAGCTGCACCGTTGCCGCGCGACCGAAGTACGCGGCGTTGTGCAGCGCCTGCTCGCCGGAATCGTCGCGCGCATCCGGCGTGAATCCGAGGTCGAGCATGAGCGCAACAGCGTCCGCGCTCGGAGATTCGGCGGCAGCGACGAGCAATGATCTATCCGCCTCCCCGAGGCGATCGAGGAGGCCGGGATGACTGTCGAGGAGCTGTTGGGCAGCGCGGCGGTCGGCAGTGAGACAGGCGCCGCTGAACCTGTCGATCTCGGTGGCGTCATCGGTGGCGCCTGCCGCCCGGAGCTGTGCGGCGATGTCGTCCTTCCCGGCGCGGACTGCGATGCGAATCGCGGACACGCCATCTGACGCCACGTTCGGGTTCGCGCCTGCTTCGAGGAAGACGGCGATCACCGGGACTGACGCATCGGTGACCGCGTGCGTCAGTGACGCGGTGGCGACGATGTCGACGGCCACCCCGCTCCGCGCCACGGCCTCGAGCAGCAGCGAAGCAGCCTCGGCGTCGTCGGCATGGATGGCCGCGTCCAGCGCCCACGTCGCGGCGATGCGCGCCCCCTTCGCGAGCAGAAGGCGCAGACACCGGTGGTCGCGATGTCCGACTGCCTCGCCGATGACCTGACCAAGGTCAGGGTTTGCACCGGCATCGAGCAGGACCTCGGTGACGTCTGGGTTGTTCACCTCGACGGAACCCTTCAACGCCGAGCGGAATCGCGAACGCCCACCGTCATTCGTGTCGGGACTCGCTCCTGCCGCAAGCAGCTGGCGGACGACCGCGGCGATGCCGGCGGCACGCGCTGGATCGACGTGGTGCCAGCGTGAATAGCACGCGTACAGCAGCGGCGGCCATCCGCGCGCGTCATCGATCGCGGTCGCGGCAGTCGCGTTTGTGTCGAGCGTCGTGCGGGCCGTGTCCGCGTCGCCGAGCACGGCGGCCGCGAGCACGCTGCGGCGACCGATGTCCGGATCGGCATCAAGGAGGTCGATCGCGAGGCGCATGCTCCCGTCGACCGACGCATTCACGAACGCCGTGACCCGTTCGTGCGCGGCACGATGCTGGTCGACGGCCACCTTCAGCTGCGGCCAGCTGGGGAAGCCGTGCTCTCGCGCGATCACGAGCTGCGCGGCTGCGAGTGTGATCGTCCGGCTCGACTGCGGCGATCGCTGCCGGGCGATGCGCTCGAGCGCTGCCGCGTCGCTCCTCCGCACAGCGTCGTGCAGCTCCTTGGCTTGCCGGCGGAGCTGCTCGAGATCGGGACGGTCGGGCAGGGGATCGGTCATGGCGACTTCCTCCTTAGCCTGCGGTCCGCTGCTCAGGTCGCCGAAGCGTAGCGCACGCCGGGCCGACGGTCAGGCGCCGCAGGTGGCGCGGGTCAGCCAGCCGGCGACGTATGCGTCGGTCGTGGCCGCGTCGTGGCCGGCGCAGTACACGTCGTCGAGCTGCAGCCCGCTCCCGTTGTCCGCGAAGACCAGGTCGGTCTTCTCGACGCCGCCGCCGGCCGCCACCAGCGAAACGTGGACGACACCGCCGGTCCCACTCGGCTCGGCGGTGAAGGATTCGCTCATGAACGCCTCCTGCTGGCCGCCTCCCAGCGGGTCAGGTGCGCTGATCACGCCATCGGTGTCAGCCTGCAGCTGCTGTCGCATCCGAGCGGTGAGCGGGCAGGGAGCGAGGGTGTCGCCCATGGCGCCGACCGATCCGCTGAGGCCGCTGTCGCACGTCGTGAACTTCGCGCCGAGCGCGCTGCAGGTGGTGGCGAGGCACGGCGGATAGACCTTCGCCGCGTCGGCCTGCAGCTGCGCGGGCGTCGCCGGTCCGCTTACGCCACCGGCGGCGCTCGACGCGGGGCCACTCGTCCACGTGGTCGACGCACCGATGGACGGGCTCGACGAGCCGCCGCACGCTGCGACCAGGCTGCAGAACACCGCCGCTCCGGCAAGCGCCGGCAAGCGGACGGAGCCGCGCGCGTTCATCGGGTGCGATCCTGCATGAGCTCGCGCATCTGCGCACGGGTGACGTTGCCGCCGGTGCATATGAGCGCGACGCGGCGACCGGCCAACTCCTCACGCATGCGCAATCCCGCGGCGAGCGTCGAACCCGCGGCCAGCTCGACAACGGTGCGCGTGGCCTCGATCATCGTCAGCGTAGCGTCGCGCAATTCGTCCTCGCTCACCAGCACGAAGTCGTCGAGCAGCTCCCGCAGGATGCGCTGTGGCAGCGCGAAGGGAAGGCGCGTCGCCAGACCCTCCGCGGCGGTCGTGGTCGGCGCCTCGACCACCTCGCCCGACACCCACGAGCGATACGCGGAGGGCGCGGCATCCGACTGCACGCCGATCACGCGAACCTGGGGGCGGACCGTCTTGGCCACGATGCAGCAGCCGGCGGCGCCGCTGCCGCCGCCGATGGGAACGATGATCACGTCGACGTCGGGGAGCTCGTCCAGGATCTCGATTGCCTGGGTCGCGACGCCGGCGATGAGGTGCGGCTCATCGCCCGAGTGGATGTAGCGCACGCCGCGCGCCGCGGCGACGCGCTCGCACTCGACGCGCGCGTCATCAAAGTCGCGCCCGTGATGCACCACGTCGGCGCCGAGCGCACGCATGGAAGCCACTTTGAGCGCGTTCGCACCCTCGGGGACGTACACCGTGGCGGGAACGCCGAAGGCGCGTGCGGCGTAGGCGACCGACTGCCCGTGATTGCCCGTCGACGCGGTCGCAACGCCCCGTGCGCGCTCCTCGTCGCTCAGCTGCGCCACCAGGTTGATGCCACCGCGCACCTTGAACGCACCGATCGGCTGAAGGTTCTCGTACTTCACCCAGACGTCCGCGGCGAGCAGCGACGAGAGCTGCGCGTTGCGATACAGCGGGGTCGCCTTCAGGTACGGCGCGATGCGTTGACGTGCCTGCACGACGTCGTCCCATTCCGGCTGCTGCATCTACGCAGCGTGCTCCTCGAGCAGGAAGGCTGCTGCCCCCTCGGCGGCGCGACGTTGCTCGGGGATCAACCCGACGCGCACGCGGCGGTCGAGCAGGTCGTCCACGGTCAGTGCCCCCTCGTGCGCCACACCGAACGCAAGCTCCACGCCGAGCGCCGGCACTCCGGGCGCGATCGGCTCGAGCAGAGCGGGATCGCGTTCGGCAAGCGCGGCGACGGCCGCAGCCTCGACGCCGTAGCGCCGCACCAGGCGCTGCGGGACGCGCTGCATGCGCAGGATCGAGTGCGGTGCCGCACCGACCAGCGGCAGGCGCGCTGTGCGGCTGCGCGGCGCGTGCGAGCCGAGCGCACGATCCAGCGCCTGCTCCGCCATGTGCCGGTAGGTGGTCAGTTTGCCGCCGACGACAGTGATCACACCGGTGTCCTCGTCGGTGATGATCGCGTGCTTGCGGCTGATGTCGGCGGTGTCATCGTCGCCGGAGCCGAGCAGCGGCCGGAACCCCGCGTAGCGGCCGATCACCTCGTCGCGGCGCAGGGGCCGCTCCAGCACGCGATCGACCACCGCGAGCAGCGCGTCGGCCTCGGCGTCGCTCACGTCGGGTTCGTCAAGCAACGGACCGGCGTACTCGTCGTCGGTGGTGCCGATGAGCGTGAGCCCGTCGCTCGCGGGAATTGTGAACACCCAGCGGCCGCTGCCGGGCACCGGCACCACCAGCGCCGCGCGAGGATTGGCAAGAGTCTCGGAGCGGACAAGCACGTGCACACCCTTGCTGGGGCGCAGCCGGACTCCGGGCGCGATCTCTCCGGCCCACACACCGGTGGCGTTGATGACGTGCGCGGCGCGGATGTCGAAGGCGGCCCCGCCCCGCGTGTCACGGACGCGGACGCGATCGCGCGTCGCGTCGAGCGCCTCGCAGTACGTGAGCACCATCGCCCCGTGCGCGGCCGCGGTGCGCGCCACCGCGATGACGAGGCGCGCGTCGTCCTCGATCTGTCCGTCCCAGAACAGGATGGCGCCGCGAAGGTGCTCACGATGCAGCGCCGGAAAGAAGCTGAGCGCCTGCACCACGTCGACTCGGCGTGGATGCGGCAGCAGCTGCCTGGGCGTCCCCGCGGCGGCGCGCAGCAGATCGCCGGTGCGGATGCCGGCTTCGGTGACCGCAGCCTTCGCCGCCGGCATCGACTCGTCGAGGGCGGCGAGGAACGGCAACGGATGCACGAGATGCGGGGCCGTGCGCGTCATCAGGATGCCGCGCTCGCGCGCCGACTCCCACGCCACGTCGACCTGGAGATGGCGCAGGTAGCGCAGCCCGCCGTGGGCCAGCTTGCTGCTCCAGCGGCTCGTGCCGTTGGCCAGGTCGCGTCGCTCCACCAGCGCCACGCGCAGCCCGCGTGACGCGGCGTCCAGCGCGATGCCGGCGCCGGTGATACCGCCGCCGATGACCACAACATCGACCGCCTCGCCCGCGGCCAGCCGATCGAGCTCGCGCTCCCGTCGCTCGGCGTTGAGCGAGGCGCTGCGCCGCACGACCGCGCTCATGCGGCGCGCTCCTGCCCGCGCGCGAGAAACGCGTCGAGCATTTCCGTGGCGGCGTCGATCACCGCGCCGGCGTCCCCCTCGCCCTCGCTCACGCGCACGGTGATGATCAGCGAGCTGCACACCAGCTGCACAAGGTACGCCGCGCTGCCGGCGTCGATGTCGCGGATCGAGCCGTCGCCGCGCCCCTCCTCCAGCAGCCGCCGCACGCGCTCGAGGGCGAGCCGTTGCGACTGTCCCAGCCGTTCCGTCACGTATGGCAGCAGCAATTCCGGCTCCACCTCGAGGACCTTGCGCACCACCGGGTCCGCGCTCACCTCGCGCACGGTGTGCGCCGCGGCGGCGACCAGCCGGGCGCGCGCGGTTGGCAGGCTGGCAGCTGCGGATTCCGCCTCATCGAACACGCGGCTCAGCTCGCGCGTGAGCAGCGTCGACCACAGCGTGCGCACGTCGGGGAACATGCGGTACACGGTCATGCGACTCGCCCCGGCGCGCCGCGCGACGTCGGCGACGGTGGTGCGGCGCACACCCACGGAGGCGACGCAGTCACGCGCGGCGTCCAGGACCGCGGCGTCAGTGTGGCGATGTGACGCCATGCGTCGAATCGTAACAGCAACACCCTGGTCGCGACTCTGCACGGGTCGCGGAGGCGCGGCTATGCTTCGGCGCGAATGCTCCTGGCGACAGACGCGCCCAGCCTCCCGCTCGTGATTGGGATTCCATTTCTCTGCATGCTGGTCGTCGTCGTCGGCATCACCGTCGTCTGGTTCGTGCTCGGCCGGCTCGCTCGCTGAGCTAGGGACCCGTCGGTGCGCTCGCCGAGAGCACCTCGATATCGACGAGCACCGTCGAGTTCGCTGGAATCGTCGGCGGGACGCCCTGCGGGCCGTAGGCCATCGACGGCGGTATCTCCAGGCGCCGCTTGCCGCCGACGTGCATCGCTAGAACGCCGGCGTCGACGCCGGGGATCGCCTGTTGCTGGCCGACGATGAACACGAACGGCTGGCGCCCGGGGCCGCGCGTCGAATCGAACTCGTTGCCGTCCTGGAGCCAGCCGGTGTATTCCGCGGTCACCTGATCGCCGGCCTTGACCACATCGCCACACCCGACGGTCAGCTCGCCGTAGCGCAGGCCGTACGGGAGCGAGACCATCGCTGTCGTCGCCCTGAATGAGTCGGCGCGGGTCTGCGGACCGGGTGTGCTGCAGATGGGCGACGCGGTCACCGCGTCGCAGGCCGCGACCGGGACAACGGCAGCGATCACGGCACACGCCGCTCCGGCGCGCGACAGCGACAGGCGCCTCAAGCGGCTGGGCACGGCGATGGATCGTACAATTAGTGCAGTTGACAACGCTGAGGAGCTAGGCAAGTGGCCAACACCATCAAGGAATCGAAGGGCGTCGCGTCCCAGAAGGACGCGCTCACGCACGTCCGCTGCCCCATCTGCAACAACCTGATGCGCCAGAACGAGATCGGTGTCGAGATCGCTTTCCGTCACAACCGCGCTCCGGGTGAGCCGCGGCGCCAGCGCATCATCAAGCACACCAAGAACTGTAAAGCCGCCTGACATCGCGGCGCGCGACGTGACGGTTGTCTGACGTGGCGGTTAAGATCGCGTTGTTCCCGTTGAGCGCAGTGTTCTTTCCGCACATGCCGATGGCGCTGCACATCTTCGAGGACCGCTATCGCGCCATGATGCGCGACTGCATCGACGGCGGAACGACGTTCGGCGTCGTCGCGATTCGCGAGGGCCGCGAGGTCGGCCCCGACGCGGAACCGTACGAGGTGGGCACGCTCGCGCAGATGCGCGACGTCGACGAGCTCCCGGACGGGCGCTACAACATCGTCGTGGTGGGCGCGTCTCGCTTTCGCATCGAGCGGCTGTCGCGGGAACGTCCGTACATGACGGCCGAGGTGTCGTACCTGCAGGACGCGCCGGCGTCGCCGGATGGCGAAGCGCTCGCGCCGCGCGTGGCCCAGCAGTTTCGCGAGTACGTCACCAGCATGCGCACGCTTTCGAACGAGCCCGTGCCCGCCGCGCTGGAGCTGCCGGACGAGCCGGAGCTGCTCTCGTACCTGGTCGCCGCCGCGCTGCAGATCACGATCACGGAGCGGCAGCGTCTGCTGGAGATCGACTCCGTGGACGAGCGGCTGCACGAGTGCATGAGCATCCTGCGCCGCGAGCACCTGCTGCTCGAGAACATGCTCGGCTACGCGGCGGCATCGCCGGCGTCGCCGCAGCTCAACTGAGCGCGCACGTGGGCGCGAGCTTCGATCTGGCCGGCCGCGCAGCGCTCGTGACCGGTGGCACTCGTGGCATCGGCCTTGCGGTGGCAGGGGCGCTCGCCAACGCCGGCGCGCGCGTTGCGGTGATGGGGCGCGACGCTGACGCCGCCGAGGCCGCGGCGCGGTCGATCCGCGATGCGGGCGGCGACTCCATGGCGGTCTCGGGGCACGCCGGCCGCGCCGAGGACTCCGAGCGCGCGATTGCCGCAGTGCTGGAGGCTTTCGAAGGCATCGACGTCCTGGTGAACAACGCGGCAACCAATCCGCAGTTCGGTCCGCTCCTGGACGCTGACGAGGCCCTGGTGCGAAAGATCTTTGATACCAACGTGATCGGCCCCCTGCGTCTCACCCGCCTCGCGATGAATGCCTGGATGCGCGAGCACGGCGGCAGCGTGATCAACATGGCGTCCGTCAACGGCATCAAGCCGCCGCCGCTCACCGGCGCGTACAACATGAGCAAGGCCGCGCTGATCAACCTCACCAAGACGCTTGCACGCGAGCTCGCCCCATTCGGCGTGCGGGTGAACGCAATTGCGCCGGGGCTCGTCGAGACGAAGTTCGCGAAGGTGCTTGTGGAAACCGAAAGCATCCACGCTCGCGTCGTCGGCGAGACCGCGCTCGGCCGCCACGCGCAGCCGGACGAGATCGCGGGCGCCGCGCTCTATCTCGCGTCGGACGCGTCCTCGTTCGTCACCGGTTCGGTGATCACGGTCGACGGCGGCTGGACCTCGTAGTCCCGAATACGGGGCCACGGCGCACCCCTCCGAGGTGCACAATCAATTCCTCCCAAGTGGTTAGCGGAGGTGCAACGCGGTGAATGACCACGGTCTCGGCTTCATGCTGACGCGGCGCGCCACGCTCTCTCCTGATCGCGCGGCGTTGATCTTTCGCGACGAGACCTGGACGTTCGCCGAGATCAACCGTCTGACCAACCGTGTGGCCCACGGGCTGCATGCAGGGGGGACAAACCCCGGCGACCGCGTCGGGTTCCTGGGACTGAACCATCCGCGCTTCCTTTTCACGATGTTCGGCGCCGCAAAGTTGGGCGCGGTGTTCGTGCCGCTGAACTTCCGCCTCACCGGCTCCGAGCTGGCCTTCATCATCCGCGATGCAGGGCTGCAAACCCTTGTGTACGAAGACAATTTCGCCTCCATCGTCGATGAGATCCGCGACCAGATCGACGTCGTGCAGCTGATCACCGGCGAGGAGCGCGAGGGCGCGCGTTCGTTCGACGATCTCATCCACGACCAGCGCGAGGACAACCTCGACTACCCGGTTGCCGAGGAGGACGTCGCCTGGATCATGTACACGTCGGGCACGACCGGGCGCCCCAAGGGGGCGATGCTGACGCACGGCAACGTGTTCTGGAACAACATCAACGCGTCGTTCGCGGTGGACAGTCTCGTCGACGACCGCACGCTGGCGGTTGCGCCGCTGTTCCACATCGGCGGGCTCAACATCACGCCGATCGCCACGATGATGCAGGGCGGCCTCGTGGTCATCGAGCAGATCTTCGAGCCGGGTCTCGTGCTCGAGCTGATCGAGCGGCATCGCATCACCACGATGTTCGGCGTGCCCGCGATGTACATGTTCATGGCGCAGCATGAGGACTTCGCGACGCGCGATCTTTCCAGCGTGCGCATCCTTGCCGTCGGCGGCGCGCCGGTGCCCGAGCTGCTGCTGCGCACGTACGCCGAGCGTGGCATCGTCTTCCTGCAGGGATATGGGCTCACGGAGACGGCGCCGTACGCGTGCATCCTGCCGCCGGAGATGCTGGCCGCGAAGCTCGGATCCGCCGGCATCGCCCCGTTCTTCACCGAGACCAAGGTGGTGGACGACAACGACAACGACGTCGCCGACGGCGAGCGCGGCGAGATCGTGGTGCGCGGGCCGAATGTGATGAAGGGCTACTGGAACCGTCCCGACGCCACCGCCGAGGTGATGACCGACGGCTGGTTCCACACCGGCGACATCGGCAAGCGCGACACCGACGGATACTTCTGGATCCTCGATCGCAAGAAGGACATGATCATCAGCGGCGGCGAGAACATCTACCCCGCCGAGGTCGAGGATGTGCTGTTCCAGCACCCCGCCGTGCAGGATGTGGCGGTGATCGGCGTGCAGCACGCGCGCTGGGGAGAGACGGTGCGCGCGGTGGTCGTGGTCAAGGACGGAACCGACGTCACCGCGCAGGAGATCGTCGACTTCACGAGCGGGCGGCTGGCGCGATACAAGCAGCCGCGCTCAGTGGTGTTCGCCAACTGGCTGCCGCGCAACCCAACCGGCAAGGTCGTGAAGTTCGAGTTGCGCGAGCGCTACGGGCAGCCGATGTCCGAGGCCGACGACGTGAAGCCGTCGACCGTGAAGGAACCCGTGCGGCAGGAGAGCTGACCTACCCGAGATCGATGACGAGGCGCACCGGGCCCTGCAGATAGCTGGTCTGCAGCGTCGCGGCCTTGCTCAGCGTAATCTCGTAGACCGTTTTACCGGGCATTGTCGACGGCGGGAGCAGCTTCACCGCGGTTGCGGTGTTGCCCGCCGGCGGTTGCTCCGGTGACGCTCCGCCGGTCACGCCGGTGAACTCGACGTACAGCGTCGTCGGGTTGCCGAAGCCGACGGTGGTTGTCGGCGAGCCGCTGCTGCTCAGGTCGAATACGATGCGGAAGTCACCCGGGTGCGCGCCGTAGCGCAGGTCCTGCACGCTGAACCCGGTACCGCCGGCGCCGAGTGTCTGCGGTCCGGTGAGGTTCGCCGGGTTGGCGATGACGTTCGGCGTCGGCGCCGGTGTCGCTGCCGGCGTTGGGCGCGGTGTCGGTGTCGCTTTCGGCGTGCTCGCGGCGGATGGCGCGGGCGATGCCTGCGCGGGGAGTGTCGGCAGCGCGATCGCCGTTGGATTCGGGAGAGCGCCGTTGGTGAGTCCACCGGCGTGTGGCGCAGGCGAGGTGCTCTTGCCGATCATGATGCCGATGAGCGCGAGGATGACGACCGCGCTGCCGAAGATCCACAGCCGGCGGTCGGACAGCGGGCCTTGAATCGACCGGTGGCGCGCGCCACCGCGCAGCTTCGGCACGCTGAACTTCGGCATGGCGAAGGAGCGACGCTCGCCGCGCAGCCCGCGAAGGTGGCGACCGGGACCTTCAGCGGCCCGTGGCGGCGCGGTGCCGTTGGGAGTTCTGCCGTTGGGTGGCGTTGGAGATGTGAACTCCGGTGCTCTGCGCTCGGACGCTTCCGGCGCTGCACTCTGAGGCTCGGGCTCGTCGTCGAAGCTCGAGAACGACGGCATCTCAAAGGATCCGTCCGGTGTCGCGAACGACGGGTCGATGCCGGGCGACACCTTGATCGCACCCGTCGGGCGGTCGATGGCCCGCGCGGGATGCTCACGCAGCCGTGCGTTCGCGGGCGCGCCCTGGCCGCTGACGATCTGAATGGTGTCGTCGTCGAAGTCGTCGTCGCCGATGGCGGACCCGCCGCGCATCAGCGACCAGCGCAGCGCGACGGCGTCGCGAGCGCGGTCGAACCACGAGGCACCGCGGCCGGACTGCAGCGGTCCCACCGCCGGTGCTGCCGGCGACGGAGCTGCCGGGCGGGGCAGCTCTGCAGCAGGGGCAAGCGGCTTCGGCATGTCGATCGCGGGCTCCGGCGCGATGGGCTCCGCGTCGACCTCGCGCCACGCCGACGGCGTCGGCTCGTCCACAGACTCCGTCGTGCCGAAGACCTCGCGCGCGTCGACGGGCTCGGGCTCGCGGGTGGGCTCCGGCTCCGGCGTCGAAGCCGGCGCAGGTGTGGGAACGCTGGGTGACCAGGAGCTGCTCCACCGCGGCGGCGCAGCCGGGCCCGGCTCCGGTGCGACCACCGGTTCGTCGGACGCGGCCGGTTCTTCCGTGGTGTCCACGACCGCATCAGCCGTGACGTCGGCGACGTCATCGACAACGGGCTCGGGGACGTCAGCTACGGCGTCAGGCGGTTCGTGCTTGGCGAAGCCGTTCGTCTGCACCGGCATCGGCGGCGTGAACGCGACGGTCTCCTCGGGCTCGAGCTCGACCTTCTGCTGCGGGCTGCCCGTCAGCTCGTGATCGCCGGGCTCGTCAATGTGTGACGGCGCTCGGGAATCGGCCAGATCGAACAAAAACTCGGGCGCGGGCGCGGGCGCGGGCGACGGCACGGACGGCGATGGCACCGGCGCTGGCGCTGGCGCCGCGGGCCTGGATGGTGGCTCGACCGGCGGCGCGGACGCGACTACCAGCCCGACCGTGCCGAGCAGGTTGTCCACGGCATCCCCCGCCGCACGCACCGCGGCGAGAGTGCGGACGTGCTCCTGCTCCTCGCGCAGGTACCCGAGGCCGTCGTGGCACCGCTGACACGCGACCAGGTGCGCCTCGAGCTCGCCGGCCCTGTCGGGCGCGAGCTCACCGTCGAGGTACGTACTCAGCGTGAGGAGGCTGCACCTCACAACGCGATCTCGCGATAGATGCTGCCGAACTCACGCCGCGACGCCGCGAGCATCCGCGCCGTGGCGTCCGGCGAGCATTCGAGCACCTTCGACATCTCGCGGTAGTCGAGACCGGCGAGGTCGCGCAGCAGCAGTGCCGCGCGCCGCTCGAAGCTGAGCATGGACAGCGAGCGCTTCACCGTGTTCATGCGGCACGCCTGGGTGGCGTCGATGGCGAAGCGGG
>JBOHUE010000113.1:0-26983 GCA_050734185.1 Candidatus Dormibacteria bacterium | reverse complement strand
AGCGCCGCGCCGGTCGCGCCGTCGCCGCGCCCGCCGACTGCTTCGCTCGCCCCGCCGCGCATGAGCTCCTCGATGAAACCGGCGGCAAGCTCGTCGGCAGCGCACAGGCGAGACGCGGTCGCGCGCTGCTGCAGCACGGGAGCGTGCTGCTGTCGCCATCGCGCGCAGCGCTGTATGTCCGACGCGGCAGAACGCCGGCTCTCGACCCCATCGCGGCGCGGCGGCCGCCTTCGCACGGGCTGCGCGCGCTCGTGGCGAGAGACGTCGAGCGCCACGAAGTGGCTCGTGCGCTGATGACGTCCTTCGAGCAGATCTTGTGTGTCAAACCGCTTGACACCACAGCATGATGTGCTAGGATGCGCGAATAGCCACAAGATGTTGGGCTGCACCCCGAACATCGGAGGCTGTACTGGCAGCGGGCGCGCCGGGTCCTGCCCACCGCTCCGGCTTCGCGTTCTGTTGAGGCCGCGTCTATCTGGCGCCCCGCTGCCCCGCTTTTCCAGAGCGTTCGGAGGCGCCTGTTAAGCTTCCAATCGATCTGATGCCTGCCCGGAAGACTCGCCGACAGAAGCAGCGCGCAGCAGCGCGCCAGGCCGCTCCGATTCAGGGCGCGGCAACACCCGATGTGGACGTCGTTGATCAGCTTGACGAGTCCGAAGCAGCGGACACGGCGCTCGACGCCGGCCCCGCCGGAGGCCCCGCCGGCGGCGCGGATGAGCCCGACACGGATGAGTCCGTCGGGGAGGCCGCCGTGGCCGCGGTGGCGACGCCGGCGGCGAGCACATCCGGTGCACCGGTGCGCCGCCGAATCGAGCGTCTCAGCGACACGACGCGGACAGCGGCACGCGCAAGCCGGCCCGGGCGCGGCCCGAGCAATGCGGCGGCGATGTTCCAGCCGCTCGAGAGCGACGATGCGGCGATCCCGATCGACCGCGTTCCCTACGTGCCCGCCGACCTGCGGCGCGTGGTGGTGATCGCGGGGTTCATGGTCGCGCTCATCGTCATCGCGGCCATCGTCGTTTCCAACGTGGTGCACTGACGACGTCGCGACCTATGGTGGGGCCGGTATGCGGGTGATCCTCTACACGGGCAAGGGCGGGGTCGGCAAGACCACCGTCGCCGCGGCAACCGCGGTGCGCTGCGCGCAGCTGGGATACCGCACGCTCGTGATCAGCACCGACGCGGCTCACAGCCTCGGCGACAGCCTCGACGCCGAGATCGGTGACCGGCCGACCGAGATCGCACCCAACCTCTGGGCGCAGGAGATCAACGCGCTCCGCGAGCTCGAGGACCATTGGGACCGCATCCACGAATACCTGACCGCGCTGTTCGCGTCGCAGGAGGGTGTGGACGACATCGTGGCGGAGGAGCTGGCATCGCCGCCGGGGATGGAGGAGGTGGCGAGCCTGATGCAGATCAAGCACCACCGCGCCAGCGGCAAGTACGACGTGCTCGTCGTCGACTGCGCGCCCACCGGTGAGACGCTGCAGCTGCTGGCGTTTCCCGACGTGGCGCGTTGGTACCTGCAGCGCCTGTTCCCGATCCAGCGCACCATCGCCAGGGTCGCGCGTCCGATGG
Organism: Candidatus Dormibacteria bacterium; assembly: GCA_050734185.1. Taxonomy (GTDB): domain Bacteria; phylum Chloroflexota; class Dormibacteria; order Aeolococcales; family Aeolococcaceae; genus JAFALX01. Next base: position 25,405 of record JBOHUE010000113.1, on the reverse strand, counting down.
TGCAGCCGTTCACCAAGATCCCGCTGCCCTCCGACGACTTCTTCGGCCACGTCAAGGATCTGCTCGTCGACCTCGACGGGATGAAGCGCATCCTCGGCGACCCCAAGGTCTGCACCGTGCGCATCGTGCTCAACCTCGAGAAGATGGTGGTGAAGGAGGCGCAGCGCGCGTTCACCTACCTCAGCCTGTACGACTACCTCACCGACCTCATCGTCGTGAATCGCGTGCTGCCGCCGGAGGTGCAGGATCGCTACTTCGCCGCATGGCGGCAGACGCAACAACGCTACGCAGAGCTCGTCGAGCGATCGTTCAGCCCGGTCCCCATCCTGCAGACGCGGCTGTTCGATCACGAGATCGTCGGGCTCGACAACCTCACCGAGATGGCCATGTCCATCTACGGTGACGGCGACCCCAGCACGATTTACTATCGCGCGGTGCCCCAGCGCCTCGTCAAGGTGGGCAGCGGGTACGAGCTGCACCTGCAGCTGCCGTTCGTGGGCAAGGAGGACATCGACATCACGCATCGCGAGGGTGAGCTGTACGTGACCGTCGGCCCGTACAAGCGGGAGATCTCGCTGCCGCGCGTGCTCAACGGCAAGGAGGTGACGCGCGGGCGACTCGAGGAAGGCATGCTGTCGGTGACGTTCGCCAACGCACGCAAGTGACCGCGGCCGAGAACGAGGGGGCGTGTCCGCTGTGTCCGGTGCATCTCGCGCAGAGCGCGACGCAGCTGCTCGGTCAGCAGCTCGGCGACCTGATCCCGCCGGAGGCGCAGAAGCACCTGGCGAACGCACAGCGTGAGCTGGTGCTCGCCGTGATGGTCACCATCGAGCACAACGCGGCACGCACCGGTCGCACGCCCGCGCCGGCGACGCGCAAGCGGCGCAGTACGCCGAGCAGCAAGTCGAGCACCTCGACGCGAGCGAAGCGAACGACGCGCCGCCCCTCGCGCGTCGAACTCGACTAGAGTGCGGCGCGCACGCGCTGCGCTCGGTCGCGGGTGACCTCGCCGGCGACGACCGGTCGGAGAGCGCCATGAGCGGTGCGCTCAACTACCTGGTCACGCTTCTGTACACGCTGCCGGGAGCGCTGATCGGGCTCGTTGTCCACGAGCTCGCTCATTCGGCGATCGCGCTGCGCGCCGGCGACCCGCTGCCCCGGCGCCAGGGACGCATGACGCTCGACCCTCGCAAGCAGCTCGACCCGTTCGGTTTCACGGCGCTCGTCATAACCGGGTTCGGCTGGGGCAAGCCGGTGCAGCTCGACCCCGTGTACCTCCGCGGCGGCGCGCAACGCGCGGCGGTGGCGGCGGCCGGCCCCGTGTCGCACCTCGTGGTTGCTGCCATCTTTGGCATCACCCTGCGGCTCGAGCTGCTCACCTCGGGCATCGACCTCAACGGGTTCACCACCCTCGCGCAGCGCACCGCCGCCGGAATCCTCGTCGGCGTGCTGCTGCAGGGGTTCTTCATCAACGTCGCGCTGTTCATCTACAACGCGCTGCCGCTCCCCGGACTCGACGGCTTCGCGTTCGCGCGCGCCCTCCTGTTCACCCGCACGCCGCGCGTGTTCCTCTGGGCCGAGGCCAACCGCTACGTCGTCTACGCGGTGGTGATCCTCGTGGTGGTGGTGCTGCCCGAGGTCACCGCGCGCACCGTCAACCCGCTGTCGTCGGCCACGGTTGGGACGGCATCGCTGCTCATCCAGCACGCGCTTGTGCCAGGGGCGGTCCCGATCTTTCTCGGGCTGCCCAACCTGTTCCAGATTCTCTCGTGACGGCGCGGATCGTGATCGACGGCATCGCCTGGCCGGTGCTCGGCGCGCAGGTCGCGGTGTTCCGCGACGACCGCGTGCTGGTGCAGTTCCGGCCGTTTCCGCCCGGCTGGGAGCTGCCCGGCGGGCATTGTGAGGACGGCGAGGATCCCGCGCAAACCGCGGCGCGCGAGGCCGAGGAGGAGAACGGCTACCGCATTCGCATCACCCATCTGGTCGGTGTGTACACCTGGGCGGGCCTGCGCCGTGTGGGCGACGTGCTGTACGCCGGCGAGGTGATCGGTGGCGCTCCGAAGCGGAGCATCGAGGCGATCTCGACGCGCTTCGTCTCCCCCGAACGCCTGCCGCGCACCCTGTTTCCGTGGTATCCGCGCCGCGTCATGGACGCCCTCAACGCCACCCAGGGGGCCCCGCCGGTGCACCGCGTTCAGCCGGTCACGCCCTATCACGTCCTCGGGTTCGCCACCGATTGGTTGCGCGTTCCCGTCGACGCGCTGCGCCGGCGGCTGGGCTGACCCCGCGTGACGACCGCACTGCTCTTCCTGCTGAGCGGAGCGCTCCTCGTCGTTGCTGCCGAACTCTTCACAAACGCCATCGAGTGGGCCGGCTACTCGCTGCACCTCGGAAGCGGCGCAACCGGCAGCCTTCTGGCAGCGATCGGCACGTCGTTGCCGGAGACGATCGTTCCGGTCATCGCCCTGGCGACGAGAGCCCCGTCAGCGGACTCGGTGGCCATCGGTGCCGTGCTCGGCTCCTCCTTGCTGCTCATGACCCTGGCGACAGCGGCGATGGGAGCCACCGTCGCGCTGCGCCGCAGTACGCCGTCGCTGGTGCTCTCACCGCGGCAGGTGCACCAGGACCTCGGTGTCTTCGTCGGCGGCTACAGCGCAGCGCTCGTCTGCATCGTCCTGCCGTTCCCGGCGCGCATCGTCGTCGGCGTGGCGCTGCTGGTGACGTACGCGTGGCACGTCAGACAAACGCTGCGGCAATCGGCGCCCGACGAGGAGATGCCCGAACCGCTGCACATCATCCGCTGGCGCCGCTCCGAGCCCCGCCCCCACCCACTGTTCATCGCGCTGCAGTTGGTGATCGCCGTAGCAATGCTGGTCATCGCATCCGAGCTGTTCGTCACCGCGTTGCACAGCGTCGCGACCGCGCTGGGCGTCCCCGCGCTGATCCTCGCGATCATCGTCGTGCCGCTCGCAACGGAGCTGCCCGAGGCGCTGAACAGCGTGCTCTGGGTGCGCACGAACGACGACGGTCTGGCTTTCGGCAACATCGCCGGTTCAGCGGCCTTTCAGGCAACGGTGCTGGCGTTCATCGGCCTCGTGTTCACCTCGTGGCGGCCGACGTTCGGCGCGATCGTCGGCGCACTCCTGGCACTCGGCAGCGGAGCGGTCCTGCTCGGGGTGCTGTGGCGTGGCCGGGCTCGCGGCGCGCTGCTCATGCTCGCCGCGGTCCCGTGGGTCGCGTACGTCATCGCGCAGGGTGTCACGGGAGGACACCTCGGTGCCTGACGACGTGGTGGTCCACGCCACCGACGATGTCGAGGAGTACGCCGCTCAGGTCACGCCGTTCCTGGAGGCCGATCCGGTGGAGCGCAACGTGCTTCTCACCGTCATGGTCCAGGCGCTGAACGGGGCAACGTGGTCGGGACCACCGCAGTTCTGGTGGCTGACGCAAGCGGGTGCGGTGGTCGGCGCCAGCAGCTGGACGCCGGTGTACCCGCTGCTCATCTCGAGCGTGCCGTATGGTGCTGCCGCTGCTCTCGCGGATTCGGCACTCGAGCGAGCGGCCGCGATCGACGTGCGGCTGCCGGGAGTCACCGGACCGCGTGACAGCGCCGGCGATGTCGCGGCGGTGCTGGCGGAGCGCACGGAGATGCACGTCACCGAGAACATGCGCATGATCGTGCACGACCTTCCGGACATACATGACGTTCCGGAGCCGCCCGGTGGAACGCGAGTGGCGTTCCCCAACGAAGCGCCGCTGGTTGCCGAGTGGATGCGAGCGTTCGCCGAGGATGTGCGCGCGACTCATGGCAACATCGCGACGAGCGTGCGCGCCGCGATCGAGCAGCGCCGCATCCTGCTGTGGGTGGACGGCGGCGTGCCGCGTTCCACGGCGGCTCGCCAGCCGGCGGTGGGTGGCGTGACGCGCATCGGTGCGGTGTACACGCCGCCTGAGCACCGCGGCCACGGGTACGCGCGCCGCCTCGTGTACGAGGTCAGCAGGTACGCGCTGGGAGGTCCCGGCGTGCGCACGTGCACGCTCAATACAGATGCGACCAATCCCGTGTCCAACGCGATCTACCGGCAGATCGGCTACCGGCCGGTTGCCGAGCACTCCGAGTACCTTCTGGTGCCCTGACGCACTGCGATGCGACTTGCGAGTGAGCAGTCGGTTCAGCCATGGTGTCGGCCATGAGGCTCGACAACAGGGTTGCCATCATCACCGGGAGTGGACGCGGCATCGGGCGCGCGTACGCACGTGCGCTGGCCGGGTCCGGCGCGAAAGTCGTGGTCAACGACATCGATGCCGACGTCGCCGAGGAGACGGCGCAGGAGATTCGCGACTCCGGCGGCGTTGCCACCGTCGAGGTCGGCCCCGTCGGTCCCGCAGAGACCGCGGACCGCCTCGTGCAGCGCGCGGTCAGCGAGTTCGGACGCCTCGACATCATGTGCACCAACGCGGGGTTGCTGCGCGACCGCGTGCTGTGGAACATGTCCGATGAGGAGTTCGACATCGTCATCGAGACGCACCTTCGCGGTACGTTCACGTGCGCGCGCGCCGCGGTGCGGCAGATGCGCGAACAGGGTGACGGCGGGCGCATCGTCGTCGTGTCGTCCATCGCCGGGCAGCGCGGCAACTTCGGCCAGACCAACTACTCGGCGGCGAAGGCGGGCATCGCGGCGTTCGCGCGCACCTGGGCGCTCGAATGCGCGCGCAACCACATCACCGTCAACGCCATCGTGCCCAACGCCATCACGCGGATGATCTCGACCATCCCCGGCATGGCGCGCTGGTGGAGGCGGCCGAACAGGGACAGCCGCTGCCCGACATGGTGCGCAAGCAGATGGGCATGGGGACCGCCGAGGACGTGGCGCCGCTGCTCGTGTTCCTCTGCTCCGACGCCGCTGCTGAGATCACGGGTCAGTGCATCGGACTTGGCGGTGACAAGCTCTCGGTGTGGGCCCATCCCAAGGAGAAATCTGTGGCGTTTCGCGACGGCGGGTGGACCGCCGATCAGATCGCCGAGGTGTTCTCATCGAGCGTGGGTTCGGAGCTCGAGACGTACGGCATCCCGTTCCTCGGCGGCAAGACATGACGGTTCAGCTGCGCGACTACGACGTGAAGCCGGGCGTCTTCGACCAGTTCATCGCCGAGTGGGCGTCGAACATCGTGCCGTTGCGCCGAAAGTTCGGCTTCGCGGTGCGTGGGGCGTGGACCACCCGAGAGCGCACACGCTTTGTCTGGATGCTGGAGCGCGACGACTTCGAGACCGTGGATCGCGAGTACTACGCGTCGCCGGAACGCGCGAGCCTCACGCCGGACATCACCCGGCACCTGTCCCGCATCGACACGACCCTGCTCGACGCGGTCCCCGTGCCGTCCGAGACCGGCTGAGCGCAGGGTCAGCCGCGCCGTCTTCGGCCCAATCCTCCACCGCTCGAGCCGAGCCCCGGCCATGCCGTTCCCGAGCCTGTTGCCGGCGGCAGACCCATCTCGGGCGGCGGCAGCTCGTCGGCCTCGGGCCCCGACACGGTGAAGAACGCGGCGATGGCGTTGTACAGGGCGGCGACGCCGAGAACGCCCAGCGCGACGTAGTACCCGACTTCGTTGTTGACGTTGAAGTACGAGGCGATGTTGAACGTCGAGCCGGCCCCGGCCGTGACGCCCGAGATCTTCGTCGTGATGGCACTCTGCAAATGCTGTTGCTCGATCACCAGCGCCACCAGGGCTGCCACCGCCAGCAGGGTCGTGAGCACGCCGCGGAACGGATTGCGCAGGAGTCCGAAGAAGCCGAACTCCGCCACGATGAGACCGAGCGCGACCGCGGCGAAGGCGGCGATCGCCAGCGGCTGAGCGCCGATGTTCGCCTGATCGCCATTGGTCAAAGAGCCGCCGCCGGGCAGCGCGGTGGTCGTGTCCTTCGGACACGCCTTGGGCGGGTTGCTGAGGATCGACGGCGAGCTTCCGAAGACCAGGTTGAAGCCGTTGTACTGGGCGATGTTGATCCCGGCGAGCGCGGTGACGCACTTGTCGATCGTGGCGGCGTTGCCGCCGCCGGTCGACCCGCCGATGCTCTCGAGCCCCTTCAGCGTGTTGCGGGCGGCGTCGGTGTTGCACGACACGCCGGCGAAGCCGAAGAGGAAGCACAGGATGCCCGCGATGAAGAACACCGGCGAGACCCGGCGAACAGTTCGGTCTCCGATGATGGACGGCGCAGGCATCGACACCTCCCAGGCGGCTGTGACGGCGGCGTTTTTACCGGACAGCCAGCCTAGTCGATGCTCCCGTCTCCCCGCCGCTCGCCAGGGTTCCGGGCAGCCGCTGCAGGCGCACACGGCGCAGTACCAGCGCGCCGAGAACAAAGAACACGGCGCCGGTGATGAACAGGACGCTGTAGCCGCCGGTGCCGTGACCGGCGGGTCCGCTCGAGTGCGCGTTGACCGCGTCGATGATGGGTCCGAGGATCGTCGGCGCCGCCGCCTGCGCTCCGGCGGTGGCCAGGTTGGAGAAGCCCAGGAACTTGCCCGCCCGGCCGGCGGGCGCCAGATCCGCCATGAAGGCCCAGTCCACAGACACGACGCCGCCGAAGCACAGCGCCGCCGGCACGGAGAACAGCACCACCTGGGTGAGGGACGTGGCCAGGAAGAGGAGGATGAACGACACAGCGCCGCAGCACGCCGCGCCGATGATCACGGCGCGCCGGCCGATGCGATCGCTGAGTCGCACGGCGGGGTACGTGGACACGATACCGACGAGGATCAGCGTCGCCAGCACCACCGATGTCGCCGTCTGGGCCGAGCCGAGCTGAATGCCGAACACCGAATAGCGGCCACGAAACTGGTCGTCGATGAAGTACGCGGCAAATCGCTGCATGCCGGCCAGGCTGGTGAAGATCAGGAAGCGGCTGAGCACCACCCACAGGAAGTCGGGGTAGCGTGCGAACTCATCCAGGTACGCGCGGAGGTGCCGCAGCGGGCTCTGCGCCGGCTGAGCCGCAGGGCGATCGCGCTGCTGGGGCGCGGCGACGGACGGCGCCTCGCGGACTCCGACGATCGTGAACAGCGACGTGGCCAGCACGACGGCGGCGATGACCAGCACGGCAATCCGCGGCGCGAGCGGCGCCACCGCCACCACCCCGACGACGTTGCCGGCAAGCGTCGCGACGCCGAGCCACCCCGACGCCCGGCCGCGCTCGGCTTCGGGGACCGTGTCCGGCAGCAGCCCCTGGTAGGCGCCCTGCGCGATGTTCATGAAGAACTGGAGCAGGCAGTACACGGCGACGAGGAACAGATAGACCGGCGAGACCGCGATGAGCAGCAGCGCGCCCACTGCGCCGACCGCACCGACGCCGATGAGCGGGCGGCGCCTGCCGAAGCGGCTGCGGAATCGATCGGAGAACGCCCCGGCGGCCGGCTGGACGAGCAGCGCGATGATCAACCCGCCGGTCTCCATGAGGCTCAGCGCGGTGTTCTTCTCCCCCGGCGACACGAGCAGCGGATTGCCGGGGCCGGGGTGCTCGGGCACCAGGATGAAGGGCAGCACCACCTCGAACAGCGCGCCCCAGACGAAGGAGATGCCGAACCAGAACAGCGCCAGGGCAACCTGGCGGCGAACCCCCAGGCGTCCAGCTCGCGCCATGCGATCACTGTACGGAGCGGCGGCGCGAACGGGGCTCAGCCGATGCGGTCGCCGGGTTCGCAGTCGCCGTCGGGCCGGAGCAGCGCGACGGTGTCGCTGCCCTTCTCGTACGCGCCGAGGATCAGCACCTCGCTGCGCACCGGCCCCACCTGGCGCGGCGGCAGGTTGACCACGCCGATGACCAGCCGGCCGGTGAGGTCTTCGGGGCGGTAGAGGTCGGTGACACGCGCCGACGAGCGCCGCACCCCGAGCGGCCCGAAGTCGACGCTCAGCTTGTACGCGGGCGTTCGTGCCTCTGGGAACGGCTCGCAGCTGACGACCCGGCCCACGCGCAGGTCGACACCGAAGAACGAGGCGGCCTCCACCCGGGGCAGCGCCTCGGTGCGATCGTCGGACATGGGTGACGCGAGTGTAGGACCGCGCGCGGCGGCGCAGCCGGCGATCGCTCATTACAGTGTCCCGGCATGTTCACTTCGGCTCGTGCGGTCACAGTCGCCGTGGCGCTGGGCGTCGCGATCGGCGCGTGCGGCGGCGCGCAGGGCAACACCGTGACCCAGCTGACCAGGGCCAAGAGCCTGCTCGACGCCGCAAGCTCGGCGCATTTCATGCTCTCGAGCAGCGGCGCGCGATCGGACAGCAGCGTCACGCTGCTCGGCGGCACCGGCGACATCCAGCGGCCCGACGGCTTCAGCGGCACCCTCACGATCGTGATCAGCGGCTTCACCACCACGGTCGACGCAGCGTCCACGCACGGCACCTTCTACATCCGCAACCCGCTCGACAACCAGTTCGAGACCGCCGATCCCACGCAGTACGGTTTTGCGGATCCCGCGAAGCTGATGGCCCCGACGACCGGGCTCTCGAGCCTGCTGCTGAAGTGCAGCGACGTCTCCGAACAGGGCGACGACCGTCTCGCCGGCCAGCTGCTGCACGAGCTGTCGTGCTCGCTCCCCGGCTCGGCGGTGCAGGCGCTCCTCACCGATGCCGCGCCGGATCAGACCGTGTCGGCGAAGGTTGGCGTCGTGGCGGACTCCGGCGAGCTGCGCCGCGTCGTGCTCACGGGGCCGTTCTACAGCAGCTCGACCTCCACCACGTTCACGCTTGTTGTGGACAACTATGGTGAAAACGTGACGATCACGCCGCCCGCCACAGGTTCGTGAGCCGGCGCGTCGTCACCGTGGCCGGCGCCGCGGTGCTGCTGTCCTCCGCCGACACGTACGTGGTGGTGCTGGCGCTGCCGGTGATGATGGCCGACCTCGGGATCGGGCTGGACCGGCTGCAGCAGGCGACCCCGATCATCAGCGGGTTCCTCCTCGGATACGTCGCGGTGATGCTGCTCATCGGGAGGCTGTCCGATGTCGCCGGCAGATTGCCGGTGCTCTACGGCTGCCTGGCGGTGTTCGCCGCGGGCTCGCTGGTGACGGCGTCCGCGCACGAGCTCGGCACCGCTGTCGCCGGCCGGGCGCTGCAGGGTGCGGGCGGCGGCGGCCTCGTCCCCGTGACGCTGGCACTGGTGGCCGATCTCTGGCCCACCGCACGCCGCGGCACAGCGCTGGGCGCCGTCGGCGCGGCCCAGGAGGCGGGCAGCGTCGCCGGCCCGCTGTATGGCGCCTTGATCCTCAGCCTCAGCACCTGGCGGACCATCTTCTGGATCAACCTGCCCCTCTGCGTACTGCTCGCCGTCGCGCTGTGGGCGGCTCATCGCACTCCAGGCACGGCCCGCGTCCGCGTCGATATCCCCGGGCTGGCGCTGGCGGCGGTGGCGCTCGTCGCCGTCGGCCTGGCAGTCGCGGCTCCGGACCCTCTCGTCAGCGACGCCACCTTCGGCGCGCTCTACACGCCGCTCGCCGGTGCCGGCTGGCTCACGCCTCTCACGGTCATCGCGCTTGTGGCCGCGTTGGCGTTCGGCGCGTGGGAGCTGCGCGGTCCGCGTCTGTCGCGCGCGGCGGTGGCGTTCGCTGCCGCGACGCGGCGCGTCGATTGGGGCGGCGCCACGCTGGTGGCCCTGTCGCTCGCCGGGATTGTGGTCAGCTTTGCCGCGGCCGATCCGAGCCGCGAGGCGATCGCTCCGGCGGCCGTCGTCGCGCTCCCGCTCGCTGCCGCTGCCGCGGCCGCCTTCGTCGCCCGCGAGCGGCGAGCGAGTCAGCCGCTTGTTGAGCTCGGCACGCTCCGCAGCCCGGGCGCGTACGGCGCGCTGCTCACCAACCTGGCAGTGGGCGCCGCGCTGATGGCGGCGCTGCTCGACATCCCGATCCTTGCCCGCGCCACGGTCTTTCCCGACTCGCAGCTCGGCGCCGCCCTGGTGCTGCTGCGGTTGCTGGCGGCGGTCCCAATCGGCGCCGTCGCGGGGGGCTGGCTGTGCCAGCGGTTCGGCGTTCGTCCGGTTGCCGCCGCCGGCATGGCGCTCGCCGCAGCGGCGCTGGCGGTCATGTCGCGCTTCGGCGCGACCACGCTCGGTGATCCGCTGGGAGCGTCGTGGCTGCACCCGAGTGACCCGGTGCTGGTCGCGGCGGGCCTCGGCTTCGGCCTCGCCATCGCGCCCGTCAACGCGTCCATCCTCGCCGCCGTGCGACCCGGCATGCACGGCGTCGCCGCAGCCCTCGCGGTGGTCGCCCGCGTGGTCGGCATGCTCGTGGGCGTGTCCGTGCTCACTGCGGTCGGACTGCAGCAGTTCTTCGCCGCGACGTCGAAGTTTCCGTCCCCGGGCGCGCTCTGTCCGAGGACGCCGCTGACCTGCCCCGCATACAACGCCTTGCTGCAACAGGCGGTGCTGGACGAGCTCCACGTGGTGTTCATCGGTGCGGCCGCGTGCGCCGCCATCGCCGCCCTGTTCGGGGCGATGTTCCTCGGCCGCTCACCCGCAGCGCTTGCGGCGTATGCCTGACCCGGAGCACCCGGTGCGGGCGCCGGCGCTGCGGCCGCGGACGATCGAGGATGTGCTCGACGTCGTGCGCGAGGCGGCGGAGGAGTCGGGTGCGGAGGTGTACCTCGTCGGCGGCTTCGTCCGCGATCGACTGCTCGGCAAGCCCGGCAAGGACGTCGACCTCGTGCAGGTCGGCGGCGATGGCATCCCGCTTCTGGCGGCCACCGCCGCCGAGCTCGGGTGGGCCCGACCGCAGCAGTTCGAGCGGTTCGGCACCGGCCAGGTGCGCGGCGACGGCTTCGTGCTCGAGGTGGTGCGCGCGCGCGCCGAGCGCTACGACCCGGAATCGCGCAAACCCGACGTGCGCCCGGGGACGCTGGAGGAGGACATCCGGCGGCGCGACTTCACCGTGAACGCGCTCTGCCAGACACTGCGCGGCCGCGTCCTCGACATCACCGGTCGCGGCATCGCGGACCTGCGCGCCGGCATCCTGCGCACCCCGCTCGACGCCGCGGAGACGTTCTCGGAGGATCCGCTGCGCATGTTCCGCGCTGCGCGTTTCGTCGCGCAGCTCGGCTTCACCCTCGCCCCCGGGGTGCTGGAGGCGATGCGCGCGCAGGCCGAGCGAATCAAGATCGTGAGCATCGAGCGCATCGCCGAGGAGCTGCGCCGGCTGCTGCGCTCGGACAACGTGCTCGCGGGGTTCGACGTGCTCGCCGGCTCCGGACTGCTGGAGCTCGTGCTCCCGGAGGTCGCCGCCATGCGTGGTGTGGACCAGGGCGGCTTTCACATCTACGACGTCTACGAGCACACGCTGCGCGCCACGGAGCAGACCGAGGCCGACATCATCACGCGCACCGCGGCGCTGCTGCACGACGTCGGCAAGCCGCCCACGCACGCGCTCGCCCCCGATGGACGGCACACCTTCTACGACCACCCGCAGCTCGGCGCGCAGATGGCGCGCGCGATCCTCACGCGCCTGCGCTTCAGCAACGAAGAGATCGCCGCGGTGAGCGCGCTGGTGCGCCTGCACCTGCGGCCGATCCAGTATCAGCCGGAGACCTTCAGTGACGCCGCGGTGCGCCGCCTCGTTCGCGATTCCGGCGACCTGCGCGCGCGCATGCTCGACATCGCGCGCGCCGACACGCGTGCCTCTTCTTTCCCGACTACAGCTGCGATCGACGAGCTCGAGGCGCGCATGGCGCGGCTCGATGCCGGCGGCCAGGTGTCGCAGCTGCACGACCTGCTCGACGGCAACGAGATCGTCGTCATGGCGCAGCGGCCACCGGGGCCATGGGTGGGGCGCGTGAAGCGCCGGCTGGAGGAGGCCGTGCTGGACGGCGAGCTCGCACCGCGCGACGCGGCGGCCGCGCGCGACTGGTTGCGCGCGCATCCGGAGGTGCTGGCGTCTCAGGCCGACTGACGCCGACGTACAATCGGCGCCTCGATGGGACGACGACTACGCTGGGCCAAAGCGCTCCTGATCGACCTCCCGCGGCAGCTGCGCCTGGCGTACTGCCTGTTTCGTGACGACCGCGTGCCGATTTACGTGAAGGGCGCGTTCGCCGCCGCGCTGGGCGTCATTGCGCTGCCCATGGTCGACCTGCCCGCGTCGATTCCGTTCGTCGGCGAGCTCGACATGGTTGCGCTGACGCTGCTCGCGGTCCGCCTGTTCATCGCGGCGTGTCCGCGTTACGTCGTCGCCGAGCAGGAACAGCTGATCACCGAGCGGCACAGCCGCTTCGACGATGATGTGCGCCGCGGCGAACGCGTCGCGCTCCTGATATATCACCGGCTTCGCGCCGAGGATCGCCACGAGCACAACGGTGTCATGCCGGAGCCTGTGCCCATGGAAACGACCGCAGCTCCGGCTCGGAGTGGTGTGTCGTGAAGGTTCTGTTTGTGAAGGAGGTGGCAGGAACTGCCCACCCTGGCGACGTCCGCGAGGTGACGCCGGGATACGCGCGCAACTTCCTGTTCCCCAAGCATCTCGCCGTCGTGGCCGACGAGCGCGTGGTCGATCAGATTCGCCAGCGCGAGGAGGCCGCGCGCCGCCGCGCGGAGAAGGAGCTCACCGACGCACGCGACGCGGCGGCACGGATCAAGAAGCTCACCGTCACGATCTACGCGAAGACGGGAGAGGGCGGCCGGCTGTTCGGGTCGGTGACCAACACCGACGTGGCCCAGCAGCTGAAGCGCGAGGCCGGCATCGACATCGACAAGCGCAAGATCGAGATCGAGACTCCGATCAAGTCACTTGGTCCGCACGAGGTATCTGTCGAGTTGCACGCGGAGGTCAGAGAGACCCTCAGAGTCGTCGTCGCGGCTCAGTGACCGCGCCGCCGCGCGCAGATCTGGTGGTCGAGGCCACGGGCGTCGCGGCGCGCGTGCCGCCGAGCGACCTGGAGGCGGAGCGCGCGGTGCTCGGCAGCCTGTTGCTCGACGCCGAGGCCGTGCACAGCGTGCGCGACGTGCTCCGGCCCGAGGACTTCTACGCGGAGAAGCATCAGCACGTGTATCGCGCGGCGGTGACTCTCGCCGACCGCGGCGAGCCGATCGACATGCTCACGCTCCCCGGTCAGCTGGAGCGCGGTCCGGGGGTCGGCAGGGCCGGCGGCGTCGATTACATCGCCGAGCTGACGCTGGTTGTGCCCAGCGCGGCGAGCGTCAAGCACTACGCCGAGATCGTCACCGAGCACGCGCAGCGCCGGCGGCTCATCTCCGCGGGCGGCGAGATCTCGCGTATCGGATTCGACCTCGGCCTGCGCATCGACGACGCCGTGGACTCGGCCGAGCAGACGGTGTTCGCGGTCAAGCAGCAGCAGCGCAACGAGACCGCGATTCACATCGCGCCTCTCGTGCGCGAGACCTGGGCGCTGCTGGAGCACCGGCTCAACGAGAACAAGCTCGTGCACGGCGTGCCCACCAACTTCGCGAAGCTCGACGTGCTCACGCAGGGCTTGCAGGCGGGCGAACTGATCATCCTCGCGGCACGGCCGTCGGTCGGCAAGACGTCGTTCGCGCTCAACATCGCGCGCAACGCCGCGGTGCTGGCGCGACGGCCGGTCGTGGTGTTCTCGCTCGAGATGTCGAAACAGTCCCTGGTGCAGCGCCTCATCTGCAGCGAGGCGAAGGTCGACAGCTACCTGCTGCGCACCGGTCAGGCAGACCCGAGCGCCTTTCAGAAGATCGCGATGGCGATGGACACGCTGACGCAGGCGGACCTGTGGATCGACGACACACCGGCGCTGACCATCGCCAGCCTGCGTTCGCGCGCGCGGCGCATGAAGTCGCAGTACGGCATCGAGTTGATCGTCGTCGACTACCTGCAGCTGATGCAGGGCGGACGCCAGGACTCACGCGTGCAGGAGGTATCGGACATCTCCTCCGGTTTGAAGGCGATCGCCAAGGAGCTGGAGGTGCCGGTGCTCGCGCTGTCCCAGCTCTCTCGTGAGTCGGAGCGTCGAGAGAACAAACGTCCGCAGTTGAGCGATCTTCGTGACAGCGGTTCCATCGAACAGGACGCCGACGTCGTCCTATTCCTCTATAGAGAGGGACTGCACAACCGTGAGATCGACAAGTCCAGAACCGATCTCATCGTGGCCAAGAACCGCAATGGGCCTGTGGACGACCTGAAGCTCGTCTTCATCGATTCGCAGACAGCGTTCCGCGAGCCATACATCGAGAGCGAGTGAGCGTTCGCTCAGTCGCTTTCTGACAGACAATTTCCAGACATCAGTAACGCCGCCGTAAGGTCGTCCGTTGCAGCGTTACCGAGAGTGTCACGGTCCCTAGAATGTCGGCTCGACGGGACCACAAACGAGGGCAGACTTGTCGCTGTGATCCGAAATGCATTCCGCAGGGCCGCCGTTGTGGTGGGCTCGCCGTGGTTCCGCCTGGGCGGCACGGTCATCGGACTCGCGATTCTCGTGCGCAGCGTCGACATCCCCAAGGCGGTGGCAAGCTTCGGGCACGCCGATTACCGGTGGGGTCTTGCGGCGATCGCGCTCACGGCGATGGCAGTTGTCGCCAGCGTCATGGAATGGGGAGTCCTCGCTCGCACCCTCGCACCAGCGTGCGCCGAGCCGCAGAAGGGCCTCTTCACCTGGCCGCGACTCGGCTCGCAGTATCTGCAGAGTCTCTTCTTCACACAGGTGCTTCCGGCAGGAGTCGGCGGCGACGCGGTGCGCACGGTCGAGATGGGCCGTCAGGTCGGTCACTGCCGCGTGCTGGCAACGCTGGCGGGCAGCCGCATGGCCGGCATGCTCGGCATGTCCATCTGGGGTCTCGCGGCCGCGGTGCTTCTGCGCGACCTGCTGGGCAACGGCGTGCTGGCTGCCATCGCCGTGCTGGCCGCCGTGGTCATGCTCATCTGGGGCGGGGCGCTGTCCGCGGACCACATCACGCCGCACCGCCTGGTGACGCGCGTGTCCAGCGTCTTGGGCCGCACGCTGCATTCGTTCACAGAAGCGTTCGCCGCGTACCGCAGTCACCCGCACGCCGTGGCGCAGTGCATCGTCTTCGGCGCGGCGGGCTGGGGCATCAACCTCTTCGCCCTCGACCTCGCGGCTCGCTCCATCGGCGTCGAGATGAGTTGGATGGTGCTGGCCGTCTGCATCCCGCTCGGGCTTTTGGCGGCGCTCGTGCCGTTCAGCGTCAACGGGTTCGGTGTCCGCGAGGGTGTGCTCGTCGCGTTCCTCGTGCACATGGGCCTGACGACCACCCACGCCGCCTCGGTGGCACTGCTCGTCGACCTGCAGATGATCCCGTTCGCGCTGCTCGGTGGCCTGCTGCTCCTCCGCCGTTCGCACCTGAGCCGCGCCACCGCTCGATTCGCTGCCCACGCCGCAGCCTGATCGGCGCGTTCGCCGGCGCCGCATCCTCCGGGTTGCGGACAGTGACCGCCGGGAATGGAATGATCGTGAGGTGAGCACCCAGTTCGCTGAGTTCCTGGCGGCGCACGCGGGACGCGTCGCCGAGCTCTGCCGCCGCCAGACCGGGTCATCGCCACGCGCCGCGGCGGCAATCCACCGCTCGCGCGAGTTCGTCAGCGCGGTGCTGGTCGCGCTGACCGCTGAGGACCACCGCCCATTGCTGGCGCTGTACCAGCTGGAGACTCTGCCCGGGCTGGAGGAACGCCTCGACACCGCCGTGGCCGAGTTGCTCGCGCTGGCGCGGGCCAGCGACGAGGTCGCTCGCGAACAGCAGCTGAGCAGCGGCGCGGCGCACTCGCTGGCGCTGTCGGCCGGCGAGGAGCTGGGCGGCCTCGTCCGTCAGCTGACGAGCACCGCGATGGCGCTGATGCGCAGCCGGCTCAACACGGCCACGTCCGCGTCGTCTGCCCGCGGCTCGTCGCTCAACATCACCATGCACGAGTTGCGCCGGCCGCTGACGATCATGAGCAGCTACGCCCAGCTCCTCTCGTCGGGCATGCTCGGGGCGCTGCCGGAGAGCGCGAGCGTCGCCATCGAAGGCGTCAGCTCGAGCACGGAGCAGATGGTGCGGATGGTCAACGCGCTGGCCGAGCTCGGCCGCCTGGAGGACCCCGACGATGAGCTCACCCTCGAGGAGCTCGAGGCCGCCGATATCGTCACCGCCGCGGTCGAGCAGCTGGCGACCGAGGCCGACCTGCGCGGCGTGCACGTGGACGCGTCGACGTCTCCGGGCATCCGCGTTCGCGGCGAGCGTCGCAGGCTGGTGCTGGCGCTGGTCAATCTGCTGAGCAACGGCATCAAGCACAGCTCCGGCGGAGCCCACGTTGAGGTGAGCGCGTTCAGCGACGACGCCTCCGCGCACCTGCTCGTCCGCGACCACGGCCCCGGCTTCGCCGACGAGGACGCGTCCCACCTCTTCGAGAAGTACTTCCGCTCCGTGTCCGAACGGCAGCGCAAGGTGCCGGGCAGCGGCCTCGGGCTGTACATCGTGCGTTCCGTCGCCGAGCGCCACGGCGGCGGTGTCGCCGCTCGCAACGTTGCCGGCAACGGTGCCGAGTTTGAAATGATCGTGCCGCTGCTGGGCACGGAGGACTGATCGACGACAGCCGGTGAAACCAGGCGGGAGCGCGACTCGATGGGTGAGTTCGACGTCCCCGCCGACGCGTACCACGGCGCGAGCACCATGCGCGCCGCGGTCAACTTCCCCATCAGCGACCGGCGCCTGCCGCAGTCGTTCACCCGGGCGCTGGGGCTGATCAAGCAGCAGGCGGCGCTGGTCAATGAGGAGCTCGGTCTGCTCGAGCCCCGGTTGGCGGAGGCGATCGCCCAGGCAGCCGTCGAGGTCGCCGACGGCACCCTCCACGACCACTTCATCGTGGACGTGTTCCAGACGGGCAGCGGGACCTCCACCAACACGAACGCCAACGAGGTGATCAGCAACCGAGCGGCCGAGCTACTCGGCGCCCCCAGGGGATCCGGGGGCCCGGTCCACCCGAACGACCACGTCAACCTGGGGCAGTCGAGCAACGACGTGATCCCGACCGCGATCCAAGTGGCCGCCGCCAAGGGCATCCACCGCGATCTCGAGCCGGCGCTGCAGGAGCTCGAACGCTCGCTGCGCCGGAAGGCGGACGAGCTGTGGCCTGTGATCAAGACGGGGCGCACGCATCTGCAGGACGCCACCCCGATCCGGCTGGGTCAGGAATTTCTCGGCTACGCCGGGCAGATCGAGCGGGCGCTGCGTCGCTGCACGGAGGCCGTGGCGGCGCTGGTGGAGCTGCCGCTGGGCGGCACGGCCGTCGGCACAGGGATCGGCACGCACCCCGAGTTCGCGGCGCGCGTCATCGCTCGGCTCGTCGAGATCACCGGAATTCCGTTCCGCGAGACCGACAACCACTTCAGCGCGCAGTCGACGCTCGACGCCGACGTCGCCGCCAGCGGAGCGCTGCGGGCCGTGGCCGTCGCGCTGTTCGTGATCGCGTCCGACCTCCGGCTGCTCGGGTTCGGGCCGCGTGCCGGCGTCGCCGAGATCGCGATCCCCGCGGTGCAACCGGGCTCCTCGATCATGCCGGGGAAGGTCAACCCGGTGATCCTCGAGTCGGTGACCATGGTCGCCGCTCAAGTGATCGGCAACGACGCCGTGGTCTCGTTCGCGGGCGCCGCCGGATCGCTGCTTGAGCTCAACGTGATGATGCCCGTGGCCGCGCACGCGCTCCTCGAGTCGATCGCCCTGCTCTCAGCAGCCGCTCGCAACCTCGCCGAGCGCTGCATCGATGGCATCACCGCAACGGACAACGGCCCGGCGCTGGTGGAGCGCGGCCTGATGCTGGCCACCGCGCTGGCGCCGCTCATCGGCTACGACGCGGCGGCGTCGATCGCGAAGGAGGCGTACGCGTCCGGGCGCACCATACGCGAGGTGGCGCGCGAGCGCACGAGCCTCAGTGAGCAGGAGATCGACTCCGTTCTCGACCCCGAAGCGATGACGCACCCGGGGCGATGACACCCGGGACACTCGCGGTCGTCGGCGCGGGCACCATGGGAGGGCAGATCGCGTATCAGGCCGCGCTGCATCACTGGGATGTGCGGCTCATCGGGCGCCGCGACGAGCGCCTGCAGGCAGCGCGCTCGGATGCGGCCAAGCTCCTCCGGCGTCGTGTCGAGAAGGGCAAGCTCGACCACGACGAGTGCGAGGCGGCCCTCGAACGGGTGGTGCTCACGACCGACATCGCAGACGTCGCCGGCGCGAGCGTGGTCATTGAGTCCGTCGCAGAGGACCGCGACGTGAAGCGCGGCGTCCTCAGCGAGATCGCCGAGCGGCTGGATGACGATGCCATTCTTGGCACGAACTCCTCGACGATGCCGAGCTCGATGATGGCGGACGCCGTGCGCGACCCGGCGCGGCTGCTCAACGTGCACTTCTTCAACCCCCCACTGGTCATGGCGCTGGTCGAGGTGGTGCGCGGACCGCACACGGCCGAGGCGGCCGCGCGGCGCGCAATGGACTTCTCCCGCTCCATCGGCAAGACCCCGGTGCTCGTCGCACGTGAGACGTACGGCTTCATCGCCAACCGCATCCTCTTCATCGCGATGCAGGAGGCGATGCGTCTGGCGCAGGACGGCTACGTGAGCGTCGACGACTGCGACCTCGCGGTGCACAACGCGCTGGGCTGGCCGCTCGGTCCGTTCGCGCTCGCCGACCTGGTGGGGCTCGACGTCGTCGAAGCGATCCTCGAGGAGGGCGAGCGGCAGACCGGCGACAGCCGCTGGGCGCCCCTGCCGATCCTGCGCGAGCACGTCCAGCGTGGCGAGCTCGGGCGCAAGACGGGACGCGGGTTCAGCGACGGCTGAGGGGACCTCGTGGACTACGACAGCCTGCCCCGCATGTCCGACGAGCGCACCACCCTCGTGGCCTTTCTCGAGTGGCAGCGCTCGGTGCTCGAGCGCAAGTGCGAGGGGCTGAGCGACGACCAGCTCAGCGAACAATCAGCACCGCCTTCCAACCTCTCGCTCCTCGGGCTGGTGCGGCACATGACCAACGTCGAGCGCGGCTGGTTCCGCCGCACCGTCGGCGGCGAGACCGTCGACGACGCGTACGAGCGCAGCAACGATTCCGACTTCGAGGACGCGCGCACCGACACCGGCGCCGCCGCGCTGAAGGCCTGGCGCGACGAGTGCGAGCGCTCGCGGGAGATCCTCGCGACCCGCTCGCTCGATTTCACCGGCCACCACAGGAGCGGCGTCGACGTCTCGCTGCGCTGGGTTCTGGTCCACATGATCGACGAGTACTCACGACACAACGGGCACGCCGACCTCATTCGCGAGCGCATCGACGGCAGCACCGGCTACGAGTAGGCGCGGCGCCGGTCAGCTGATCAGGATTCGAGAAGACTCGCTCCGGGACTCGCGCTAGCCTGCGGGCATTCGCTTCGACAACCCCGACGGAGGTAACACCGATGAGTCCGACGAAGACAACCGCCAAGCAGGCCCCACGGTTCAGCGACGCGGAGCGCTCCGCCATGCGCGCCCGCGCGAAAGAGCTGAAGCAGGACCTCGACCGCAACGAAGGTGCGCAGGCGATGCGCGACAAGATCGCCGAGATGAATCCGGCCGATCGTGCGCTCGGCGAGCGCATCCGCGACATCATCGCCGCGGCTGCGCCGGATCTCGCGCCGAAGCTCTGGTACGGGATGCCCGCCTGGCACCGCGACGGGAAGCTCGTCTGCCACTTCAAGCCCGCAGAGAAATTCAAGACGCGCTACGCGACGCTGGGCTTCAGCGACCAGGCGCACCTCGATGACGGAAACGTCTGGCCCACCGAGTTCGCGGTGACGAAGCTGACGCGCTCGGACGAGGCGCGGATTGCGCAGCTGGTCAAGCAGGCGGTGAGCTAGGGCGGCGCTCGGCGAGACCGAGGGTCTCGAGCACGTCGGCGACCCCTCCCTCTGTGGGCGGGGCGCAGGTGGCGTCCGCGTGAGCGAGCACCTCCGGGTTTCTGCCGGCATCGACTGCAACCGAGAAGCCCGCCGCGTCGAGCATGTCGACGTCGTTGGGGGCGTCGCCCACGAAGACGGCCTCGCTGACATTGACTCCGAGGCGTTCACACACGACCGCGCAGGCCGCCGCCTTGGACACCTTCGGATCGACCACCTCGATGTAGCGCCACAGCGACCGCGTGACGTGGGCGCTGTCGCCGAGCGCAGCGCGCATGACGTGGACGCAGCGCGTTGCCTCCTCCATCTCCTGGACCACGCAGACGCACTTGGCGGTACCCGCCCGAAGCACCGGCTCGAGGCTCGGCACCAGCTCATACCCGACGCCCGCGATCTCGCAGTAGTAGTGGAGCTCGGGCGTGTCGCGCTCGGAGACGAGCTGCTCGCCGTCGTACGCATGCATGTGCCAGTGGTTCTCGCGCGCCAGGCGCAGCGCGTGCACCGCTGGTTCGGCGGGGAGCAGCCGCTCGAACAGGAGCGTGCCCAGCGGCCCCGACTCGTCCGGCATCGTGCGGATCACGGCCCCCTCGAAACACACGATCGGCTCGGTGACCCCCATGCGCTGCGCCCACGGCTGCGCCGAAATGTATTGCCGTCCCGTCGCGATGAACACGGGCCGGCGCTGCGCGGCCGCGCGCACCGCCGCCTCCGTTCGCGGGTGGATGAACGTGCCCTTGGAGATGCTCGTTCCGTCGAGGTCGAGGATCACGACGCGCGGCGTGAATCCCGGACGCGGCGCGTCAGCCGCGCGAATGTCGGGCGGGATCACGCGCCGGGCTCGCCCAGCAGCGGGGCCGGAGCAGCGGCGGCCCATGCGTCCGGGTTGACGCACCGCCGCGGGACGGTGCCGCGCAGCGCGTCCAGCGCGTTGTCGGCGGTGAGCTCGGCCATCGCGTCACGCGTCTGCACAGTCGCGCTGCCCAGGTGCGGCGCGAGCACCACCGTGGGGCATTCGGTGAGCCCCGGCGCAAGCGCCGGCTCGTTTTCGTAGACGTCGAGCCCGGCACCCCCGACCCAGCCTTCCTGCAGTGCGCGCACCAGCGCGGGCTCGTCGATCACCGCGCCGCGGGAGGTGTTGACCAGGATCGCCGTCGACCTCATGGCGCGCAGCTGGGGTTCGCCGATGAGATGGCGGGTGACCGCGCTCAGCGGCGTGTGCAGGCTGATGACGTCTGATTCGGCCAGGAGCTGCTCGAACGCCACCTCCCGCACCTGTGCGCGGAGATCCTCGGGAACCTCGGGGGAGGTCGGGTCGGCAAAGCTGACCTGCATGGCGAACCCCAGCGCGCGCCGCGCAACCGCCTGGCCGATGCGCCCGAACCCGACGAGCCCCAGTCGCGCGCCGGTGACCTGCAGCCCGAGCATGTAGCTCGGAGCCCAGCCACCCCACCGCCCTGCCCGGACCTCGCGATCGCCCTCGCACAAGCGGCGTGCGGCGGCCAGGATCAGCCCCATGGCGCAGTCGGCGGTGGCGTCGGTGAGCACCCCGGGCGTATGGCCGACGACGATGCCGCGCGCAGTTGCGGCGGCGATGTCGACGTTGTCGAAACCCACCGCGAACAGCGACACGCAGCGCAGCCGGGGCGCGCCCGCGTCGAGCACCGCTCCGTCGATGCGCTCCTGCAGCTGCGGGCAGAGGACGTCGCACGGGCTCGCGCCGAGCAGACCGGCGAGCTCGTCACGCGTCTGCAGGCGCCCGATGACGCGAACCGATGCCACTCCGTCGATGCGCTCCGCGAAGCGTCCCGGCAGCGGCACCGTGCACAGAATGTCGGCGGCCACGGGGCCGCATCTTCTCATCTGCCCGGGCGTTCGGCCCTGTCGCCGTGCCGTCGCGTGTTGATTCGAGCGGCTTCGGGTAGACTGCAACTGTCTTGCGTTCAGGTTCCAGGATGCGGTACGGCAGACCGCACATCGCAAGGCCACGTCCCGCTGACAGTTCGGTAGATGTGGCTGCGATCGACACGGATTCGCCACCGGTGACCTTCGACCGGCTGCAGCTCAGCGTCCCCATGCTGCACACGGTCGCCGAGATGGGATTCGAGATGGCGACGCCGATTCAGGCGGGCGCGATCCCTCCAGGGCTGGAGGGCCGCGACGTCATCGGCCAGGCCCACACCGGCAGCGGCAAGACCGCGGCGTTCGGCATTCCGATCATCGAGCGCCTGGATCCGCGTGCGGGTCCGGTGCAGGCGCTGGTCCTGTGCCCCACGCGCGAGCTGGCAGTCCAGGTGCACGAGGAGCTCACGCGGCTCGCCGCCCGGCACGAGGTGCGGTCGGCGGCCATCTACGGCGGCGACTCGATCGGACGGCAGATCCAGGAGCTGCGCAGCGGCGTGCAAATCGTCGTCGCGACTCCCGGGCGGCTCGCCGACCTCCTGCAGCGACGGGCGCTCAATCTCGGCAACGTGCGAGTCGCGGTGCTCGACGAGGCCGACCGCATGCTCGACATGGGATTCGCACCCGACGTCGAGCGCATCCTCCGCCAGTGCCCGACCGACCGGCAGACGCTGCTGTTCAGCGCGACGATGCCCGACTGGGTGCGGCGGCTCGCCGCGCGGCACATGCGCGACGACGCGGTGACCGTGGAGGTCAGCGCGCGGCCCGAGATCGCCGCGGGAGTGCGGCAGCTGTATCTGCAGACGTCATGGGCGGAGAAGACCGAGGCGCTCGCACGCATCCTCGATCAACCTGAGGTGACGATGGCGCTGATCTTCGTGGAGACGAAGCGCACCGCCGACGTGCTGCAGGCGCAGCTCGCGCGACGCGGCTACGGCGTCGGGTTGCTCCACGGTGACCTCAGCCAGCGCGAGCGCGACCGGGCGATGCGCCAGTTCCGCGAGAGTCACGTGCGCTGCCTCATCGCCACCAACGTCGCGGCCCGCGGTCTCGACATCGACGACATCTCGCACGTGATCAACTACGACGTGCCGTCGACGCCCGACGAATACCTGCACCGCGTGGGCCGCACCGCGCGGGCGGGCCGCACCGGCGTGGCCATAACGCTGATCACGCCGTCGGAGATTCTCAAGCTGCGCGACGTCGAGCGGCATGCGCGGACGCGTATCGAGCCGGCGTCGCTCGACGACGACTTCCCCGCCCGCGCACTGGCAGCCCAGGGCTGACGCCGCGCCGATGGCGGGTACGCTGCCGGCGCTGCACGACACGGGTGACGGTGCGCCGCTGCTGATGCTGCACGCGTTTCCGCTCGACGCGTCGCAGTGGGACCACCAGGTCGCGGCGCTGTCCGGGCGATTTCGCTGCCTCCGTCCCGACTACTGGGGCTGCGGATCGTCGCCCCTGCCGCCGGGAGAACCGAGCCTCGACAGCTTCGCGCTCGCGGTGCTGCAGGCACTCGACGAGCGCGGGGTCGACCGGTTCCACCTCGCCGGCTCGTCGATGGGCGGCTACGTGGCCTTTGCCGTGCTGCGACAGGCGCCGGACCGCGTCATGAGCCTGGTGCTCGCATCCACCCGGGCCACCGCGGACAGCGACGAGGTGCGCGCCGCACGGCTCGCGCTGGCGGACGCCGTGCTTCGCGATGACAGCGTCGAGTCCATCGTCGAGCCCAACATCGAGCGGCTGCTGAGCCCGGATTCACGCGATGAGGTGCACGTTGCGGATCCCGTGCGCGGACGCATCCGGCGCTGCACCTCGGCGGGCGTCGCCCACGCTGCGCGTGCGATGGCAGCGCGGCCGGACAGCACGCCGCAGCTTGCCGCGATCACTATGCCGGCGCTCGTGCTCGCGGGCGGGCACGACACGGTCACCCCGCGAGCCGACGTCGACGCGATGGTGCGGGCGATCCCCGGCGCTCAGCTGGTGACCCTGCAGTGCGGGCACCTGAGCAACCTCGAGGACCCGCCCGTGTTCACCGAGCAGGTGCGGCGATTTCTGGCAAGGCTCGACCCCGTCGCGGTGTGAAACCGCTGCCGCCCGGGGTCCGGCGGCTGCTCGCCTGCCCGCGGTGCCACGGCGAGCTGGTCGACGACGAGTCAGGCCTGCGGTGCGACGCATGCGCGCTGCTCTATCCCATCGTCGACGGGCTGCCCGTGTTGCTCGTCGACGAGGCGACGCCGGCCCAGCGCCCGCGCTGAGATCAGCGCTTCGGTGCGCTAGACGTGCGCGGGGGTGGCGCCGACCATCTCGGTCGCCTGACCAATCGGTGCCGCACAGAACCCCGCGTAATCGATGGGTTCGGTGATCGTCGGGTTCTCGCCGCACACCGGGCACTGCGGGTCCCGCGGGACGCGGAACTCGCGGAAGCGCATGGACAGCGCGTCGAAATGCAGCAGGCGGCCGGTGAGCGGCTCGCCGACGCCGGTGATGAGCTTGATCGTCTCCAGCGCCTGCAGCACGCCGATCACACCCGGCAGGACACCGAGCACGCCGGCCTCGGCGCACGAGGGAGCCTCCTCCGGCGGCGGCGGCAGCGGATACCGGCAGCGGTAGCACGGCGACGCGAACGGCACCACGGTCGTCAGCTGGCCCTCGAAGCGGAAGATCCCGCCGTCGACGAGCGGCTTCTTCGCAAAGATGGCGACATCGTTGGCGAGGTACCGCGTCGGGAAGTTATCGCATCCGTTGACAATAACGTCGTACTGCTCGAACATCTCGCGCGCGTTCTCGCCGTTGAGCATCACGTTGTGTTCGACGACGGTCACGTCGCTATTGAGCGCCTGCAGCGCGATCTTCGCGGACTCGGTCTTACGCATGCCGATGCGGTCTTCGGTGTGGAGCACCTGACGCTGCAGGTTGCTGAGATCGACCACGTCGAAGTCGACGAAGCCGATCGTGCCGACGCCCGCCGCGGCAAGGTACAGCGCTGCGGGCGTGCCCAGGCCGCCGGCGCCGATGAGCAGCACCTTCGAGTTGAGCAGCTTTGCCTGCCCCTCGACGCCGATCTCGGGGATGAGCAGATGGCGGCTGTAGCGCACCTTCTGCTCAGGGGTCAGCGCGGCCGGCATCGCGAAATCGAAACCCGCCTGCTTCCAGGCGTTGAAGCCGCCGGTCATCGAGACCACGTCGGTGTAGCCGAGCTCGTGGAGCGCGCGGCCGGCGAGCAGCGACCGCGTGCCGCCGGCGCAGTACAGCGTGATCGGCGTGTCCCTGCTGGGCACAGCGTCCTCGATGCGCGTCTCGATGTGGCCCTTGCTCACGTGGATGGCGCCGGGGATGTAGCCCTGCTCGAACTCGTCGGACTCGCGGACGTCGATCAGCGCGCGGCCGTTGCCACCGTGCACCTGCTCCGGCGTGACCTCGGGGACGAGGAGCCTGGCTTCGTTGAGGAGATCGCGAGAGGACTTGCCCATGGCCGGAGTCTACCCAATACCCGACTCAGCAAGTCGGATTTGGCCGGGCCCCCACGTCGGGGCGTCTAGGACGAGGGCGGTGTGCCACCCCCGCCGGCTCCGGACGGGGACGGCGGCGTGGTCGGGCGCGCGGGGCGCGCGGCCGAGCTCTTCGCGGGCGCGCGC
>JBOHUE010000112.1:0-4502 GCA_050734185.1 Candidatus Dormibacteria bacterium | reverse complement strand
TCGCCCGCCTCCGTGATGGCCGCTGCGCATGGGCGCGTGCCGCGCCCGCGCGGCAGGCCAGCCGCGAACGAGTCAGCGCTCACCCGGGTGTGTCCGCCTCCGAAGACGGTCTCGCGAATGGTGTGCCAACCCTCCGCGGGTGGCCTCCAGCGGCGCCACGGAGCCCGGCGCCGCGCCGCTGGCCGCATGCAGTGCGACGGCTCGCAGGCACCAGACCTACGCTGAGTGAGAAGTCTGTCCGCGGTCAGCTCCCGCGACGCGTCTATGGCCGTCGGGCGATGCGGCCTGCGGTCGCTGCTCGGATCGCGACTGACGTGCCGCGTGGGCGCGGCACGCGCCCATGTGAAGCGGCCATCACGGAGGCGGGCGACGCGGACTCGGAGCACTGTGCCCGCCGAGTGCTGAGCCGCAGGCCGCTACCGCGAGCAGGGGCGACTGTGCGGTGCACGCGTGGCGGCGGCCTGACGGCGTGCCGCTAGCGTGGGTGCGTGTCGCGCCCGTGCGGGCAGGTAAGTCGCGACGACTCAGCGGTCGCGTGGGTGGTTCTCGCCTGAGTCGATGGATACTCCTCAGGCCGTGATCCAGCGAGACGAGCTCCGCGCGACGGCGGTTGCCGCCGCTGACGCCGCCACCGCCGTGATCCTGCGGCGCGCGAACGACTCGTCAGCCCTGCGCCCCGAGGAGAAGGCGGCCGGCGACTACGTCACCGCTGTGGACCGCGAGGCCGAGGCGGCCGCGATCGCGGTGCTCAACGCCGCTGCTCCGGACATTCCCGTGCTGGCGGAGGAGGCGGGCGGAAGCCTCGCCGACCGCGTCTGGGTCGTCGACCCCGTCGATGGCACGACCAACCTGGTGCGCAGCTTCCCCGTCGTCGGGGTGAGCGTCGCACTCGTGGAGGAGGGCCGGCCGGTGGTCGCGGCCGTCGCGGCGCCTTACCTCGGCAACTCCTGGAACGCGGCAGAGGGCGCGGGCGCAATTGACGCCGCCGGGCGCCGCCTGCGCGTGGGCGACCGCGATCCCTCCGGATGCGTCGTCGCCACGGGGTTTCCGTTCCGCCGCAAGGACGAGCGCACCCTGGCCCGGTACTTGAGCGTGTTCATGGGAGCGCTGCTGAGCTTCGAGGACCTGCGCCGCGCGGGCGCCGCGAGCCTTGACCTGGCGTACGCCGCGACCGGCGCGTTCGACGGGTTCTTCGAGCTCAACCTCGGGCTGTGGGACATCGCCGGAGGCGCGCTGCTGGTGCGCGAGGCCGGAGGGGTCGTCAGCGACTGGCTCGGTGACGAGCGCGCCGTGTTCGACAGCGGCAACATCCTCGCCGGTTCACCGAAGTGGCACGCTGCGATGGTCCAGCTCACGACCGCGGCGCTGCAGGCTGAGGCGCCGTAACTGCGGGCTCCCTCGCGCGCCTTATAAGGTTACGTGTCTGTGGTTCAGATGGGCATCCTGCAGAACAAACGAGTGGTCGTCACAGGTGTGCTCACGCCGAAGAGCATCGCGTTCGCCATCGCCGCGGCGTGCCAGCGCGCCGGAGCGAAGACGGTGCTCACGTCGTTCGGGCGCGCGATGTCGCTGACGCAGCGCAGCGCGAATCGCCTTGATCCCGTGCCCGAGGTGCTCGAGATGGACGTGACTCGAGAGGACGAGGTGCGCGCCGTCGCGGCCCATGTCAACGAGCTCTGGGGCGGTGTCGACGCCGTCGTGCACGCGGTCGGGTTCGCTCCCGAGGACTGCCTCGGCGGCGGCTTCCTCGACGCGCCGTGGAAGTCGGTCGCCACGGCGTTCGAGGTGAGCAGCTACTCGCTGCGGACCCTCGCGGCTGCGTTTGTGCCACTGATGCCTGAAACAGGCGGGAGCGTGGTCGCGCTCACCTTCGACGCGTCGGTGGCGTGGCCCTCGTACGACTGGATGGGCCCGGCGAAGGCGGCACTGGAGTCGATCGTGCGCTACGCAGCCCGTGACCTCGGGCCCCGGCATGTGCGCGTGAACGCGCTGTCCGCCGGCCCGCTGGAGACGATCGCAGCGAAGTCGATCCCCGGCTTCTCGTCGATCAAGAGCGCCTGGCAGCGGCAGGCGCCGCTCGGGTGGGACACCCAGGACAACGGGCCGGTCGCCGACGCCTGCCTCTTTCTGTTGAGCGATCTCTCGCGCGGCGTGACCGGCGAGGTGTTGCACGTCGACGGCGGATTCCACTCGCAGGGCGCGCCCGCGACAGCCGACCCCGTGGCGGAGGTGGCCCGATGAGCGGGAACGGGAACGGCAGCGGCCGCGGCCGCGTCGTCATCACGGGCATGGGTGCTCTGACCCCGCTGGGCAACGACGTCGCGAGCACGTGGGCCACCTGCCGCAGCGGCACGAGCGGCATCGGTCCCATCACCCTCTTTGACGCGTCCGAGTTCCCCACGAAGATCGCCGGCGAGGTCAAGGGATTCGACGCGCAGGCGGAGATCGGTCACAAGGAGGCGCGGCGCAGCAGCCGATGCATTCACCTCGCGTTGACGGCCGCGCGAGAGGCGGTGCGTGACTCCGGGATCGACATCGCCTCGATGCCGGAGGACGTCGGCGTGCTGGTGGCGTCAGGCATCGGCGGTCTCGAGTTCCTCGACCGGGCCTCCATCGCACTGCACGACTTCGGCGTGCGCCGCGTCTCGCCGTTCACGATCCCCGGGATGATCCCGGACATGCCGGCCGGGATGATCGCGATCGACCACGGCGCCAAGGGCCCCAACTACGCGATCGTCAGCGCGTGCGCGTCGGCCGGGCACGCCATCGGCGAGGCCGCCGAGTGGATCCGCCGGGGCGACGCGGTCGCGGTCATCGCCGGCGGCACGGAGGCGTCGGTGACGGGACTCGGCATCGGCTCGTTCAACGCGATGCAGGCGCTCTCGACACGCAACGACGAGCCCGAGCGCGCGTCGCGCCCGTTCGACCGGGAGCGCGATGGCTTCGTGATGGGTGAGGGCGCCGGCATCCTTATCCTCGAGGACTACGAGCACGCCACGGCGCGCGGCGCGCGCGTATATGCGGAGCTGACCGGGTATGGTGCCACCGCCGACGCGTACCACGTCACAGCGCCCAACGAGGACGGCGACGGTGCGCGGCGCAGCATCCGGCGCGCGCTGCAGCGCGCGGGACGCGAGCCCGAGGACGTCGGCTACATCAACGCCCACGGCACGTCGACGCAGCTGAACGACGCGGCCGAGACGCGCGCGGTGAAGGCGGCGCTCGGCGACGCGGCGTCGACCATCCCGATGTCGTCCACCAAGTCGATGCACGGCCATCTGCTCGGTGCCGCGGGCGCCATCGAGGCGGTCATCACCGTTTGTGCCATTCAGGACCAATTCGTGCCGCCGACGATCAACCTCGACGAGCCCGATCCCGACTGCGACCTCGACTACGTGCCGCACAGGGGCCGCACGGCGACCATCGATTTCGCGCTGAGCACATCGTTCGGTTTCGGCGGCCACAACGTCTGCCTGGGGTTCAGTCGAACCAACGGTGCCTGAGGCCGCGGCCGAGCGCAGGATCGGCGCGGGCGTGCTGCGGCTGCTGCAGGCGGACATCACCACGCTGGCTGTCGACGCAATCGTCAACGCGGCGAACAGCTCGCTCGCGGGTGGCGGCGGCGTCGACGGGGCCGTGCATCGCGCCGGCGGACCGCAGATCATGCGCGAGCTCCACGAGCGGTATCGCGGCTGCCCGACGGGACAGGCGGTTCTCACCGGCGCCGGGCGCATGTCTGCGGATGCCGTGATCCACGCGGTCGGTCCCCGCTGGCGCGGGGGCGCCCACGGGGAGCCGGAGAAGCTCGCATCTGCGTACCGATCTGCGTTCGCCATCGCGCGCGAACACGGCTTCAGCAGCGTGGCGGCGCCGTCGATCAGCACCGGGATCTACGGCTTTCCCATCGACCGCGCGGCGCCGATCGCGCTTGAGGAGGCGCGAACGGCACTCGAGGGTGACGGCACAAGCGTCACCGAGATCACCTTTGCGCTGTTCAGCGCGAGCGACCTTCGCGCATTCTCCGACGCGCTCGACTCGCTCTGAGGTTGTGACCCGGCCTTGACCGGGCCGTCTCCGGTGGGGTCATACGCTCTAGAACGCAATGTCGCGTGCCCGCGTTGCTGCGGCGCTGCTCCTCGTCACCGCGGCGCTGGTGCTGGCGCATTACGTCCAGGTCTGGGCCGCGGTTCCCACGGTGGGCGCGCGCACGAGCGACTACGCCGGCACGTATGCGGCGTCGACGCTGTGGCGCACCGGCTCCGGCTCGTCGATGTTCGACGTCCCCGCCGAGGAGGCGGTCTCGCGCGCCGCCGGCGTTCCCGCCAACCACCTGTTCATTCCGTTTCAGAACCCGCCGCTCGCCGCGGTGCTGGCGTCGCCGCTGTCGCTGCTCGACGCGACGACGGCCTACCGCGCGTGGGCGCTAGTTCAGACCACGGCCCGGGTGGTGGCGGTCCTCGTCGCCGCGCGCGCGGCGCGGTGGCCGGAGCGCCGGCCTCGGC
>JBOHUE010000111.1:0-2917 GCA_050734185.1 Candidatus Dormibacteria bacterium | reverse complement strand
GCCCCGGCCGCGGCCGGCCAGCTGCAGCGTGTGCACGGCCCACGCCGTCTGCGACGCGGTGCTGTCGCCAACGCCCGCGAACGACTCGTCGACGTAGCCGTGGCAGGTGTCGCCCCAACCGGCGTCGAGGTTCTGCCGCCGCTCCATCCACGCTGCTGCCCGCTGGATCATGTCGTCGCCGGTGCGCAGCGCGCGCAACGCGCTGACGACGCACCAGGTGCCGTACACGTGGTTCACGCCCCAGCGCCCGAACCACGACCCCCACGGCCGTTGCTCGTTGCGCAGGTAGCCCAGCGCGGGAGCGACGTCGCGGTCGTCGGGACGCGCGCCGACGGCGGCGAGCATCTCGATCACGTGCGCCGTGACATCCTCCGACGGAGGATCGATCAGCGCGCCGAAATCGGCGAACGGCAGCTGGTACAGCAGCGTGCGGGTGTTGTCCTTGTCGAACGCACCCCAGGCGCCGTTGCTGGAGCGCATCGCCCGGCACCAACGCACTGCGCGTGTGACTGCGGAGAGCACCCGCGTCTCGCGGCTCGCCTCGAGCAACGCCAGCACAACGATAGCGGTGTCGTCGATGTCGGGATAGATGTCGTTCTCGAACTCGAACGCCCATCCACCGCACTCGTCGAGCGGCATCTTCACCTGCCAGTCGCCCCAGTGTTCGATCTGCTCTGCGAGCAGCCAGTCGACCGAGGTGCGAATCGCCGGATGGTCGCGCGGGATGCCGGCACGACGCAGCGCGAGCACCGTCCAGGCCGTGTCCCACACCGGTGAGACGCATGCCTGGAACCGCCAACCGTCCGGATCGTCGAACGCGAACGTGCGGAGCCCGTCGATTCCCTTGCGCATCACCGTCGAGTCATTGGACTGACCCTCGACGCTCAACGCGATCAGGGAGTACACCCACGGCGGCTGGATCCCGCCCCACCCGCCGTCGGCTTCCTGGTGGTCGCTGATCCAGTCGACAAGACTGCCGCGCGCCTGCGCGCGCCCGGGATGCAGCGGCTGCCCGTGATAGATGCGGAGCAGGTGGTCGAGCCACCAGAACGGCCCGCTGCCGGGCACGCGGCGCGTGCGGTGCTCGGTGCCGGGGGCGACAATCTCGGAGACGTCGAACCCGAGATCGCGAACCGGCCGGCGTGAGATGACGAGCAGCAGTGGTGCCAGGGTCTGACGCGCCCAGCACGCGAAGTCGTACAGGTTGAAGGGAAGCTGCGGCGGAAACCACACCAACTCCGGCGGCAGCGTGGGCACGCCGCGCCAGGGATACGCGCCGAAGAGCGCCATCCAGATCTTGGTGAACACGCGTGCCTCGGCGATGCCACCTTGATTGCGAACAAAGGAGATTGCGCGCCGCATCTCGGCGCGCTCGGTGTCGACGCCGAGCACGCGCAGCGCAACGTACGCCTCGAGCGTGGTGCTCAGATCGCCGGCCGCGTTGTGGTACAGGCCCCAGGTGCCGTCCTCGCGCTGCGCGCCCAGCATGTACCGGATCGCGCGCTCCCGGATGTCGTCCAGCGGGATGCCGAGGAAGCGGAGCAGCAGCACGTGCTCGGCGGTCATCGTCACGTTGGTCTCGAGCTCGGCGGTCCACCAGCCCTCGGGACTCTGCCGCTCGATGATCCAGTCGACGGCGTTGCTCAGCGCGTCAGACGGCACGGACCATCTCCTGCATCGCGCGGCGGGCGGCGTCGTTCTGGCGTTCGGCGCGCACGTCAACCGAGCGCTCGTGCACGACCGAGTCGAGTGCGCGCGCCGCTGCCCGGCCGCTGCGCACCGCAGACTCCATGGTCGCCGGCCAGCCGGTGTCGGTCCACGCTCCGGCGAGCACGAGCGCGCGCACCGACGTCCGCGGGCCCGGGCGGCGCAAGCCCGGAGTGGGCACGAACGTCGCCTCGGGATCGCGGGTGCACGCGCTGCGCACCAGGTGCGCGCCGCGCAGCTGCGGTATCGCCTCGCGCACCTCGGCGTCGCACATGGCGACAAGCTCGGACTGCGGGCGCGTCACGTATGTCGCAGCGGCACTGAGGCTGCACGCGAGGTAGCCGGGGCCCTTCTGGAACACCCACTGCACCGGCGAGTCGAGAATCGCCGCGAAGTCGAGGCCGCGCACGCGGTGGTCGTACCAGAGGTGCACGTCCACGATCGGCTCGGTCTCGAACCCGTCGAGTCCCTCGACCGCCGCAATCCCCGAGGCCGCGAGGATCGACGCTGCGCGTTCCGGCGGCACCGCCAGCACGCATGCGTCGCACTCGAACGACGTGCCGGACTCGGTGCGCACCTCGATCACCGCGCCGTCACGCACCTCGACACTCGAGACGCGCGTCCGCATGTGCACCGATGTGCACTCGGCCGCCGCGCGTTCTGCGAGACGCGCGAGCGGGACCGTGGAGTAGCCGATGCACGCCGCGTCACGCCCGCCGAGGAACGCGGTGCGAATCACGAACAGGCCGTCGGCTGCGGAGGCGCGCTTGAGGGGCGCGTTGAGCGCGGGGATGAGAAAGGGGTCCCAGAAGGCGCGGCGGGTGCGTGCGTTCTGGCCGTTGCGGCGCAGCCAAGCCGCCATGTCCATCGATGCGCGCGGCGCGCGCAGCGCCGCGACAAGTGCGAACCCCACACGCGCCTTGTCGATCGGACCGAGGTGGCGGTACGACGCGAAACCGAGGGCCAGGTGCAGCGGCGCGGGCAGTGGCGCCGCGCGCAGACGCGCCATCGGTGCGCCACCGGCAAGCACCATCGCGGTGAAGCGGTCCTGAAAGCGCAGCGAGTCGCGCATGCCGAGCTGATCGGCAAAGTCCAGGAACTCGGTGCAGCAGCGCAGCGTCACGTGCTGGCCGTTGTCGACCTCCACACCGCCAACCTCGAACGACGTCGCTTTGCCGCCGAGCAGGCGCGAGCGCTCGAACAGCGACAC
>JBOHUE010000110.1:0-16423 GCA_050734185.1 Candidatus Dormibacteria bacterium | reverse complement strand
CCCAGTGATCCTGCACCAGCGCGCGGGCGCCCGGGTCGTCGAGCCGCCGGTGTGCGGCGAGCTTGGTCGCGAAGCCGCCGACCTCGCGGCCGCCCATCGCATTGGCCTGCCCGGTGAGCGAGAACGGGCCCGCGCCGGCGCGGCCGATGTGGCCCGTGGCGAGATGCAGGTTGATCAGCGCCAGGTTCTTGTCGGTGGCGGCTGACGACTGGTTCATGCCCTGGCACCACATCGACAGCGCCGCCGGCGACGACCAGACGATGCGCGCCGCTCGACGGATCTCTTCGGCGTCGACGCCGCACACGCTCGCGGCGCGCTCCGCGTCCCACTCGCGCGCGACGGCCGCCGCGTCATCGAAACCCGAGGTGTGGCTGCGCAGGTAGCGCCGGTCGATGAGCGACTCATCCAGGCACACGCGGAACATGGCGAGCAGCAGCGCGACGTCGCTGCCCGGGGTGATGGCGAGATGCACGTCGGCCGCCGCCGCTGTCGGCGTGCGCCGCGGATCGACGACCACCCAGCGCGCACCGGTCCGCGCGCGGGCCTGCAGCAGGCGGCCGTACAGGATCGGGTGCGTGTCGGCAGCGTTGGAACCGATGAAGAGCACCGAGGAGGCGAGGTCGAGGTCCTCGTAGCACCCCGGAGGACCGTCGCTGCCGAACGCCATCTCATAGGCCACCGCCGCCGACGCCATGCACAGTCGCGAGTTGGTGTCGACGTTGTTGGTGCCGAGGAAGCCCTTCACCAGCTTGTTGGCGACGTAGTAGTCCTCGGTGAGCAGCTGGCCGCTGAGATAGAAGAACACGGCGTCGCGGCCGTGCTCGTCCTGCAGCGCGCGCAGCCGGCGCGCCGCATCGGTGAGCGCGTCTGCCCAGCTGATGCGAGACCACGGGCGCAGCCGATCGAACCCGCCCGTGGCATCGAGCGGGCGGCGCATCGGGTGCAGCGCGCGGTCGCCCGTGATCAGCGTCTCGGCGATGCGCCGGCCCTTGTTGCACAACCCGCCGCGGTTGGTGGGGTGGCCGGCATCACCGGCCACGCCGATCACACGCCCGCGCTGTGCGCGGACCGCAAGACCGCAGCCCACGCCGCAGTACGAGCACACCGACCGCACCTCGCGCACACCGGTGCCCGCCGGCGCAGTCACCGCTCGAGGTAGATCACACCGTCTTCCACGCTCACGGCGTGCACGCGCACCTGCACCGGACAGTCGCTCACCTCACCGGTGACGAGGTTGACGGTGCGACCGTGCAGCGGACAGGTCACCGTGTCGCCGGCGACGATGCCGTCGGCCAGCGGACCCTGCGCGTGCGGACAGGCGTTGGCAACGGCGCGGATGCCTGCTTCACAGCGAAACAGCGCGATCTCGTCGCCATCGACTGTGATGCTGCGACCCTCGCGCGGGGGGAGGTCGTCGACGCTGGCGAGCCGCACTCGCACCGGCGCGCTCACGTCGAGCATGGCACCGCCTCGGCGGGCGCCGGCAACGCGCTGAACTGCCACGGTGTGCGCGGTTCCGCGCCCTCGGTCGCCCACGGATCCCGCACGTTGGCGCGAGCTCGCTTGAACCGCGCGAGCAACGCCTGCTGCGCGGCGACGTCCGCATCGACCGTGGCCGTGCGCACCGCGGCGATCCCGACTCGCGCAACGTAGTGGTACGCACGCTCGAGGTACTCGGCCTCCTCGCGATAGTGCTGCACGAAGAGCAGCGCGTGCAGCATCGCGTCCTCCGCAGTCGCGACGGTCGAGAGCAAGTCCCCCTTGCGCACGGTCATTCCGGCGGCGCCGCCGACGTAGATCTCCCAGCCCGTGGCAATCGCCATGATGCCGAGGTCCTTGACCGTGATCTCGGCACAGTTGCGTGGGCACCCGGTCACCCCGCTCTTCAGCTTGTGGGGCGTGTACAGCCCCCAGAGCGCACGCTCGAGCTCGATGCCGAGCGCCGTGGAGTCGCCGATGCCGAAGCGGCAGAACTCGGTGCCGACGCAGGTCTTCACGGTGCGCACCGCCTTGGCGTACGCGTGCCCCGAGGGGATGTCGAGCGCCTGCCAGATGGCCGGCAGGTCCTCCTTGCGCACTCCAAGAAGATCGAGCCGCTGCCCGCCGGTGACCTTGATCATCCTGACCTCGAAGCGCTCGGCGACGTCGGCGATGCGGCGCAGCTCGCTCGCCGTGGTGACCCCACCGAACATGCGCGGCACCACCGAGAACGTCGCGTCCTTCTGGATGTTGGCGTGCACGCGGTCGTTGATGAAGCGCGCGCTCCGATCCTCCTGGTAGTCGCCGCACCAGACGACGTCGAGCAGGTACGCGAGCGCCGGCTTGCAGCGCGCGCATCCGGCGCCGTCGCCGAGCGTGTCGAGGACCACCTGCACCGAGCGCAGGTCGCGCTCGACGATGGCGGCGCGCAGCTCGCGGCGGGGGAACGGCAGGCACGTGCAGAACGTCGGCTCCGGCGGTGACGACGACGACGCGCCGGCGTGTGTGGCGACGAGCGCGTCGACAAGCGTTCCGCAGGAGCCGCACGAGCCCGCGGCGCGCGTGCACGCCGTGACCTCGCGGCGCGACGCGCATCCCTTCTCCATGATGGCTGTGCAGATCGCGGCCTTGGTCACGCCGTTGCAGCCGCAGACCACGGCGTCGTCGGCAAGCGCGTCGGCGACACTGCTTGCCGGTTCGCCCGTGGGCGGCGCAACGAGAGCGAGCCGCGCACCACCGACCGTCAGCAGACCGCCGAGGGCCGCAGTGATGCGCGGCGCCGTCGCGAGGTCGCCGACGAGCACCGCCCCCTCGACGCGCCCGCCGTTGATGACGACCTTCTTGTACACGCCGGTCCCGGTGTCGTGGAGGGTCAGCACCTCGTCCTCGGGGTTCGCGTCGAAGCGTCCGGCGCTGAACACGTTCACGCCCGCGACCTTCAGTGTCGTCGCCTCGACACCGCCCCTGTACGCAGCTCCGTCCGTTCCGGTGAGGTGCGCGGCCAGCGCGCGAGCCTGCTCGCGCAGCGGAGCGACGATGCCGTAGCACCGCCCGCGATGCTCGGCGCACTCGCCGACCGCGTAGATCGACGGGTCCGACGTTCGCATCTGATCGTCGATGACAATGCCGCGGCGCACCTCGAGGCCGGCGTACGTCGCCAGCTCGACGCGAGGGCGGACGCCACACGCGACCACGACGAGGTCCGCGTCGATGATGCTGCCGTCACTCAGCGCCACCGCCTCCACGGTTCCGTTGCCGTGCAGCGCGACCGTCTCGGCCGACAGACGCATCCGCATGCCCAGGCGCTCGAGCTGCTCGTGCAGCAGCCGGGCTCCCGCGCCGTCGAGCTGCCGCTCCATCAAGCGGTCCATCAGATGCACGACCGTGACCGGCAACCCCCGCGCCTGGAGGCCGTACGCCGCCTCCAGCCCGAGCAACCCGCCGCCCAGCACGACGGCGCTCTGTGCGCAGCCCGCCGCGCTCAGGATGGCGTCGACGTCGCGCAGCGTGCGGAATGCATGCACACCGCCGCGATCCTTCCCCTCGATCGCTGGGATCACCGCATCGGAGCCCGTTGCCAGGATGCAGACGTCGTACTCGGTCGCGTCGCCGCTGTCGTCGCTTACCTCGCGACGATCTCGATCGATGCTCACCACGCGACGGCCCTCCAGCAACATGACGCCGTTGCGGCGGTACCAGGAGCGGTCCAGTAGCGTCAGCTGGTCGGCCTCGCAGGTGCCGGCGAGCACGGAGCTGAGCTTGATGCGATCGTAGGCGGGATGCGGCTCGTCGCCGAACACGGTGATGGCGAAGCGATCGCCGCCGCGAGCAGCGAGCTCCTCGAGCAGGGTCGCGGCGACCATCCCGTTGCCAACGACTGCGACGCGGGTCTGACGTGTGGTGGAGAGCATGCGCACCGATTACGGTGGCAGCCGCCGGTCGGCAGGGCTTCGATCGCGGCGCACAAGGGCGCGGCCCGCATCCTTGGGCAGTGGCGCGGCGAAGCTGCCGGGTGCGCGCGATGCACATCTGCGCGGACTGGTGCTCAGTGCACACCGCCCATGGCGAGCGTCGTCGCAGGCCGGGCATCGTGAGCGGCAACGGGCGCGCGGCCGCGCCTGCAGATTGCGAAGGAGAGACGCGATGACGGAAGAAACGCTGTTCGCGAAGCTCGGTGGCGATGGAGCGGTCGCCGCGGTCGTCGACATCTTCTACGACCGCGTGCTGAACGACTCAGCCCTCTGGTCGGTATTCGACGGTGTCGACATGAACCGGCTGAAGCGCCACCAGGCGATGTTCGTCACCGCCGCGACGGGAGGCCCGCAACCCCCGGCGCCGTTCGACCTCACGATGGCGCACAGCCGGCTGGGGATCACCGACGACCAGTTCGACAAGGTCGCGGCGCACCTCGTGGCGTCGCTGCGTGTTGCGGCTGTCGATCAGAGCTTGATCGACCAGGTGGTCGCCCTGGTCGTGCCGCTGCGTTCACAGGTCGTCACGGCGTCACCGGTGAGCGGGTGAGGCGCTGCTGACCGCAGTACACGTTCAGGCGATCGCCACGAACAAAGCCGGCAAGGGTCATCCCTGATTCGTTCGCGAGTGCGACCGCAAGGTCGGACGGCGCCGACACCGCGGCGAGCATCGGGAGTCCCGCCATCAGCGCCTTCTGCGTCAGCTCGAAGCTGGCGCGCCCCGACGCCAGGATGATGTGAGAGCGCAGCGGCAGCCGGTGCTGCGTCGCCGCCCAGCCGATCACCTTGTCGAACGCGTTGTGGCGGCCGACGTCCTCGCGCACGCACACGACCGCGCCGTGCTCATCGAACAGGCCGGCCGCATGGAGCCCGCCGGTGCGGGCGAACTCGTGCTGCGCACCACGGAGCGCGTCGGGCAGCGAGGCGAGGAGCGCCGCGTCGACGCGCAGCGGGTCGTCGCTCACGTAATATTGCGACCGCGTCCGCACCGCGTCGATGCTCGCCTTGCCGCAGATGCCGCACGACGACGTCATGTAGAAGTTGCGCACGGCGGCGGGCTGCACTGTGTCGCCGCGGAGCACGATGTCCACGACGTTGAGCGCGCCGTCGGGCGCCGACGCGGCAGGGCACATGCGCATCGAGACGATCTCGTCCGCCCCCGCGATGAGCCCTTCGGTGACCAGAAAGCCGGCGGCGAGATCGAAGTCGCTGCCCGGCGTCCGCATGGTCACCGAGATCGAGATGCCGTTGACGCGAATCTCGAGCGGCTCCTCGGCGGTGAGCTGGTCGCTGGCCCAGCGCACAGTCCCCCCGGCCTCCACCTGCATGACGCGGTGCGACCGGGTCACGCGCGCACCACCTGGGCCACCGCGTTGTAGTCCGGCACATCGGACTCCGGGGCTCGGTTGCCCGGGTCGATGAGCACGTTGCCCTCGGGGAAGTGCACCTGGGCCGAGCCGGGCTTCACGCGCGCGCGGAACACGCGGCCGCGCATCTCGCCCACGCTGTTGCGCAGCACGACCGCGTCCCCGTCGTGCAGGCCGAAGCGGGTGATGTCCTCGTCGCTCATCAGGATGGAGTCGCGCGCCGCGCCGGTGATGGCATCGCGGCGCTCGTGCACCATGCTGTTGAACTGCTTGCCGCGACGCGTGGTGACGAGGACCGCGCCGTCGGGCACCTCGGTGATCACGGGCGTGACCGGCGCGAACCGCGCCCGGCCGTCGGGGGTCGGGAACTCGCCGTCGCGGCACAGCAGCCGTCCGCCGTACTGGAACTGGTCGCCCGCGCTGCGCAGGTGCTGGATGCCGTCGTACGCCGGGACGACGCGCGCGATCTCCTCGCGGATCGCATCCATGGTGTCGCAGCCGAGAGCATCCGCGACCTCCGGGCGCACGCGGGCGGCGATCGCCAGCATCACCTCGCCCTCTGCGCGCGCATCGCGTACCGGGCTGCCGTCGATGCACGGGCTGAAGATCACGCGCCGCTCGGTGCTCGTCTCGGTGACGCCGCCCGCGATCTCATAGCGCGTCGTCGCCGGGAGCACGAGCACCGTATCGGCGGGATCGACCAGCATCTGCGAGCTGAGCACGATGTCGTGGTGGACGCGCAGCGGGATGCGGCCGAGCGCCTCCTCGACGTAGCCGGGGTCGGGCAGCACATCGAGGAAGTTGCCCCCGATCGAGTGGAGCACGTCGAGCTCGCCTCGATGCGCCGCGTCGATCATGCGCGGCGCCGTCATGCCCGGCTCGCTCGAGACCTCGAAACCCCACTGCTCGCCGAGATGCGCGGCGCTCGCCGCGCCGATCGCGGCCCCACCGGGGAACACCGTGGCGTACGCGCCCATTTCCGCGCCGCCCTGCACGCCCGAATGGCCGCGGATCGGCATGAGCCCGGTGCCGATGCGGCCCACCTGACCCAGAAGCAACGCCAGGTTGCAGATGGCGCGCACGTTGTCCTCACCGGTGCGGTGCTGCGTGACGCCCATGCTCCATACAAAGATCGCGCGGGTCGCGGCGCGCAGCGCCGACGCGAGCTCCCGCATCTCGGCCCGCGGCACTCCCGCGCCGCGCTCCAGGAGCTCCCACGGCTGCGCGCGGAGCGTCGCGGCGAGCTCCTCGAACCCGCCTGTGTGCGCCGCGACGAAGCGCTCGTCGTGCCAGCCGTTGTCGATGATGTCCCGGGCCACGCCGTTGAAGAACGCGACGTCGCCGCCGGGCTTGATGATGTGAAAGCGGTCGGTGATGCGCGTGCCGAACAGCGCGCTTGACGGCGCCGACGGCACCCAATAGCGCTCCATGCCCGGCTCGCGGTACGTGTTCACGGAGACGACTCGGACACCGCGCTTCTTCGCGTGGTGCAGATATTTCATCGCGACCGGCTGGTTGTTTGCGATGTTCGACCCGATGAAGACGATGAGGTCACTGTCGATCCAGTCCGTGTATGAGCACGTGCTGGCGCCGACACCGATCGTCTCCTTCAGGGCCACCGTGCTCGGTGCGTGGCAGACGCGCGCCGCGCTGTCGATCGAGTTCGTGCCCAGCGCGCGCACCGCCTTCTGCACCGCGTAGTACGTCTCGTTGGGGATGCCGCGGCTCGTCGTGTAGAAGCCGCAGCGCTGCGGCGATGTCGCCGCGATCCGTTGCGCGGCGAGCTCGATGGCATCGCCCCACGCGATGCGCGAGAAACCGCGCTCGCCGGCGCGACGCACCATCGGCGTGGGGATGCGCCCCATGTCGCGCAGCTGCGCGCCGGACATCGAGCGCAGTCGCTCGGCGTCCGCCGCCAGCGACGGGTCGAACGCGGGCATCGTGTTCATCCGCAGCAGGCGCAGGCGGACGTTGCAGAGGTGGATACCCTCGAGCGTCCAGTCGTGGAGGCCGCTGGTGCCCAGAGAGCAGCCGTCGCAGACGCCTTCGCGGAGGATGCGCAGCGCGCGGCCCGCGCTGTCGCGGTTGTCGACCATCGCCTTCCAGATCTCGAGGTAGTTGTTGGGCCGCTGCTCACCGAGCCCGAAGGGCCGCAGCCCGACCAGGTGGGAGGGAAGGACACCGGACGTACGCTTCACGCTAGTGCTCCGCGTCAGGGATAGTTTGTCGGTGCTCACAGTATGGAATCGCCTGATCCGAGTCTCCTGACCAGGCTTGCGGCTCGCCTGACCGCGGCGATCGGCGACCCGGTGCTGCCCGTGCCCGATCGCGAGCAACGGGCCGCCCTGCTCCGCGCTGCGCGGGACATCGCCCACGCGTCGGAGCGGCAGAACGCGCCACTGGCGACCTACCTCGTGGGTCGCTTCGTGGCAGCGCGCGTGGCTGCGGGGCTGGAGGAGGACACCGCCGTCGCCGAGGCGGCGCGCATCGTCGACGAGCTCACTGCAGGGCCGGCCTAAGAGCGCACCCGGATCTGCGAGCCGAGCTCACGGAACTCGCGGGCCTTTTCCTCCATCCCGGCGCGCACCGCCTCCTCCTCGTCGACGCCGGCCCTCGCCGCGAGGTCGCGGATGTCCTGCGTGATGCGCATGCTGCAGAACTTCGGCCCGCACATCGAGCAGAAGTGCGCCGTCTTCGCGCCGTGAGCCGGCAGCGCCTCGTCGTGCAGCGAGCGTGCCGTCTCCGGATCGAGCGACAGGTTGAACGGGTCCTCCCCGCGGAACTCGAAGCGCGCGCGCGACAGCGCGTCGTCCCAGTCCTGCGCGCCCGGGTGCCCCTTGGCGAGGTCGGCGGCGTGCGCCGCGATCTTGTACGCGATCACGCCGTCCTTCACGTCCTGCCGGTCGGGGAGCCCGAGGTGTTCCTTGGGCGTCACGTAGCAAAGCATCGCCGTGCCATACCAGCCGATCATCGCGGCGCCGATGGCCGACGTGATGTGGTCGTAGCCGGGGGCGATGTCCGTGGTGAGCGGGCCCAGCGTGTAGAAGGGCGCCTCGTGACACACGGCCATCTGCAGGTCGACGTTCTCCTTGATCTTGTGCATCGGCACGTGCCCGGGCCCCTCGATCATCACCTGCACGTCGTGGCGCCACGCGATCTCCGTGAGCTCGCCGAGCGTGCGCAACTCGGCGAATTGCGCCGCGTCGTTGGCATCGGCGATGCACCCCGGGCGCAGCCCGTCACCGAGGGAGAACGCGACGTCGTAGGCGCGCAGGATCTCGCAGAGCTCCTCGAAGTGTGTGTACAGGAAGCTCTCCTCGTGGTGCGCCAGACACCACGCCGCCATGATCGAGCCGCCGCGCGACACGATGCCGGTGATGCGCGACGCGGTCAGCGGCACGAAGCGCAACAGCACGCCCGCATGAACGGTGAAGTAGTCGACGCCCTGCTCGGCCTGCTCGATGATCGTCTCTCGGTACACGTCCCAGCTGAGGTCCTCGGCCCTGCCGTTCACCTTCTCCAGCGCCTGGTAGATCGGGACAGTTCCGACTGGAACGGGCGAGTTGCGGATGATCCACTCGCGCGTGCGGTGGATGTCGCGGCCCGTGGACAGGTCCATGATCGTGTCGGCGCCCCAGCGCGTGGCCCAGCGCATCTTGTCCACCTCGTCCTCGATGGACGACACCACGGCGGAGTTCCCGATGTTCGCGTTCACCTTCACCAGGAACTTCGAGCCGATGATCATCGGCTCCGACTCGGGATGGTTGACGTTGACCGGGATGATCGCGCGACCCTGTGCCACCTCGTCGCGGACGAGCTCCGGTGTCACGCCCTCACGGATGGCGATGAACTCCATCTCCGCTGTGACCGTGCCGCGCCGCGCGTAGTGCAGCTGCGTGACCGCCGCGGAGTCGCGTGCACGAAGCACGGCGCGACCGGAGTCGCGCACGAGCTCGACATCGTCGCGCTCGACGATCCAGCGATGCCGCAGCGGCGGCAGCCCGTCCTCGACCGCGATGCGCGCCGCCGGATCACCGTGCGGGCCGCTTGTGTCGTAGCGCTGCAGCGGAGGGTTGACGATCTGGCCGCCCGCGCTCTCCGTCGGCGACTGTGGCACCTCCACGAACGGCACGCGGATGTCGGGTCGAGATCCCTCGACGTACACCTTGCTCATCACGGCCTCCCTGCGCGTATGGCGCTCGGAGCGCCGAGCCCTCCGGCGCGGCGCGCTCCCTGCGCCGGCATTACCCGGATCAGGTTCAGCAGTCGGCCGCTCGCAGCGGCCCTCTCAGCCCGGTCTCACCGAGCTCCCGCGCTCCTGATGGTACGCGCGCCGAACCAGGCGGGTGCGGCGGGCGGGACCGTTCGCGTGCGACAGATCTCCTCGTAGAGCGCCGCGCTGGGCTTGGGGCGCCGCTCCAGCGTCTCGCTGTCGACCGACCAGAGGCCGAACTTCTTGGTGTAGCCCTCAGCCCACTCGAAGTTGTCCCACGCCGTCCAGTGCAGGTAGCCGCGGACGTCGGCGCCGTCGTCGAGCGCGTCCAGCACCGCGTTGAGGTGGTCGACCAGATAGCCGGCGCGAAGCTCGTCGTTCTCGTCGGCGACGCCGTTCTCGGTGACGATGAGCGGGAGGTGCGTCTCGTCCCACAGCGACACGAGCGCCCGGTGCAGCCCGGCGGGGTTGATGGCCCAGCCGAAGCTGGTGTGGGGCAGCTCGGGGTCGTTGTCGCGACGCGCGAACAGCGTCTGCGCAGCGTTGCGGTCGAACGTGATGACGTCCTCGGTGTAGTAGTTGACCCCGAGGTAGTCGAGCGAACCTGCCAGACCGGGCAGCCTCTCGCCGCCGCCCACCGGCGGCAGCACCCGGCCGCTCGTGCAGCAGCGCAGGAACCAGCGGTTGAACAGAAGGTTGGGCAGCGTCGCCGCGCCGCGATCGAGTGCGTTGCGGCGCCGCGGGCGTTGCCGGCGCTCGTGATGCGCGACGGACACGAGCGCGCGCTCGCCGCGGCGTTCCGACGTGGTGTGCAGCGCCGTTGCGCCGGCGGCATGCATGCGCAACAGCGCGCCCATGGCCCGGAGCAGCACAGCCAGTGACCGCTGGTTCGGCGGCCACATGCCGTCGAGGTAGCCCTGCACCGCCAGCACGGTCGGCTCGTTGATCGTCACCCAGCGGCGAGCGGAATCGCCCATCGTCTCGGCGCACACCGCCGCGTAGCGCGCGAACAACGCGGGAGCGTCCGGTGCGAGGATGCCGCCGCGCTCGGCCAGCCAGCGTGG
Organism: Candidatus Dormibacteria bacterium; assembly: GCA_050734185.1. Classification (GTDB taxonomy): domain Bacteria; phylum Chloroflexota; class Dormibacteria; order Aeolococcales; family Aeolococcaceae; genus JAFALX01. Next base: position 5,829 of record JBOHUE010000110.1, on the reverse strand, counting down.
CAGCGTGAAGTGCTGCAGCGTGACCACGGGCTCCAGCCTCAGCTCGGCGCAGACGCGCACGACGTCGGCGTAATGATCGAGTGCCGCGCTGTCGAAGACGCCGGGCTGCGGCTCGACGCGTGCCCACTCGATGGAGAAGCGATGCGCGTTCTGCGCGGCCGCGGCCAGCTGGCGCAGGTCGTCGCGGTAACGCGTGTAGTGGTCGATCGCAACGGAGGTGTCGCCCCCGCCCGCGATGGGCGACGGCGATTGCGCCTCCCACGCCGACCAGTCGTTGACGATCCCGCCCTCGACCTGGTGCGCTGCGGTTGCGCAGCCGATCAGAAACCCCGGCGGCAGGTGGCGCGCTGTCATGCCGTCAGTGTGCAACGCCGAGTGGAGCACTAGGCCACGGTGATGAGAACAACCGCGGCGACGGCAGCGCCGACTCCCGCCATCTGCCCGATCCGGAGGCGCTCGCCGAGAAACACGAGCGAGCAGATCACCGTCGACACGGGGTACAGCGAGACGACCACGGCGACGATGCTGATGCTGCCGCCGTGCACGGCGACGAGGTACAGCGCGTTGGCCGTGACGTCGAAGACGCCCGCGCCGATGACGACGGCCGCGCGTGTCGGACGGAGGCGCGGCGCGCGCCGCAGCAGCAGCGAGGCGGCGATCAGCACCGCGACCGACGCGCCGCGAGCGGACAGGAGCGGCCAGAGGTTGGCCGCCGTGGACGTTTGCGCGATGGCGATGTAGAACGCGCCGAACGCCAGACCGGAGCCGACGGCCAGAAGCAGCGCGGTCCGCCCGACGCGCGTGCCGCGCGACCCGCCCGTGCTCAGGAGGCCGACGGCGAGGACCGCGAGTCCGATCCCGAGGAGCTGGAGCATGGCCGGGCGCTCACCGCGCGCGACACCGTACGCGACCGGGACGGTGACGGCGACAACGCCGGTGATCGGCGCCACGAGTGACATCGCACCGGACGCGAGGCCGCGATAGAGCATCGCGACGCCCGCCAGACCGGCGAGGCCGGCCGCGGCTCCAAAGCCGAGATCGGCGCCGCTCGCGGGCCCGCCCAGCAGCGCGGCGACCAGCGAGATCGCGGCGAGGCCGACGCCCTGGGAGACCAGCAGCACCGCGAGCAACGCAGTGCGCCGCGAGGCGAGCCCGCCGAAAAAGTCGCCGGCGCCGAAGATGAGTGCCGCAGCCAGCGCGATGCCGATGCTCAGAGGCGACGGATCTCCCGAGCCAGCGAGCGGAAGAAGGGCAACCCCCAGAGGCCGATCGAGAGCAGGCCGCCGAACAGCACGACCGCGTCGACGCTCTCACGCCCCTGCTTGGCCCAGTAGACGTCCTCGAGGTTGAGCCAGAGCGCGAACTCGTCGAGCGTCAGGGCGGAGCCGGCGCCGTAGATCATCGACGTCGCGCGCGACAGCCCGTCGTCCTGTCCGCGCTTGCCGACACCGACCTGCACCAGCCACAGGTAGCCGCTCAGCAGCAGACCGATGATGCCGAACACCAGGTGGTGCAGATGCCTGCCGCCGACGGCGAGGTTGCGGAACGGGCCCGCGCCGGCGCGGATGGCGTGCGTGATGATCCGCGTGACCGCGAAGGTGACGAAGAACGACACCGACGACAGGAACAGCCGCTCGCGGTGGGGGCTGCCGAACTCCTCGCGGTAGATCTGGCGGACGCGGCCCGGCCGCGGAACGTGCGCCATGGCGGCACATTCTCGGGCATCGGCGCGGCGCTGCCGCCGGTGCAACCCGGCACAATCGCCGCCGATGAGCCAGCCCGCCCAGCCCGCCGGCCGCATCCGCGTGGTCACCGAGACGCCCATCGAGGTGCCGCGCACCGCGGGCGCGGCGGCCGGTGTGCGCGCCGAGCTCAGCCGCCGTCCGTGGCTGGCGCCCGCGACGATCCTCGGGCTCGTCGCCGCGTACCTGCTGTTCGGCCGCCGCTGACGGGCCGTCCCGGCTCGCGCCGCCGGGGCTCCACCGGGGGCGGGCTGTCGGCGCTGCCGAAGATGTCGAGCATCAGCGCCTCGAACGCGAGACGGGGCTGCGCGTAAGCGGCGACGGCTTCGGACGCAACGACCAGACGGTGCAGGATCGCCACGATCCGTGCGGTCGACAGGTCCTGCGCCCATCGTTCCAGCGCCGGGCGGTACGCCCCCCAGAGGGCGAGCTCGGGCGCGCCCGACGAGTAGCAGGCCGCGTCGCGCACGAAGGACGCCCACGCGGCGATGGTCACCAGCGCGCGTTCGCGTCCCTCCGCGCCCGGCCCGGGCGCGACGGCGCCGGCTGCGTTGATCGCACCCGACGTGCCGCCGCCACCGGCGGCGAGAAACATGTCGACCGCGTCCAGCTCGGCGTCGAGCGCTCCCGGTTCGGTTGCCAGACGGAGCGCCCGCCCGGGGCGGCCCGCTGCGAGGTTCGCGGCCAGCGCCGCCTCGTCGGCGCTGACTCCATGTGCCGACTCGAGCCAGCTCGCCATCGTGTCGGCGGCAACGGGCGACAAGGTGTACGCGGCGCAGCGCGAGACGACGGTCTGGGGGAGCCTCTCGGGATGCGCCGCGGCCAGGATCAGGTGCGTGCCCGGTGGCGGCTCCTCGATGCTCTTGAGAATGTTGTTGGCCGCGTCGATGCCGAGGCGGTCGGCGCGACCGATGACGGCGACGCGCACACCGCCGGCGTAGGGCCGCAGCGCCAGGAAGTCCTGAAGCGTCGGGCCGTCATCGCCGCCCGGCCGGACGCGCTTGATGCTGATGTTCTCTGCGTCGGAGTCCTCGAGCCAGAAGTCGGGGTGCGCAAGGAGCCCTCCCGGCCAGGTCTCGGCATCGAGCAACGCGGCCGCCAGCGCGAGCGCCGCGGTGGTCTTGCCCACGCCGTCGGGGCCGGTGAACAGGAGCGCGTGGCTCAGGGTGCCGTCGCGACCCGAGGCGGCCAGTCGTGAGGCCAGTGCCGCGTGCCCGAGTAGCGGTGCTGTTGCGGTACCCATCGAGCTCGATTGTCCCGCGACCTGACCTGCAGGCACATGGCCGCCCGGGATAATCAGCCCCGGTGTCCCAAACCGACCGCGCCATCGACACGGCTCCACCTCCCCCGCCGCCACCACCTCCATCGACCGGGCGCCGATCGCTTGGCCAGGACCTGGCGACGTTCTTCATCTTTGGCGAGGCGGTCGTGATCCTGTTCCTCGTGCCCGCCGCGCTGCAGGCGAAGCAGCCGGTGGTCGCCGTGCTGTCGGGGATCGGCTGCGGCATCCTCATCGCCGGCGGGATACGAATGCGCCGCGACCCGCCGCGGACCGCGGTGGCATTCGCGCCGCCGCCGCCACCCGGCGTCGCCGTCGAACGGCGCGTGCCGTGGGACTGGACGGACTTCGCCATGTTCTTCCCCGGAGCGTTCACCGCTGCTCAGCTGCTCGCCGGCGTCACGCTGCCGATCGCCGACGCGGTCACCGGGTCCAACGGCTCGGCGCAGCAGGCGGCGGAGGCATTCGTGTCGCAGGCGGCGTTCTACGGCGGCGCCCTGTTCAACGTGTGGCTGCTCGTCGGGCTCCGCCGCGGCGGCACGCTGCAGGACCTTGGCTGGCGCCGCTTCCAGTGGTGGTGGATTCCGGTCGCGATCGTCACCGCGTATCTGACGCTGGTGCTCGCCGACGCGCTGCAGCTCGCGGCCCAGCACCTGTTCCCGAGCGCGCAGAACACGCAGTGCCAGGCGGTGAAGAAGGACTACGGCAACTTCCTGGCGCTGGCAATCCTCGTCGTGTCGGTGATGGCGCCACTCGCGGAGGAGACGATCTTCCGCGGTTTCATCTACGGATGGCTGGCACGCGTGATGCCGGTGGGCTTCGCCATTGTCATCAGCGGCGTCATCTTCGGGGCACTGCACGGCGTGCTGTTGCTCTTGATCCCGCTCTGGGCCGTGGGCGTCGTCCTCGCGCTGCTGTACCGGGGCTCGAACAGCCTGTGGCCAGGGGTGGTGACGCACGCACTGTTCAACCTGCCGGGGATCATCGCGATTCTCTCGTCGCCCACTTGTTGACAATCACGTCTGGAACCTCCGCGAGGCTGGCCGCGATCAGCTCCGGCTCGGGACCGCGCGACACCTCGCCCTTTCCGGTGCGCACCAGGATCGTGTGACAGCCGGCGGCGTTGCCGCCGGCGATGTCCGACGCGCGGTCGTCGCCGATGACGACGGCGTCAGCAGCTTCCACGCCCGCCGAGTCGAGCGCGAGCTCGAAGAACGCCGGCGATGGCTTGCCGAGCACGAGTGCCTCGACCTCCGCCGCGTACTCGAGCAGGCGCACCCACCCGCCGGTGTCGAGGTGGGCGCCGTCATCGCGCAGCACCCATCGCCCCATCTGCATGGCGACGAGCTGGGCGCCGTCGCGGATTGCGCGAAATGCGCGGTCGACGTCCGTGTAGGCGGCGCCGTAGCTCGGGTCGGCGACGATCACGTGCGTCACGCGGTCGTCGCCGGTCGCGATGCGCTCGTGGAGCACCGTGCGCACGTCCGGCGAGCCGATCAGCAGCGCTCGGCCTGCGGTCTGATCGAGCAGCCGGCGCGCAAGCACCACCGGCGTCAGGACCTCGTCGAGCCGGGCGTCGACGCGCATCGACCGGAGCCGGCCCACCAGCGTCGACGGCGTCACCGAGTCCGTGTTGGTCGTGAAGCGCACCGCGATGCCGAGCTCGCGAAGACGTTGCACCGCGGCGGCCGCGCCGGTGATGACGGCGCTGCCCGTGTACACGGTGCCGTCGAGGTCTATGAGCGCAAGGCGTATTCGCGTGACGCACTGACTGCCGGCGTCGGGCATGCGAGTACCCTAGCGGTCCATGGCGCGCTACGAACAATGGTCGCCGCCGCCGCCGATCGAGAAGATCAGTGAGCAGGAGGAGCTCTTCACCGAGCTGCTCGACCGCGCCATCCGCTCGCCCGAGACCATGCGCTCGTTCTTCGACGTCGACCGGCCGTCGATCGCCGACGAGATTCAGCCGTACCGGTCGCTGCGCGAGCTCGAGATCATCGCGCGGTGTGACTTCCTCTCCGGCGTCCTCCTTCTCGGCAGCTCGGTGCTGTCCTGGGGAGTGGAGCGTCACGTGCTCGGCGTCCTCGAAGCGGTGGCGCACATCGCGTATGTGATGGGTCAGGTCCCCGACACACCGCTTGCCGACGCAGAGGCGCGCGTCACGTGCGTCGCCCTTGGCCGTGCCATCCAGCAGCGGGACACCTGGCGCCAGGGTCGTGCTCGGCCGGACGCGCTCGAGGTTCGCGAGCAGGCGGTGCGGCTCGCGGCCGAGGCGCATGCCGCCACCGGGTGCACGTGCGCGGGACGCGGCATCTCAAGCGTGCAGCAGACGCTGGAAGCGCTGACCGACGGCGCCGAGGGAGCGCTCGCCGTGCTGCCGGAGGTGTGGATGGTGTTGCGGGCGAGCGCCGCGGGCGAAGGCGCGCAACGGCTCGTGCCCGCCATGACGGGCGACGACCTCGCCGACGCACCGTTCACCCATCGCGGCCTGATGCTGGCCACTCTCCTCAATGGCTACGCGATGGCCGCCGGCTGGCTCCTCAGCATCGACCACCAGAGCCACGCCGAGATGCTCATCCACGTCACCGACGTGCTCCTCGAGTCACCCGAGCTGACGGGCGCGATGAACGGCGAGTTCGACGCCAACAGCGTGCCGGACCGGATGCGCTCCCAGGAAGACCGCTAGCAGGGTGTTGATTTTCGATCTCTGAGAGCCACCCGCGGCTGACTCGGGTATGCGAGTCTTTTGGGCAACGCCGTCAACGCCGCCTCGGAGATCCAGCATGCGTGGCACCACAGATCCGCAGA
>JBOHUE010000109.1:0-2413 GCA_050734185.1 Candidatus Dormibacteria bacterium | reverse complement strand
GTGCCTCGTCATGCAGTCCGAGGCGAAGCAGAGACGTCGCCGCCAGGGACGCGTCGCGCAGCCAGCAGTAGCGGTAGTCCCAGCAGCGCGCAGACGCGGGCCACTGCGGCAGCGAGGTCGTCGGCGCCGCGACGATGCCGCCGCGGTCCAGCCGCAGCCCGCACAGCACGGCCGCCGACATGCCGAGCAGCTCGCGGCATCGTGACGCGCCCAGCGCGCGTTCGGCGTTCGGGTCCAGCACCGCGCTGCTCGCCGGGGCGAGGCGCTCGCGCCAGCTGACCAGCGTCCTCTCGACGGCGTCGCCGGCCATGGCATGCGGCGCTGACGCATCCGCCAGCCACAACGTCGCGGCGTCACCGCGTGTCGCCGTGAAGCTGCAGTGCGCTCCGTCAGCGTCGGTCGACCATGCTGCCGGCGCGCGAACCAGCACGGGCGAGTCGCCGTCGATCATGAGCGCGGATCCGTCAATGCGCAGGCGCCAGGACTGCGGGTCGCCGCGCGGGCGAAGCGTCGCCACCATCGCGATGGGTTCGCCATCGGAGCGCGCCTGGCGCACCAGCGCGCCGCGGCCGTCGGTCAGCAGTGCGTCGTCGACGGCGACTCGAGACCCGCCAACACTCCAGGTCGTGCGGAGGACGAGCGACGAGCCAAGGTACGCGCGCGACTCCACATGAGCGGCATGCGCGGGCCGCAACGCGAACGCGCCACCACCGGCGTCGTCGAGGATGCTCAGGAACAGCGGCGCGGAATCGAAGCGCGGCCAGCAGCACCACGCAACGCCGCCGGCGGGGTCGATCAGGGCTGCGGTGCGCGAGTTCGCCAGGAGCGCATGCGCCCCGATGTCGTGCTGCACCGCGGCAGTGTAGGGGCGCGACGCCCGCTTACTGGGGCAGCGGAATCGTGTTCGCGATGCGGGCGATCTTGTCCGCCCAGTAGGGATCGCTGGCGTAGTCGACGTTCATGCCGCGCAGCGTCGGGCCGTGGTAATAGCGGCCGTTCGGTGAGAGGTAGTTCGTCGCCACGAATTGCCCGACGTACTGGATGCACGCGTCGAAGCTGGGGAACGTCGCCGCGTCCTGGTAAGGGTGGGCGTCGTCGGCGCCGAAGCCGAAAAGGTTGTGCTTGTCATGCGCGATCGCACTGCTGCCCCAGTTGGACTCGAGGATCGCGTGCGCCACGAAGTACCGCGCGTTCACGTGATAGGCCTGCTCCGCATGCATGAAGCTGGCGCCAAGACCCGCCATCGCGGTGCCGGACAGGAAGGTGTTGATGGTCTGCGCGTTCTCGCCCGACGGCTGCGTGAGGTCGGTGTCAACGGTGAACACCGGGCCGTTGACCGGATTGAACACGACGCTTCGGGCGCGTTCGGCGGCGAGCTGGGCCGCGGCCTCGGCCTGCGCCTGGGCGAGCGCCTGCTGGGCCTGCGACAGCTGCGCCTGTGCCTGGTTCACCACGACATGGGCCGCGAGGTCGGCGGCCTGGACCTGCTCGGTCTGCACTGCGACCAGCGCCTGCTCGGTGGCGAGCTGCTGCTCCGCGCTGGCCAGCTGGGCGCGTGCGTCACGGTCGGCCGCCAGAGTCTGCGCCGCCTGCTGCGATTCACGGTTGATGCGGGCCACGAGGTCCTGCACGGCGCCGGCAACGTGGTCGAGCTGTTCCTTGCGCTGGATCACGCCCGCGATGTTCTGCGCGGAGATGATGTACACCATCGCCGCCTCGGTGCCGCCGTGCTCGTAGCTCTCACGCATGTACGCAGCGAGGCGACCGCGGTCGGCAGCCAGGTTGGCGTTGATGGCGTCCAGCGTCTTGGTGTCGGTGGTGATGGTCGCGTCCAGCTGCGCGATGTGTGTTTGCAGCGCATTGAGCCGCGCGTTGTACGCAGCAAGCTGCGCCTGCGCTGCGGCGAGTGCGTTGTCGTTGGCCCTCGCCTGACCCTGCGCGCTGTTGAGGTTCTGCTGTGCGTTGTTGACCTGCGTCTGCGCCCCGCCGGTGTCGGCCCGCGCCGGCAGCGCGAGTGAGAGCAGCAGCGCGCAGACCGGAAGCGCGAGGACAAGGTGATTGCGCGCACGCACGCGCGCCGAAACGCCCATCGGCCGACACCTTCGCATCCTGATCCTGACAAGCCTTGCGGCATCAGGCAGGGCGCGAACGTATGTCGAAGCGTCGTTACACGGTGTTACAGCGCTGTCGCGCCGGCGGCGCTAAGAGGCTTTGCGCTGCAGGAGCTTCTGGTGCACGTCGCGCGTGGTGACTTCGACCTCGACGACACTGCGCGGACCGCAGTTGGTGCACATCCGATGGCCGCCGAGCGGTGCACCGTCGCCGTCGAAGTACACGATGGACAGGATCTCCGCCCCGCACTTCGTGCACTTCTCAGCCTCGGCCATCATCCTCTCCGTGGTGGGTACCGCGT
>JBOHUE010000108.1:0-12988 GCA_050734185.1 Candidatus Dormibacteria bacterium | reverse complement strand
GTGCACGGCGACATCGATGACGCCGTCGAGCAGCGCACGCTCCAGCTCGACGGTGAACCACCCCTGGCCCGACAGGTCTTCGACCGAGGTTTGCGGATGGCGGTCGCCGTGCGTCCGCACCACAACCGTCTCGAGCGAGGGGGCGCCGGCTCGGCGCAGGACGTCGCGAGCGAGCTCAGCCTGGGCACGCGCCAGGGCGCTGCCTCGCGTGCCCACCCGGACCGTGACCGCGCCCGCGGCCGGCGTCACCGCTCCCGGTCTGCGCCCGACGTGTCCCGCGCGGAGTGCCGCGCCGCCGTGCCCGGGACGTTGACCGGGTCGTCGAGGTCGAACGCGTCGCGGAGCACCAGCGCGACCGCCGGGTTGGAGGCGGTGTCGCGCAGGTGCGTGATCGGCCCGTGGAGCAGCTTGCGAACCAGGCTCTGCGTGAGCACGTCGATGCGCTCGCGCACCGCCGGGTCGAGGTCGGGCGTCCGCGCCACCGTGCGCTCCACCTCGCGGCGGCGGATGGCCTCGGCGCGCCGGATGAGCGCCGTGATCGTCGGCCCGGCGGCGTCGCGTTCGCCGACCACGGTCACTGTCCGTCGCAGCTCACGTTCTATGAGCCGCTCGACCTCGGGCACATGGTCGTCGCGTGCTTGGAGATGACCGTCGAGCCGGCGACCGAGCTCCTCGATGTCGATCAACGTCACGCCGGTTATCCCGGCGCACGCCGGGTCGGCGTCACGGGGCACCGCGATGTCGACGATGCAGAGCGGACGGTGGGCGCGACGCTCCTGAATGTCGCGGACCAGCGCCGGCGTCAGCACCGGTTCGGGGCTCGTGGTCGAGCAGATGATCACGTCGAGCTCCGTCGCACGCTCGGTCAGCGAGTCGAGGGTCAGCGGCACGGCTCCTTCAGCCTGCGCCAGCCGCTCCTTCGCCTCGCCGCGTGAGCTGGCGAACAGGCGGGCGCCCTCGTCGCGCAGGCGACGAGCGGCGAGCGTGCTCATCTTTCCCGCACCCAGAAGGAGCACCCCGCGATCGCGAAGCTCGCCGGTCACCTCGCGGGCGCAGGCGACGGCGACCTCGCTGAGGCTGCCGGCTCCCGTGCCGATCGCGGTTTGGGTGCGCACCAGCTTGCCCACCGATATGGCCCGGCGCAGCAGAAAGTCGAGCCTCGCGTCGAGGGTTCCGGCGGCGAGGGCGAGGTCATGGGCCGCACGGAGCTGACCGAGGACCTGCGCCTCCCCCACGACCATGCTGTCGACGCCTGCGGCCACGCGGAAAAGGTGGGCGACACATTCGGCGTCGCGGCGCACCGTCAGATGACGCGCGAGGTGATTGGTGTCGCCGGGATCGAGGTGGGGTGCCAGACGGGCGGCGACGTCGCCGGCCATCTCGTCGTCGCAGCTCAGATAGAACTCGGTGCGGTTGCAGGTCGAGAGCACCGCGGCGCCGCTGAAGCCGGCGTGGCCGACCAGATAGCGGAGCAGGCCACGCGCATCGTCCTCGCGAACCGAGGCCGCCTCCAGCACCTCGAGCGGCGCGGTGCGAAAGCTCACACCGGCGGCGACGACTCGCATCACCGGACATGCCTGAAGGAACACATGGGGCGGGAGCCAGTATATGGTGGTCGGGATGAGGCCCGAATTCCACTGAGCGGGTCCGTGAGTCCGGCACAGGATCGACACTACGGCCGCCGGCGCGGCCCCGTCCCCGTCGGCAATCAGTTCATCTCGCGACTGGGTCCGGCCGGGTCCGAACCGTTTGCGTCGCTGTACGACCCTGGCGACGAGACGCTGATCCCACGACCGGCGCTCGACACGCCCGTGGAACTGCTGCGCTATGTCGCCCTGGACTGCGAGACCACGGGCCAGACGCCCCACCACCTGGTCGAACTTGGAGCGGTCGCGTTCACATTCGACCGCCATCTGCTGAGCTTCGAGACGCTGGTGCACAGCAACGATCGCATCAACCCCTACGCGCGCCGCATCCACGGCATCAGTCGGGAGACGTTGAACGGCGCGCCGCCCGTCGGCCGCGTTCTCGAGCGATTCAGCGGGTTCGTGCAGGGGTCCGTGCTCGTCGAACACAGCGCGGATGCCTTCGACACGCGTTTGATCGCGCGCACCGCCGGCACAGCGCTGGACGCCGACAGCGTCGACACCACACGCCTCGCGGCCAAGCTGTGGGGCCTCAAGGACACGATCGGGCTCGAGCGGCTGTGCGAGCGCCTCGGCGTCACACACCGCAAGCCGCACCACGCGCTCGCCGATGCGGAGGCGACCGCCGCATGCTTCCTTGGACTCGTTGCCGCCGGCCGCGAGCAGTTCGGCTGGCGGACTCTCGGCGACCTGCTCGCCGACGGTCAGCCGCCGCAGCTGCGCATCGCCGAGGCCGCGGCGGACCAGGGCGGCAACAATGCGGCGCAGCCGGCGTCGCGACCCGAGGAACGGAGCACCGAGCGCCGACGACGTCGTCATTGACAGTGCAATAGAGCGTGCCTACCATCCGCTCGAACCAACCTCAACACCGGGTGCGCCAACTGGCGTGACCCACACTCAGCCGGTTCGCCGAGGGAGTCGCCACATGCTCAAACGTTTCGACTGGTCAGATCGCTCGGCCATCGTTGCGGTCCTGCTCGGAGTTCTCGCGGCGTACCTGCCGTGGTACGCCTACTCCGTGATCGGCGGCGCGCACGTGGCGGTCAACGGGTTCCGCGCCTCGGTGCTCGGTGACGCGTTCTTTCTGCTCATCGCCGCGGAGGCGCTGATCGTGCTCGTGCGCCACGGGTACATTGCCGACGTCCTCGGCGGCCGCATCAGAGACCGCAGCATCCGGATGGTGATAGCTGCCGCGGGTGCCGTGATCGTTCTCGCTCAGGTGGTGTTGATCGCTGCCGACGGACGCGCCTCCGGTGGCGGGCTCCTCGTTGCAATCTTCGCCGTGGCGCTGATGGCGGTGTCGGCCTGGATGCGGGGGTATGATGCCGAGCCACGACGCACAGTCAGAGAGATGTTGGGGGAGGAGCTGCCGGACTGACAGACAGTTGGATCCGCTTCGCACAGCCGGCCGCGTCACCGCGACCGGCTCACATGGTTTTTGCTGAAAACACCATTCACATAGGAGGGTGTGTCACCCCATGGCCAACGTGCTGACGGATCCGCCGTTTGCGGCCGATCCGCCAATCAAAATCAACGTCAATGCCAAGATTCTCGGCTTGGTCATCGGCATCCTCGCGGTCATCGGGCTCGTCCTCGCACTGATCGCGCTTCCCGTTGTGTTCGCGCTCAACAACGCGGTCAACTCGCTGTGCAACTCGGTCGGCGCCAGCTGCGGCACGAACGGCATCTTCGCCCTCGCGCTGATCGGTGTGCTGATCACTGTCGGGGGATCCCTGCTGTACGCGATCGGCGGATTCCAGATGTACAACCTGAACCGCTCGGGCAAGGACAAGGTCATCTACGGCATCGCCATCAACCTCGTCGGTGGCGTCCTGCAGATCGTCGGCTATGGCGGCGTCGGAGGCTTCATCTTCAGCCTCATCATCGCCGTCGTCGTGTACTACCTCGTCGTCATCAGCCGGTTCCCCGGCGAGATGCCGCTCGTGGCATCGGCGCCCGGTGGCTACGGTTCGCCGCCGCCTCCGCCGCCCGCTTAGCAAACACACGCAACAAAGCCGGCACCTGCGGTCCGATCCCGCCTCCGCCGCGCTACGGTATCGGGCGTGAGCAACGCCCTGACCGACCCGCCGTTCGCCGAGCATCCGCCGCTCAAGCTCGACGTCGACGCGAGGGTTCTCGGTCTCGTCATCGGCATTCTGTCGGTGGTGGGCGCAATCGCGTGGACGCTCGTTTCGATCACCGGTCTGTGGGTCGTCGGATCAGTGAATGCGTACTGCAGTGGCTTCCAACAAACCGGAGCGGATTGCGGCACGGCGTCAGGAGTCTTCGTGCTCGGGCTGATCGGCTTCGTGCTCGTCGTCGCCGGCTATGTGCTCGGCGCGGCGGGCGGCTTCCGGATGTTCACCCAGCATCACGAAGCCAAGCGAGTCGTGATCTACGGCCAGGTAATCGGTGTGGTCGGCGGTCTGCTCGCGGTGTTCGGCTACAGCGGCTTCGTCAGCGTGTTCGTCTTCGACGTGCTGCTCGCCATCGTCGTGTACTACCTGGTGATCGTCAGCCGGTTTCCCGAGGAGATGCCGCTGACCGACGTGGACGACGCCGACTACTGAGCCGTCCTGACGGTGCGCTCGTGCGCGCCGCGCGTTACGGAGAAAACGACGGGAGGACGTCGTAGATGTTGCCGCTGTGCGAAACGACGATCCCGTACACAACGCCGATGAAGATGATCACCAGCGCGGCCGCGATTGCGCCGGTGACGATGCCGGTGATCGCCATCCCGCGACCGGCGCCGCCCAGCTGCTTCGCGCGACTGAGACCGACGATGCCGAGGATGATGGCGACGATCGCACCGGGAATCGACACGAAGTCGACGAAGGGGACGATCGCAAGGACAAGGCTGACGATGCCGACGACGCCCGCCGCGGTGCCGACACCGTTGGACGGCTGCACCGGGACCTGCGGCGCGTAATACGGCTGCGGCGGAAACCCCGGCGGCCCGGCCGGTGGTCCCGCCGGCGACGGCCCTGGTGGCGGCTGCGGAGGCTGCTGCATCGCGTCGATGATGCCAGCCCGGTTCGCTTTTCGCTAGGAGAGGTCGGCGACGACCGGGAAGTGATCCGAGCCGCGCCACGCGTCCGGCTCGGGCCAGCGCCGGTCCCCCACCACCTCGCAGGCGACGAGCCGGCGCGCAAGGTCGGGTGTGCAGAAGACGTAATCGACGCGCGCCGCCGGCGCCCACGTCGCGACGGTGAGTCCATGCGCGCGCGGGTGCACGCGGCGGAACGAGTCCACGTACCCGTGATGCAGCAGCCGCTCGACCGTCCAGCGCTCGATGAAGCGGCTCATGAAGCGATCGATCGCCGGGTTCACGGGGATGTTGGCGGTCAGCGGTCCGACCACGCGCGGCAGCACCGGGATGCCGCCCTTCAGGCGTGGGTCGACACCCGCCCTGCGCCACGCATCGTCGAGCTGCCTGGCGTTCGCCTCGGTGCGCACCTCCGGGACGAGCAACCCGTCGGGCTGCGCCACCAGCAGGCCGAGGCGGCGCAGCTCGTTCCATGTGCGAAAGAAGTTGGTTGCAGCGACCTCGTCGCCGGGTGAGACGGAGTTGAAGTCGCCGGCGATCAGGTGCGGCAGATGCGGCTCTTCGGCGATGTCCTCGAGCACCGCGGTGAGCTCGCGCATCCGTCGCGCCTCACCCTTGTTGCGTTCGCCAAAGCGCGCCGCCAGGTGCACGGCGTGCACGCCGATGGTGGGCATGTCCGCCCAGCCCGTCTCGATCTCGCACTGCAGATGGCTGCGCAGCATGCGACCGGCGTGCCGCCGGTTGGTCCATGTGCGCACCGGCCGCCGCGTGAGGATGGCGATGGGGCAATTGGGCGGCGGGTCCGACGGCTCACCGACGAGCGCCTGCATGCCCAGCGTGCCGGCCAGAGCTGTCACGAACTCCAGGTTGCAGGCCTCCTCCAGCGCTATGACGTCGGCGTCGACCCGCCGGAGCACGTTGGTGATCGGCTCCTCGCGCTCGGTCCCGCCCAGCAGGATGTTGTACGTCGCGATGCGCAGCACTGATCTTGCACGGAGATGCGCTGCTCGCATCAACTCGCTCCTACAATACTTTTGCTTTGGACGACGACGACCGCCGTCCCCTCGAGGAGGTCGTGTTCCTCAACCGCGGGCCTGTGACTCTGCGCACGCTCATTGTGGTGATCGTTGCAGTGGGAAGCGGTATCGCCGGCTACCGCCTCTTCCTGCTGCATCAGGAGCTGGTGCTGAGCATGGCGGTCGGCGCGCACCTCGACGCGCTGCGGTCGTTCGTCGCCGAGGCGCCGACGCCGGTGACCGTCATCGTCGGCTGGCTGGCCGCTGTCGGCTTCACCATCGCGCTCGTGCTGCTCTATCGCGGTCCGCTGGAGCCGGCGGTGCTGATGCGCCACGCCGAGCGGCGCAGCGTCACCGACCTGCGTCGCGGCCTGCGTCGCGAGTACACCGTGGTGCGGCTCCTGCTGGTCTTCGTCCTGCTGATCACCGCCGTCGACCTCGCACGTGCGATGTCGTTCGCGGTCGGCTCACAGCACTCGGGCGTGAGCACCGCGGTGCCGTGGACGCTGTACGTCGAGGTCCTGGGGTTCCTCGCCGCGACGGCCGTCCTCACCGCCTATGCACGCGCATTCGGAGAGACCATCGCACGCCTTGGTGCCCTCCTCTGATGCCGCCGCATCAGATGCGACGATCGACGACGTAATCGCACACGCGCGCGAGCGCGCGGCGTGGTGCGGAGTCCTCGAAGCCGTCGAGCGCATCGCGCGCGCGCTCGGCGAACTCGTGCGCATGCCGCTCCGCCGCGGTGATCGCGGGTGACGTGCGCACCAGCTGCACGACACGGTCGTAGTCGGTCTCGTCGAGCGTGCGCTGGTCGAGGATCGCGCGCAGCCGCTCACCGACGAGCCGGTCCTGCAGCGCGAGCATCAGCGGCAGCGTCACCGTTCCCTGGCGCAGATCCGCGCCGACGGGTTTGCCCACCTCAGCGCTGCTGGCGATGTAATCGAGCACGTCGTCCGCGATCTGAAACGCCATGCCGAGGTCGTAGCCGTAGCGCCGCAGCGCGTCGGTGTCGGTGTCGCGCAACCCGCTGACGACGCCGCCGCAGTAGCAACACGTACTCAGCAGCGTCGCTGTCTTGCGTCCGATCTTGCGGTGGTAGTCCTCCATCGACTGGTCGTACGCGTTGCGACTCGTCATCTGCAGCAGCTCGCCCATGCAGATGGTCATGACGGCGTTGCTGATGGCCGCATCGATGCGCGGTTCGCCAATGCCCGCCAGCAGGTTGGCGCCCTTGGCGAAGTAGTAGTCGCCGATGATGATCGCGGGGCTCGGCCCGAGCTGCTCGTGCACCGTGGTGACGCCGCGCCGCGTCGGCGAGTTGTCGATGAGGTCGTCGTGCACCAGCGTCGCCGTGTGGATGAACTCGATGCCCATCGCGACGTTGAACACGTGGTCGGGGTCGGCGTCGCCGAATCGGCTCGACAGGATCACGAGCGCCGGGCGGAGACGCTTGCCGCCGGCCTTGACGATCAGGTCCATCGCGCCCGCCATCGGACCGAGGTCCTCGGCGATGGAGTCGCCCAGCCGCCGCTCGAACTCCTGCAGATCTGCGGCGACGGGCTCGAGCAGCTCCTCGGTCGCCATGCTCACGGCGCGGACAGCGCCATCAATGGCGCCCCTCGCTCGACCATGCGGGCCACGGGGATCTCGTCACCGAAGAGGCGGGCCGCGGTGCGGGTGAAGCGCCGCGGATCCGCGGTGACGAACACCTCCATCGCTGCGGTTGATCGCCGCCGCGCAGCGAGCCGGTTGACCTCGAGGATGCGGCAGACGCGAGCCGCAGTCGTGTCCGCGCTGTCGATGACGCGCACACGCCGGCCGCGCAACACGCGCTCGATCGCCGGACGCAGCAGCGGATAGTGGGTGCACCCGAGCACCAGCGTGTCGGCGCCCCAGTCGATGATCGGCCGCATCGTCTCGCGCAGCGCCTGCTCCGCTCGCGGCGTCTCCGCGTCGCCCTCCTCCACGATCTCGACCAGACCGGGCGCCGCGTGCCCCAGCACCGCGACGCCGGGGTTCGCCTCCTTGATTGCGTGCACGTACTCCTGGCTGCGCATGGTCCCCTCGGTGCTGATCACCGCGACCCGGCCGCGACGTGTTGCCGCCGCCGCAGCCTGCGCGCCCGGCGCGATCACGCCGACGATCGGGATGTCGAAGCGCTCGCGCGCCGTGTTGAGCGCCGCGGCGGAGGCCGTGTTGCACGCGATCACGACGAGCTTGGTGTCGAGGCCGGCGAGGTGGTCGATGAGGCCCAGTGCCAGGCCGCGCACCTCGGCCTGCGAGCGCGGACCGTAGGGGAAGTGCGCCAGGTCGGCGATGTACACCAGGCGCTCGGCCGGCGCCTGACGGCGCAGCTCGCGCAGAACGGTCAGCCCGCCCACCCCGGAGTCGAACACGCCGATGGGGCGGGGATCGCTCATTCCGGCCGCAGAATAGCAGGGGCCCGGGGCACGAACCTCATAGATGCAGCGCCATGAGCAGAACATCGCGCGGCCCATCGGCAAGCAGCACCTGACGGCGGCGCACCCCCTCCTCCTCGAAGCCCATCGCCCGGTACAGCCCGATCGCCGGCGCGTTGCTGGTGAACACGCTCAGCGAGAGTTTGGTCAACCCCACAGCGCGCGCCCACTCGATCGCCGTCTCCAGCAGGCTTCGCCCGAGCCCCTGGCCGCGGCAGTGGTTGCTGACAATAATGGCCACTTCTCCGATGTGCGAGTGGAACCGCTCGGCGCGGCGGCTGATGAGGAGCTGGCCGGCGACCTCGCCGTCGACCAGCAGCGTCAGGGGCAGGCCGCCGAAGCGCACCAGCGTGCTCAGCGACAGCTCCTCCTCCATCACCGATCGCTCCCCGGGCGCAGCAGCGATGAGGTCGCCCTCGGCCGCAACCGCGTCGCGCAGCGACACCAACGCGGCGGCGTCGGTGCTCGCCGCCGGCCTGATCAGATATTCCCTGCCGCCGCGCGTCGTTCCCTCGCGGCGCAGCAGAGCGAGCCTAGTGGCCATGCGACCGTCAGCCGGCGAGCGCGAGCCCGGGACGTCCGAGCCGGCCGGCGCCACGCGTGAGGTGTGCGACAACGCGTGTCGGCAGGCCGCCGGCGTTCATCACGGTGATGTGCCCGTGGGGATAGCGCCAGAGATGCGTTCCCCATGCGTGCGCCAGCTCCTCCATCGACGCCGCGCCGACCACGCCATCCTCGGTCGACTCGACGATGGTGATGCGCTCCGGCGGGGTGATCGGGCTCATCCGCCGCGCCACTATCGGTGCGAGCGCCTCCTCCAGCACCTGTCGCGCCGACTCGCGGTCGCGGCCCCAATAGCCGGCGGCCTCGCCGAGCATGCCCGTGTAGCGCTGCATCGGTCCCTTGCGTGACTGCGTGAACGACGCAGCAGGGTCGCACAGCGGCGCGACAGCGAGCGTCTGCTCCATCGGCGACAGCGCGCTCAGGAGCAACACCATCAGCCCACCCAGGCTCGTGCCCATCAGGCGCACATGCGGCGTGACCTCGCGGCGCGCCCACGCGACCACGGCCGCGGTGTCCTCGACGCTCTGCCGCACCACGGCGCGGATATGAGCCGGGTCGAGGCTGAAGAAGTGGTCGCCGCTGTGCTCCCGCTGCACCGCGCGCCGGAGATGAAACGGCAGCTCGAGACGCACGGTGTGCGCACCATGACGGCGCAGGCGCCAGGCGAGCCAGCGGTCGTACCCGGTGAAGGGGTTGGCGAAGCCGTGCACGATCAGGATCAGCGGCGCGGCAGTGGCGCCGCTGCGGACGTGCGCGGTGGCGAACAGCCGGCGGCTGCCGAGATGAGTGCCGGGTCCCTCGCTCTCACCCGAGAGGTCGAGCTCGCGCCATCCACGCTCGAAAGAGTCCTTGGACCGCTCGACCCACACCGTGTGCGGCTCGGCCACGCTGCTCCGCGCCCAGAACGCCCGCGGTTCCACCGGCGAGACGTCGAGTACCGGCGGACGCTCCACAAGGACGCCGCCGAGCTGCATCACGACCGCCCGGTCAGCGGCGTCGGCGAGCGTCGAGCGCACCCGGCGCCCCAGACGGTCGAGGGGCTGCATCTGCTCAGCGTACCGCTCACCGGACGTTCGCACCGACTCGTGGGAGCAGGGAACGATGTGCTATCTGTGCGCCCGACATGCCGCAGCAGCGCCGGAGCACCGATCCCCGTCCGCCCCGCTCGGCATCGCGGCGCAAGCGCGAGCGACGCCGCGATGCAGAGCTGCGCCGTGCCACTGCGCCGGCACCGAGGCGCCGCTGGTGGATTGCCGGCGGCACCGGCGCCGCTGTGGCGCTCGTCGTCGTGCTTCTCGTCCTGCTGACGCGCGGGCACGCGACGCCGTCAACGACAAAACCGACGCCGGCTCCGACGCCTGTCCCTTCGGCGCTCGCATCGCTGTCCAGCGCCGGCGGCACCGCCGCCGTCGGCGGCATCACCTGCGACTCGTCCGCCTCCAGCAGCGCGACGAGCACCTCGACCAGCAGCACGACCACCTCGGGCAGCACCACAGCGACGGCGCACCTGGCGGTCTACGTCAACGGCGGGGCGCGCCTGGTGCCGGCGGGCATCGGCGTCGGCACCCCACACACGACAGCGTCGACCGACGACGGGCCACTCGTCAGCGGGCCGTGCTACTACTGGATCAACACGCGGACGCAGGACGGGCTGATCCACGTGCAGGCGCCGCAGCCAGGTCCGTACACACTCGGGCAGCTCTTCGACCTCTGGGGCCAGCCGCTCAGCACCACCCAGGCCGGACCCGCCAGCGGGGCTGTCACCGTTCTGGTCAACGGCTCTCAATACTCGGGTGACCCGCGCGCGGTCCCACTCACCCAGCACGCCGTCATACAAGTCGATGTGGGCAGTGCAACACCCTTCACGAGTTACAGCTTTCCGGCTGGGCAATAGCGGCACAACGACGTTGTGCGATTACATACGCGGCGCGCGGCGGATTCCAACTAATTCGTTGTAGGCGCTGGCAATTGCCACTGGCGCACCGTGGTACAGACGAGTAACGTGCGCACTGGAACCCGATGAACGACATGAGTCAGGGTGGGCGTCGCGCCCGTCATCGCATGACGGCGCTGCTCGAGCGCTGGGAAACGTGCGCAGACGGGCGCGCCGATTTCGCGCGCAGCTGGGGGGCGGCCTGCGAGTCCATCGCGGTCGCGGCGCGGTGGCAGCGGTTCGGTGATTGCGTCTGGGTCATGACCTTGCTCGACCTGCTCGTCGACTTCTACTTCATCACGGTCGAACCCGACGGCGATGACCTCGCGCTGGTCACCGCGGGCGCGTGGTCCGCGGCGCACGAGTACGCAGCCATGCGACCGCGACACCAGCGACGCGCGGTGCTGCTCGGATACAACGCGCTCATCAGCAACGACCTGCCGCAGGCCGTCGGCGATCTGTTGTCGACCGAATGGCCGCTGACGTCGGATCTCACCGTGACCCGCCAGCGAGATGTGCGCACGCTCTGCGACATGATCGCGCTCGGTATGCGCGGCGACGGAGATGTCGCCCGCGCCTGGTGCGCGGAAGTGTGGCCGCATGCCCTCGCACTGGTCACGGCAGGCGAGGACTTCTGGCGTGATCTCATACGCGACGACATCGAGCTCACAGCGCTGCGTCGCGCCCACCTGATCGCGTGCGACATCGAGTCGCGCGACCGGCTGCTCGCACTGCCGGTACGACAGCTCGACCAGGTGTTCCCCGTGCACCACGAGAAGCCGTGCTGCCGTCTGAGCTCAGCTCTTCCCACCTGGGGGATTCCGGCGCCGGCGTCGCCCTGATCGCACGGATCGCGCGGGTCGCGACGTAACCCGGCCGCGTACTCTGATCGAGAGAGCGTGACCTCGCCTGATGGACCCACACCCCTTCACATCGTTCCGGCGGAGCCTCAGCCTGCCGACTGGGAAGCGGTGTATCGCGAACATGTTGGACCGCTGTATCGCTTCGCGTATGCGAGGACCGGCAACCGCGCCGACGCTGAGGACATCACCTCGGCGACCTTCATCCGCGCCTTTCCGCGGCTTCGCACCGATGTCTCCGGCGCCGAGCTGCGCGCCTACCTCCGGGCGACCGCGCGCACTGTCATCGCGGACGTGTGGCGTGACCGGCACGGCACCGTCCTGGAGGAGATCGACGAGCAGTCGACGCCGAACCGGGCTCCGCTCGACAGCACGAACCACGATGTCGACTCGCTGCTCGATGGGTTGCCTTCCAACTACCGCACCGTGCTCGAGCTTCGCTTCCTGCGCGGCTACTCGGTGCGAGAGACCGCGGACGCGATGGGCATCAGCGTGAGCAACGCGAAGGTGATCCAGTTGCGCGCGCTGCGGCGGGCCGCGAAGTCGGAGCTGCCGCGATGAGCCGCGCCGACCGCCGGCTGCAGCGCTACGTAGACGCAATCCTTGGCGACCGCCGCCCGCGCCGGGGCCCGGCCGGCGCTGACTCCGACGCGATGCGCCTCGCAGCCACGCTGCACGCGGCACATCCGGGCGCGGCCGACCCTGCTCCCGCCTTCGTCGACGACCTGGCCCGGCGGCTGCGGCACGGCGTTGCGGAGGAGCGGGTGCCGCTGCCACAGCGCCGCCGGTTCCTCGCCGCCGCCGGCGCGGCGGCAGCGGCGGGCATCGGCGTCGGGTTCGGGATCGACCACTGGCGCTCCGGCGTCTCATCCACGCCACCGGCCACCACGCTGAACCCCAGCGAGGGCCGCTGGGTGCCGGTCGCAACGATGTCGGAGATGGGTATGGGTACGGTCCGGCGCTTCTCGGCCAACGGTGTCGAGGGCTTCGTGCTCAACACCGGAGGGAAGGTCTCGGCGCTGTCCGCGGCCTGCACCGATCAGGGGTGCATCCTGCAGGTGGACAGCTCCGGCAAGCAGCTCAACTGCCCGTGTCACTACGCCCAGTTCAACCTCGACGGCACTCCTAAGCCGGGGGCATACCACCCGGTGACGCCGCTGCCGGTGATCCAAGTGCGGGCCAACGGAGATACCGTCGAGGCGTTGCTACCGGCGGTGAGGCCGGACGCCGGCTCGTCGGGCTGACCTCCGCGTGTGCACGGTTCCGAACCCGGCGCGCTCGCAGTGCTCGCGTCGCCGATGCTCGAGACCGGTGTCACCGCGAGACGGTGGTATTGGCCCGACCCCCTGAGATTGGTCCACCTGATATGAGAGTTCCCGTTGGCCCGCAAGGGCAAGGAGGAACCACTCATGAAGGGACGGAAGCACACGCCGGAGCAGATCGTGCGCAAGCTCAGGGAGG
>JBOHUE010000107.1:0-18644 GCA_050734185.1 Candidatus Dormibacteria bacterium | reverse complement strand
GGCGAGGTCGGCGAGCGGCTTCTTCTCGGCCGGCGGCAAGCTGCCGGCGAGGAGCTCGAGGCCCTCCAGCGCCGCGGCCGCATCGCCCAGACGCCCGGCTTCGAGCAATTCGTGGACGAGCCGCCCCGCCTCGTACTCGGCGTCAGGCCACACCGTATGGAGCAGCAGAGCCGTGGCCTTCATGTCGGCGTCGCACTGCACGCGCAGCTCACGTCCGCCTCGTGGGCTGCCGATCCCGCCGTCAACGAGATGCAGGGCACCGTCCGGTTCAACGAACACGTTGCCGGCATGCACCCGTCCGTGGCACAGGCCCGCTTCGTGCAGCTGTGCGAATCCTTGCAGGCACGCGGCGGCGACGCCTGCCGCTTGCCGGTGGGAGAGCGGCGCACGGACAGCCAGCCGGGCCAGCGGCACGCCGGGGTCGAAGGCCCGCAGCAGCCAGGCCTCGTCGCCGTCGGGCACGAACGCGACGAACGGCACCACCGGCGCGTGGAGCGCCCGGCCGCGATGGGTGAGCAGCCGCAGCTGCGCGTGCTCACCACGCGTCACGCCGATCACCTGCTTGGCAACCATCACGGTGCCATCCGGCGCGCGCACACGCCACACGTCGCCGTTCGGCCCGTGCGCGAGGCGCTCTTCCCTCCTGATCGACGACGCATTCAATTCGCTCATCGCGAGGTGAACCCCATGCGGTGTCGTGTGGACACCGTCGACCGGAATGCCCGGCGGCGTATTTCCTAGGGAAGATACCGAATCGGATCAACCCAGGTGCCGCTGGTGTTGATCCCGAAGTGGAGATGGCATCCGGTGGAGTTGCCGGTCGACCCCTCCCAGCCGATCTGCTGCCCCTGGCCGACGGCCACACCGTCGCCCGCGGTGAAGCCCGACATGTGGCCGTACAGCGTCGACCAGCCGTTGCCGTGCTGGATGATGATGTAGTTGCCGAAGCCGTACTTGTCAAACGGCTCGATATGCACAATGCCGGCCGCCGACGCTCGGATCGCGTTGCCGCAGGCGCCCGCAATGTCGATGCCGTTGTGGAAGCGGTGCGGGTACGGGCAGCTGGCGTCGTACGCCTCGAACTGGAACTGCGTGCACCCGAATCCCTGGCTGATCGGCCCGGAGTCCGGCCACGCGAATTGGCTCGGTGCGGGTCCACCAGTGCCGCCGCCGCCGCGGTTGTTGGCCGCCTGCTGCGCCGCCTCCAGCGCCGCTTCCTGCGCGGCCGCCTCCTGGGAGTTGAGCTGCGCGATCTCGCCGTTGAGGTTGTCGTTGCTGGCGGTGATCTGCGCGACCCTGGCCTGATCCGCCGCCCGTACCGCTTGCAGCTGCGCCAGCGCGCGCTGCTGCGTGGCCTGCTGGTCGGCGAGCGTGTTCCTGGTCGCCACGAGCTGGTTGACCACCTGCTGCTGCTGCGCCTGCTCGGCGGTGATCTCGTTGACCGACGCCTGGACCTCGGCCGCGATCGCCTGAACCTTCGCAGTCGTCTGCGCCGACTGCTCACTGATCCGCCGGGTTTCGATCACGCCCTGCCAGAACTCGTTGAAGTTGGACGAGGTGAGCAGGTTCTTCAGCGGCGTCGACTGCTGCTGCAACTCGTACATGGCGACGAGCTGCTCCGCGAGATGCTGCTTCGCCACGGCCAGCTTCGCCTGCTGCTCGGCGAGCTTCGCCTTGGTCGCGACCAGATTCGCGCCGATGCCGTCAAGGATCGTCTGGTTCTGCGTGACGAGTGCCTGCGTCTGCGCGATCTGCTGGTTCAGCTTGTCGATGACCGCCTGCAGCTGCGGCTCCTGCAGCTGCGCGGACGCGACCGACGCCTGCAGCTTCTGCAGGTCCGCCTGGTTCTGCGTCAGCTTCTGCTGGTCGGCGCTGATGCCGTCAGTGAACTGATCGGCGACGGTCTGCATTGGACCGCCGACCAGCGTGGCGGCGACCACGACTCCCAGCGCGAGCTTGAGCAACCTGTGAGTGCCGGCCCCCCGGGAGCGGCGCCCTCTCAGATGGTGAGGAATCTCCGTACTCCCAGGTAACTGCCGAAGGCGCCGACGAGGGCACCTCCACCGAGGAGCAGCACTAGGAGTGTGATGGCGTATCCACCGTCGAACGGAACGCTCAGCAGGCTGCGCTGCGCGCTCTGAACGAAGAGGTGATAGCCGGCGAAGACGATGCCGCCCGAGAAGATGGCGGCTATGAGCCCGCCAAGCATTCCCTCAAGGATGAATGGCCAGCGCACGAACCAGTCCGTGGCGCCGACGAGTTTCATGATCTCGATCTCGGTGCGCCGCGCGTACACGGCGGTGCGGATCGTGTTCATGATGATGACCAGGCTGATTGCAAAGAGGATCAGCGCGATGGCGCCGCCGACGAACTCGATGACGCTGATCACGGTGTGCAGCTTGCTGATCACGTCCGGGTTGTAGTCGGTCGCGGTCGTGCGATCGACGATCGGCGTGGACTTGGCCAGCTGATCGAAGTGTGCGAGGTCGGTGAGCTGTCGCACCTCGAGGTTGACCGACGCCGGGAGCGGGTTGCTGCCAAGCGTCTGCAGCGCCTGCTGGATGTCGGGATCCTGCGACGCGTCCTTGGCCGCCTGGTCCTTGCTCTCGAAGCCCACGGAGATGACCCGCGGATCCGACTTGAGACGCACCTCGAAGTCGGTGATCTGCGCCAGCGAGGCGGCGTCCGACATGTAGATCTTGATCTTGCTCGCGTTGTTCTGCTGCGTCTGCAGGATCGAGTCGACGGAGTGCGTGAACAGCAACGTGCCGCCCACCAGGAACAGGATGAGCCCCATGGTGAACACGCCCGCCAGCGACACGCCGAGGTTGCGCTTGAAGTTCTGACCCGCGCTCCGCCATGCGAACCAGAGCGCCGCCATGATCGATCTCACAGCGTTGCGTCCCCCGGTCGCAGGTAGGTGCCCTGCGCCTCGTCGCGGACGACGAGGCCGCCGTCGATGGCGATGACGCGGCGGCGCACGAGGTCGACGATCTCGCGGTTGTGCGTCGCCATCAGCACCGTCGTGCCGCGGTGGTTGATCTGCAGGAGCAGCTGCACGATGCCCCACGACGTGTCGGGGTCGAGGTTTCCGGTGGGCTCGTCGGCGACGAAGATGTGCGGCCGGTGCACGAGTGCTCGCGCGATGGCGACACGCTGCTGCTCGCCGCCGCTCAGCTCATCCGGGAACTTGTCAAGCTTGTCCTCAAGTCCGACGATCCACAGGACCTCCTCGACCTTCTCGCGCAGGTGGCGATGGCCGGGACGCGTCACCTGCAGCGCGAACGAGACGTTCTGCGCCACGGTGCGGTTCTGCAGGAGCTTGAAGTCCTGGAACACGATGCCGAACCGGCGGCGCAGCTTGGGCAGCTTGCGGTGCGGCATGCGCGTGATCTCGGCGCCCTCGACGAAGATGCGCCCGGTGGAGGGAACCTCCTCACGGATGAGGAGTCGCACGAGCGTCGACTTCCCCGCGCCGCTGGCGCCGACCAGGAAGCAGAAGTCGCCCTGGTGGATGGCGAGGTCGACATCACGAAGCGCAACCACGTGGTTGCCGTAGACCTTGCTCACCCCGTGGAAGGAGATGACCGGGCGCGGGCCATGCTCCACGGCGGGCATGGCGAAGCGCTCGGCGTATGCCACGCTCACCCCTGACCCCCCGCGTTGATCGGCCGCGACGACCGCCTCGTCTGCACGGTGTGTGTGTCCCTGTGAAACCGAGAAGAGATGCTGACCGTCGTGCGATATGCGCCAAACGGAGCGACGACGCGGCCGAGTATATCCCCGGCATTTCGAGCGCCCCGGAAGAGTTACAGATCGGTCACTTGGCGATTCGTGTGACGGGTTCAGCGCGGTCCGTGAACTCGCGGGAGGCGCCGCGCCATCGCGATTCTGTCACGCAGAGACGGGTTCGCGCTGCCCCTCGCCGGCCGCCGACCAGCGCAGATAGGCGTCGATGAACGCGTCAATATCGCCGTCCAGCACCCCCTGTGCGTTGCCCACCTCGAGGCCGGTGCGGTGGTCCTTGACCTGGGTGTACGGATGCAGAACATATGACCGGATCTGGCTCCCCCACTCCGCCGGCAGCGACTCACCCTTGAGGTCGGCGACCCGCTGCGCGTGCGCCGCCTGCTGCACCGCGAGCAGCCGCGAGCGGAGGACGCGCCAGGCGACGTCCCTGTTCTGCTGCTGCGAACGTTCGTTCTGACAGGTCACGACGATGTTGGTCGGTATGTGCGTGAGCCGCACCGCCGACGACGTCTTGTTGACGTGCTGGCCGCCCGCGCCGCTGGAGCGGAACACATCGGTGCGGACGTCGTCGGGGTCGATCTCGATCGAGACGTCATCCTCGATCTCGGGCGTCACCTCGACCAGCGCGAACGAGGTGTGCCGCCGGTGCGCGCTGTCGAACGGGCTGAGGCGGACGAGGCGGTGCACGCCTCGCTCTGCTTTCAGCAGGCCGTACGCGCGGCGTCCCGCGATCCGGACCGTGGCGGACTTGATCCCGGCCTCCTCTCCCACGGACTCCTCGAGGAACTCGACGTCGAACTTGTGCTGCTCCGCCCACCGCAGGTACATGCGCAGCAGCATCTCGGCCCAGTCCTGCGAATCCGTGCCGCCCGCGCCGGCGTGGATGCCGACGATCGCCGCGTGGTCGGTGTACGGGTCGCTGAACAGCAGCTCGACCTCCCGTGTCTCAGCCTCGCGCTCCAGCGCGGACACCTCGGTGCTCAGCTCGGCTTCGACGTCGTCGTCGGGCTCGGCCTCGAGCAGGGTCGCCAGCTCGCGGGCGTCGTGAGACCGGCGCCCAAGGGTGTCCCACGCGCCGATGTCATCGCGCAGGCGAGCGGCCTCCTGGTTGAGTGAGGCGGCGCGGCGCGAGTCGTCCCAGAGGTCCGGATCGGCGATCAGCCGTTCGAGCTCGGCCAGTCGGGAGCGTTTGCCGGGGAGGTCAAAGATGCACCTGCATCTCGTCGATGCGGGAGGCTACGCGCGCGGCGCGATCGGCAAGCTCGCTCATGCGTGGGAGTGTATCCGGAGCGGCGACGGTCCAAGCGCTTTCGGTGCTTCCACTAGCATGAGCGCGTGGCCGAAGTCGTACTCACGACCCTGACACCGCGACGCAGCACCGCAGTCGAACAGCCTGTCGCCGCGTTCGACTACGACGACGTGACGCTGGCGCCGCGGATGACGTCGACGCTGCCGCACCGAAGCGACGCTCACCCGGACGTGGAGCTCGGGCCGCTGCGCCTGGTGCTGCCGATGCTCGGCTCGCCGATGCCCGACGTGTGCGGAGTCGACATGTGCGTCGCGCTCGCGGCTGACGGCGCGCTCGGCATCCTGCACAGGTTTCAGACCATCGGCGCCCAGGTTGCCGGCCTGCAGCGCGTGCTCGATCACGGCGGCCCCGTCGCCGCGGCAGTCGGCTCCACCGGCGACTACCGCGAGCGGTTCCAGCGGCTCACCGACGCGGGGTGCCGCGCGGTCTGCATCGATACCGCCAACGGCGCGCACGTGCAGGTGGCCGAGGCGATCACGTGGATCCGCGCACACGACCCCGGCGTGTTCGTCATCGCGGGCAACGTCGCCAGCGCCGAGGGATTCGCATGGCTCGAGGACGCGGGCGCGGACGCGATCCGCGTCGGCATCGCCGGCGGGTCGGTGTGCGAGACGCGGAACGAGACCGGCGTGTTCGTCCCCACGCCGTACGCGGTGGCCGAAGCGGCAACAGTGCGCCGCAGCGCGCTGATCATCGGCGACAGCGGCGTGCGCCACCCGGCAGACCTGTGCAAGCTGCTCGCACTCGGCGCCGACTGCGTGATGGTCGGCTCCGCACTCGCGGGCACGCAGGAGGCCCCTGGCCGCGTCATCGTCATCGACGGCAAGAAGTACAAGATCATGCGCGGCGCGGCGTCGTTCTCCGTGCAGCAGGAGTACGGCGGTGAGGACCCCGAGTACATCGAGGGGGCGGAGACGATGGTGCCGTACAAGGGCAGTGTCGCCGGAGTCGTGCGCCGCTACCTCGCCGGCCTGCGCAGCTCGATGTCGTACATGAACGCGCGGACGCTCGACGAGTATCGCCAGAACGTCAGCGTGCTGCGGCTACGCTGAGGCAAACAGAGGAGACAGCACGGCAATGATCACCGGGGTTCACACGCTCGTCTACACGACCAAACCCGACGAGCTGCGCTCGTTCTTCCGCGACGTTCTGCAGTTCGACTCCGTCGACGCAGGCGGCGGCTGGTTGATCTTCGCGCTGCCGCCTGGTGAGCTGGCAACGCATCCCATCGATGCGGGCCAGGAGCATCACGAGCTCGGCCTGCTGTGCGACGACGTTGACGTGACGGTGGCCGAGCTGCGCGCTCGTGGCGCGGAGTTCACCGGCGACGTCACCGAGCAGCGCTGGGGCCGCTCGACGCAGCTGCGGCTCCCGGACGGCGCCGAGCTGATGCTGTACGAGCCACGACATGTGACTGCCGCTGCGCAGCAATGACTAGGGGCGCTGCACGTGCGCGGTGGGCCGGTAGATGAGCTCCTGGGTGCGCCCGTCCAGCGTGCGGCTCT
Source organism: Candidatus Dormibacteria bacterium (assembly GCA_050734185.1). GTDB lineage: Bacteria > Chloroflexota > Dormibacteria > Aeolococcales > Aeolococcaceae > JAFALX01. The sequence goes on along the minus strand of JBOHUE010000107.1, from coordinate 12,080 downwards.
GCAGGAGCTCTAGGTCGAAGTCACCCACGCCCTCGAAGATCCGGCCCACGCCCGTCTGACCGGTGACCGCCGGAAAGATCGTCAGCTGGACGCGGTCGATCAGACCCGCGGCCAGGAGCGCCCGGTTGATCCGCAGGCTGCCGTGTGACCGCATCGGAACGTCGGACTCGTTCTTCAGCCGTGCAACGACGTCGACGGCGTCGCCGCGCACAACGGTCGCGTCCGGCCAGTTGAAGGGTCGGTCGTCCAGCGTGTTGGAGACGACGGTCATGGGCAGCATCCGCATGCGGCTGGCCCAGGTGTCCTCGTCGTACGTGTATCCGACGAAGTCCTGAAAGGTCCCGGGACCGAAGACCATTCGCTGGGGCGCGTCGTACTGGTGGAGGCGGTGCTCGAGGAACTCAGGGCCTTCCTTGCCCCAGTAGCCGCCCCAGTCGCCGTTGTGCGAGCCGTAGCCGTCGAGGCTGGAGAAGACGTCGAAGGTGTACGTCACCCCTGCTCCATCTTCCGCTTGAGGTTTTGCAGTGCGCCGTCGAAGTTCTTGTTGATAGCCCCACGAAAGAACACGAAAAGCATAGGCGCCAGCGCGCCCTGCTTTATTCCGTACATCGTCCGGGTGACGCGCGTGCTGCCGTTGGTCGGCTCGAAGGTGAACACATGACCGACGATGCCGCTGCGGTCCTGTGCCTCGAACTCGATGCTGTCCGGCGCCTGCACGTCCGACACGAACACCGTCGACTGGTTGCGCTTGCCTCGCAGCGTCCCCTCCGCCTCGTACATGTACCCCTCGCGCGCGGGACCGTCGAGTCCCTTCATGACCATGTCGTCCATCCCCCATTCGGGATGACGCGAGAAGTCCAGCACGTACTCGAACACCTTGTCGCGAGGCGCGTTGATGTCGACGCTCCACGACGGTCCCTTCCGACCGCGCATCATCCAGCCCTCCGTGTGACCTTGCTATCGGATTCCAGCTTCGCAAGACGGCGACGAAGCAGACGCCGTTCCGCCTGATTGAGCGTCAGTTCGAGCGCTCGCTCGAGCGCCGCCCTCGAGTCGTCCATACGGTTGAGGTCGCTCAGCAGCTCAGCACGCGTGGCGTGCAGCAGGTGGTAGCGGTCGAGCTCGCCCGCGATCGCATCCACCTCGCGCAGCGCCACGTCCGCGCCCGCGATCTCCCGCAGGGCGATCGCACGATTCAGCCGCACGACCGGCGAGCCGTCGTGGCGCGCCAGCATGTCGTACAGCGTCACGATCTGCACCCAGTCCGTGGCGTCGTACGTCGGGCTCTCGGCGTGCACCGCAGCGATCGCCGCCTGCAGCTGGTACGAGCCCGGGCGGCCCACCGCGGCCGCGGTCTCGAGCAGCGCACACGCGTTGGCGATCGCACCGCGGTCCCAGAGACTGCGGTTCTGCTCACGCAGGATGACCAGGTCGCCCTCGTCGTCGAAGCGGGCGCGCCAGCGAGCGAGATGCAGCGACATCAGCGCGAGCAGCCCCATGGGCTCCGGCTCGCGCGGCATCAGGCGTACGACGAGCGCGGCCAGCCACCGCGCATCCTCGGCGAGATCGCGACGGCCGCTTGCATCCCATCCGGCGGAGAGGTAGCCCTCGTTGAACGTGAGGTACAGCACCGCCAGAACCTCATCCAGACGATCGCGCAGCTGCGCCTCGTCGCTCAACCCGTACGGGATGCCGGCGTCGACGATCTTCCGTTTCGCGCGCACGATTCGCTGCGCCACGGTCGCCTCGGTGGTGAGAAACGCGGCCGCGATCTCCGCGGTGGTGAGACCGAGCACGGCGCGCAGGGTCAACGCCACCTGGCCGGCGCGATTCAGCGCCGGATGGCAGCACGTGAAGATGAGGCGCAGCCGGTCGTCCGGCTCGCCTGTCGCCGTTTCGGTCGGAATCAGCGGCAACCGCTGCTGCAGTTTGCTTGTACGCCGGATGCGGTCGATGGCGCGGCGCCGGGCTACCGTGACCAGCCAAGCGCCCGGACGCCGCGGGATTCCCTCCCGGGGCCATGCCTCGAGAGCCTCGAGCAGGGCGTCCTGCGTGGCCTCCTCCGCGAGATCGAAGTTGCCGACGCTCCGCATGATCGCGGTGACGACGCGGCTCGCCTCCTCGCGGAAGACCGTGGTCACCGCGTCGTGGAACGCGGTGTCCTCCACCGGGACGCCCTCCCGGCTCAGGGCATTTCGGCCAGCGGGCGCACCTCGACGATGCCCTTCGCCGGCCAGGTCTTGGCGAGATCCAGCGCTTGATCGAGGTTGTCGACGTCCACCAGCGCGAATCCGCCGATCTGCTCCTTGGCCTCGACGTACGGTCCGTCGGTGACGGCAGTGGAGCCGTTGTTGTGCCGCACGGTTGTCGCCGTGTTCGGCGGCTGCAGCTGCTCGCCACCGGTGATCACGCCGGCCGCCGAGTGCTTGCCCCACCACTCCCCGATCTGGCCGTACATGGCCTTGATGTCATCGGGGGTCATCGAGTTGAACGCCGACTGGTCGCCGGCGAACAGAAGCACGTACCGCATCCTGAGTCCTCCTGCAGGCCCTGAGCGCAATGGTGCGCCACCTGACGACGAACGGCGACCCCCGAGAATCGACAGGTCAGGAGACGGGGTGGGCAGCGCCGACGTGAAGCGCAGCGCCGTTGCCGTTGCTGCTCGCCACCGCGATCGGGTGCTCGCGAGGCTGCGCCGGCGGTGAGTCCGGGAGGGTGAAGTGGAACGTGGACCCCTGGTCTGCGTTCGACTCGACCCAGATGCGGCCGCCATGGCGCTCGACGATCTTGCGGGAGATGGCGAGCCCGATCCCGGTGCCGGGGTAATCGCTGGCCGCGTGGAGGCGGCGGAAGATCAGGAAGATGCGCTCGGCGTGGCGCGGCTCGATTCCGATGCCGTTGTCCCGAACGGTGATCTCCCACTCTCCCTTGCGGCGCTGCGCCTCGACCCGCACCTCGGGCGGAGCGTCGCCGTGGAACTTGATCGCGTTGCCGACCAGGTTCTGCGCGAGCTGCACGAGCTGGCGGGAGTCGGCGACGACGCGTGGCATCGGGCCCGTCACGATCGTGGCGCCGCTCTCCTCGATGGTGGCGCGCAGGTTCATCTCCGCGGTCTCGAGCACTTCGCTGAGCTCGATGTGCTGCATCGGCGCCGTCTTGGTGCCCACGCGCGAGTACTCGAGCAGGTCGTTGATCAGCGCCTGCATGCGCCGCGCGCCGTCGACTGAGTAGTCGATGAACTCGTCCGCGTCGGTGTCGAGCTTGCCGCCGTAGCGAGCGCGCAGCAGCTGCAGGTAGCTGGCGATCATGCGCAGCGGTTCCTGCAGGTCGTGTGACGCGATGTACGCGAACTCCTGCAGCGCCTCATTGGAGCGCTCCAGCTCGAACGCGCGCCGCTCGAGCTGCCGGTTCAGCTCGACGCGCTCCAGCGCCGCGCCCACGTCGACGCCGTAGCCACCGAGCCGCTCGACCTCGTCCTGCCCGAAAACGGGCGTGAACGGTCCGCCGATGACGGCGACGAGCCCGTTCGCCTCACGCACGCGCAGCGGCGCGACGATGGCGAAGGACGTGCGCCCGTCGCGATCGATCTGCACGAGTCGCGCGCTGCTGCCGGCGTCGAGCCGGCGCAGCCGCTGCTCCAGCTCGGGATCGAGCTTGTCGGACGCGAGCACATCGCCGTTGCGGTTGGCGATGAGTCCGGCGTCGGCGCCCGTGAGTCGCTGCGCCCACGCCAGCGCGATCAGCGCCAGATGCTCGGGGTCTCCCTCGGTAAGGAGCTCGCTGGTGGCGGTGCGCAGCGCCACCTCCTCGCGGGCGCGCCAGAAGCGGCGCAGCCAGCCGGGCGGCACGAACCCCACGTACAGCACCGGGATGATGAACAGCACGACGATGCCGATGCTGAGCTGCAACGCCTGATTCTGCTGCGTCGAGGCCGCCTGAAGCCCACCGCCGAGCGCGATACCGATTGCGACAATGATGACCACAACAACGCTGCCGTAGCCCACGCTCAACGCTCGCATGCGAGCGCGCTGCACCAGCGGGCGATGGCGGGATGCCAGCCAGAAGCGCACCACCGGTTCGGCGATGAAGCCGCACCACAGCAGAATGAACGCGAGCGCCGCCACGAGGTAGAGCGCGGGAATGTTCTTCGCGTTGGCAGCAGGCGTCGGCAGCGCCGCGAGCACGGCCGAGACCACGATGACCAGCGCGAGCAGCACCTCGAGCGTGCGCTGCTTCATCGGGATGAAGCTGTGCCGCACCAGGATGAGCGCGTAGCCCGACCCGAGGAACACAGGGATCGTGATCACCTCGAGCCAGCGTGGCTCGACGCTGTTGGCATCGGTGAACCGTGATGTCAGGGTGAGCAGCGCGAGCAGCCCGATGGCCCACGCGAGGTACTGACGCTGGCGTCCGCGATGGCGGATCCAGTCGACGGTGGTGACGACGGCGACCACCGAGAACGCGATCGCCTCGAGCCAGCCCACGGCGGCGATGGCACCTGTCATCAGCGCACCGGACCCGGGCGGCCGAGGTGGTAGCCCTGCAGGTTGTCGCAGCCCAGCTCGCACAGAATCCGCAGCTGTTCCGGCGTCTCGACGCCCTCTGCGGTGACGATGAGCCCAAGCTGGTGCGCCAGCGTGATGACGGCGGTGACGATCGCCGCGTCGCGGGTGGAGCGCCCCAGCTCGGCGACGAACGACCGGTCGATCTTGATGACGTCGACAGGGAATCGCTTCAGGTTCCCGAGCGTCGTGTATCCGGTGCCGAAGTCGTCGACGGCGAGCTTGACGCCGATGCTGCGCAGCTCGGTCAGCGCTCGAACGGTGGCGCCAACGTCGGGGAACAGCGCCGACTCGGTGATCTCCAGCCACAGCCGATCCGCGGCGAGCCCCGTTTCGTTCAGCACACCCTGCACCACCCCGAGCAGCGCGTTGCCGGTGAGCTGGCGCCCGGACACGTTCACCGAGACAACCGGGTTGGCTCCCTGCGTCTCGCCCCAACGCACCGCTTCGCGGCATGCGTTGCGCAGCACCCAGGACCCGATCTCGTCGATGAGCCCGGTCTCCTCAGCCAGGGGGATGAAGCTGTCGGGCGCCACGATGCCGCGCGTCGGGTGCTTCCAGCGGATGAGCGCCTCGTACCCCGAGAGGCGCATGCCGTCGCACTGGATGATCGGCTGGAAGTCGAGCGTGAACGATCCAGTCGCGACGCTCTGCCGCAGCTGCACCTCGGTTTCGAGACGATCCACGGCGCGACGGTGGATCTCATCGTCGAAGACGAGCCAGGCGGCGCGGCCGTTCTCCTTGGCCCGGTACATGGCAGCGTCCGCGTTGCGGATCAATGTCTCCGGCACCGCCTTTGGGTCATCACTCAACGCGATGCCGATGCTCGCCGTGAGCACGACCTGCGCGCCATCGAGATCGATGGGATTGCGGATGACGTCGAGCAGCCGCTGCGCGATGACGATGGACTCCGACGGGTCCTCCAGTTCGCAGCAGAGCACGGTGAACTCGTCGCCCCCGAATCGCCCGACCGTGTCGCCGGGACGCAGCACGCGCGCGATGCGCTCCGACAAGGTGACAAGCGCGCGGTCGCCTTCAACGTGGCCGAGGCTGTCGTTCACCACCTTGAAGCGGTCGATGTCCACGAACAGCACGGCGAGCGTTGACGCGCGCCGCCGGCTGCCGGCGAGCGCCTGGCTCAGGCGATCGAGGAACAGCGCGCGGTTGGGCAGGTCGGTGAGCGTGTCGTGCATCGCCTGGTGCGCGAGCGCGACCTCGGCGTGCTTGCGCTCCACCGCATAGCGCACAGCGCGGGTGAGCAAGCCGGAGTCGACGCGCCCCTTGATCAGGTAGTCCTGGGCACCGCGGTGCACGGCAGCGATGGCGAGGTCGAGGTCGTCGCGACCGGTGAGCACGATGATCGGCAGCTCCGGTGCCAGCTCCGTCAGCCGGACGACGCCCTCGAGGCCGTCTGCGTCGGGAAGGGTGAGGTCGATGAGCGCGCAGTCGACCGCACCCGAGCGAACCGGAAGCCACGCATCGGCGAGGCGGCCGACGCTGCTGAACGTGAACCCGCTGCCGCCACCCTCACCGAGCATGAGCTGCACCAACCGCGCGTCACCGGGGTTGTCCTCGATGAGCAGGATCCGCTGCGTGTCTCGCATCGGGGCTACCGCCACGCTCACTCGGGTGGCAACCGCACGATCTTGGTCCAGAAGTTCTCCAGCCCCTTGATGGCGCTCATGAACTCGTCGTACTCGATCGGCTTCTTGATGTAGCAATTGGCGTGCATGTTGTAGGAGAGAAGGATGTCTCGCTCCGCACTCGAGGTCGTGAGCACGATCACCGGGATGCGGTGCAATTCGGGGTCGCCCTTGACCTCCTCGAGCACCTCGCGCCCATCCTTCCTCGGTAGATTGAGGTCGAGCAGCACGAGGTCCGGACGGGGTGCGTCCGCGTGCTTGCCGCGCCGGCGCAGGAAATCCAGCGCTTCCTCGCCGTCGTGCGCAACAGAGACGCGGTTGGCGATGCGGCCGTCGCGAAGGGCTTCGAGCGTCAGGCGAACGTCGCCAGGGTTGTCCTCAACGAGGAGGATATGGACCTCGCGCGCGCCGTTTCTTTCCGTGAGGAGATCTCCGCAACAAAAGAAAGTAACTGGCGCCCCGCCCGCGTCAGGGTTCGGACGCTATCAGCAACCCGATGGAAATGCACGTTACGGATCTGAACGCGTGAATCACCAGCGACGGGCCGGTGTTGCGCCGTCACCAATCCGTTCAGCGGCCGTCAGGGGACCAACACACGACAGTTGGTACGTTCGCCGCTATGGGAGAAACGACGAATGGCGGCACCACCAATGACGGCGGTCCCGGCTGGGGAATCCGCGAGCCACAGCCACCGCCGTCCGCGAAGTCGCGTCCCATCGAGCCGCTCTCCACGGCGCCTCCGGCGTCGCCACCCACCGCGTCGCCCGCGCCCGCGGAGCGGCCGCCCTGGGAGCAACCGCCGCAGCGACTCCCGCGGCTCTCGCGCAGCGCCGTCTTCGCTGTAATCGGAGCCGTCGCTCTCTTCACCGTCGCCGGCGGCGGCGCGCTCCTGCTGAGTGGCAGTCACGCGGGACCGCCGGTCGCGACGTCGGGTGGGGCGCACGCTCAGTCGGGCGGAAACCCGGCGTCGTTGACGTCCGCCGTTACGCGCGTCGAAGGCAGCACGATGCGCGCCGACATCAGCTTCACGCAGAGCTTCACCGCGACCGGTCCCGGCGGAGTCGACTTCGGCGCGTGGCCCGGCGGCGAGATCGTCGTGAACATCCACATCGACCAGCAGAGCGCGACACGCAGCGAGCTCCGTGAGACAGTGCAGGCGCTCGGCGTCAACGAGACGATGCTGGCGGTGCTGTACGACGACACGGTGTACGTGTCGACCAACAACGGTGCGAGCTATCAGACGGCGACGATCGACCGTGCCAACACGGCGGAGGTCAGCCCTCAGAGTCCCCTCGCGTTCCTGCAGATGCTGGGCGACGTGAAGTCGAACGGCGACGTCGAGGTGAACGGCGCCACGGCGTCGTCGTATCACGCGGCACTCGACCCGGTGAAGCTCGGCAACTACCTGAAGAACGAGCTCGCGCAGGAAAACGACCCCGACATGAACCGGGTGCTCAACAACCTCGGCGTGACCGACGCATCGCTTGATGCCGCGGTGGATGGTCACGGCAACCTCATCTCGGAGAGCGGGAACATCGATGCGGCGATCGACCTGGGAGCGTTCTCACCCGCGGATGCCGGCACAACGCTGAACATGCACGAGGGAATGACCGGCGCGTTCAGCGGCTACGGCGACTCGATCGACATCACGAAGCCGGGCGTGGTCACCGGCCCCGCGACCATCTGACACGACCGATACGCGCGCTCGCCGCGGCGTGAATGATCTCGACGCGTCGATATCGCGTATCTATCTACAGGACACAACAGTGATGCCGCGCGCCCGCCATCTGCGAGGCGCCATGCCGGCGTCGTAATTGCGTTCGCATCGTGAGCCATGTTCGAGTCGGAGAAGCAGAAGACGAGAGCGCGCTCTGCACGATCGGACATGATCCGCACTCAGCGTCGCGAGCGTAAGCCTCCATGAACGATCAACGCTCATGGAGCACACAACATGCAACGACATCGACTTGTCGTAGCGACGGTGTTCGTCGCAGCGGCTGTGGTAGTAGCCGGTATTGCATTCGCGGCGACGCGCACGCATGCGATTGCCGCGACGAACAACCCGTTTGAGAGCTACGTCTACGACGGACGTCATCACACGAGTGCGGCGGTTCCGGTCATCGGCGGCGGGTCGACCACCGTCACACTCGACACCAGCACAGCGCAGGTGCTGCAGCAGAATGGAGTGACCGTCGCCCCGGTCGCGCCCGCAAGCGCGAGCACCACCGGCGGCGGCGTGGCGGTGAGCTTCCCCGTGACGGGCGGTGAGGCGTTCATCTTCCCCACGAGCGACCTCCCGTACGTGCGCGGCGACGTGACGCACAGTGGTGGGCTGACGTTCTCTGCCGGCAGCAAATCACTGACCGTGACGAACTTCATCGTCAACCCGGGAACGTCGCTGTTGACCGCCAGCGTCGGCACCGCGGAAGTGCCACTGTTTGAGCTCGACGGGCGCAACGTGAAGGTCGGCAGCGACTCGTCGGGCAACCCGACGCTCGATGGGACCGTGCTGCGGCTGTCACCGCAGGCCGCGGACGCGCTGAACGCGACCTTCGGGGTGTCGCTGTTCAAAGAAGGCATCCCAGTGGGCACCGCCCACATCGTGCTGATGCCGGCGAGCTGATTGACGCGACGGCGCGAGGGTGGCACCAGTCGCCCTCGCGCCCTAGACTCCTCCGCCAACCGCGGTTCATACGTTGGTTCAGGAGGATGTTGAGTGACCGCACCAAGTCAGGGAATCATCTGCCTGCTGACCATCCACGGCATCGGGTTCCAGCAAGCGCCGGACGACAAGGCCGGAATCGACGGCTACGCCGACCCTCTGCACGCGCACTTGAAGGACGAGCTGGGAGCCGACCTCAGCGACGATCCGCATCGCGATCATGGGGCGATCTACGTCCAGAGCAGTTGGCCCACCAAAGACAACCCGGCCGTCCGTAGTGTCGAGGACGGTCTCAGCCGGCTGGGCTCGCGGCCCGACCCGACCTCGACGACGGTGTTACGAGACGAGCAGCTGGTCCACGATGGCAAACGCATCGCGCACGTGGCGCTCGTGTACACGCCGGCAGAGGAGACGGGACCCGATCCACTCGCGACGTTTGAGACCGCGCTGACCGGGCTGTTCTCGTTCGAGCATTACATCTCGGTGCGCCACGCGGTGGGGATGCTCGGCAGCGACGTTTGGGCGATCGTGCATCCGCCAAAGGGAGGGTCCCCCGAGCAGCCGGGGAATGTCCCGCGCGCAGACCCGGTGCACGGGCCCGGCCACGTGCAGCGCCTGATCCGTCACCTCCACCCTGCTGCAACCCCGAAGGATGCTGCCGGGGCCTACACCGTCCTGCGCACGGTCGAGGACGATGTCGCCGGATACGTCGCGCGCAACCTCCTGCGCGAGCGCGTCCGCGAGTTCGTGAGCGAGGCGATGCTCCGCCTGACGCAGCGAGGTGACGTGTCCGCCATCGTGGTCAACTCCCACAGCCAGGGCACGGTGGTCGCCTTCGACACACTGCGGACGGCGCCGTATGAGGTCATCGGCATGGTGCCCTCCTGGTTCACGATGGGCTGTCCGCTGCGCAAGTACGCGGACACCCTCAGCTGGGGCACGGATGTCGGTCGCATTGCGTCCATGAAGCCGTGGACGGGTCCCACGGGTCCGGTGCCGTCCTGGACGAATGTCTGGGACAGGTTGGATCCAGTCGCTGACCCGCTGACCCCCGGGATGGGGTGGAAACGTGGACAGGCGATGCCGACAAGCGCGGGGGAAAGCCTCTTCGACGACGTGCCGCTCGACACCGGCATCGCGTCGCCGCACGCGATCGACGACGTGCTCGTGAACAACGTCGAGAACGTCGTCGAGCCCGGTCTTCGCGCTCACGATTACTGGAACAACACCAAGGAGGTCGTGCCCCGCCTGGCGGACCGACTGAAGACGCTCGCCGCTCAATAGACGGCGGTCACCTGCCGTGGCTCAGTGAGCCGGACCCAGGTAGCTGGTGCCGCAGATCGGACAGCGACCTTTCCTCGACTCGATCGTCGCGCTGATCGCCGCCAAGGCCGCTCCAACAAGGACACCGATTGCGGCCCCAAGCCACCGCGCCGTCGATTCGGGCATGGCACTGGAGAAGATCGGCCCAACGCCGACGCCGACGGCGCCAAGCAGGGCAATGAAGAAGAGCGTCAGCAACGTCGATTCCCGGCCCCGTTTTGGTCGCACGTTCTGGCTGCAATTTGGGCACCAGCGGTCGCGACGCATGCCTATCGAGCTTCGTTCCCCGCGCAAGTCGTTACTGCTGTTTTTAGCCTCCCGAAGCGGTCGGCGAAGGAGCGCGACGATCCAAGGCGATTCAAACGGTCCGATTACGCTCGGATTGGAAGCCCGCTCGCCGATCCTCCGCCGCAGTTTAAAAACTGCCGCTCTTCGGTCGATACGATCGTCACAGGTGCCTCGGTCCCCGAGGCCCACCGGATCCTAGCCTGATTTGAAGCTCCGATTGAAATAGTCAGTCGTGGCATCGCCGTCCGCTGAATACGCTCGGCAATAGCCGTGCGGATGAACTGCGAGAGCGACTCTGCGGCCGCGCGCGCCGCGGCCTCCACTGCCATCAACTCTCCACTTGGCAACCGAAACGAGACAACCTCTGACCTTAATGGGCGTGTCTCAACCTCGGCGGACCCCTCACTCCACTCACCGTCGTCGTGGCGATGCTCATACAGCTCCAGAGCGTCGCCCCTCTTGTCAGTCACTTCACTCTCTGTCATCTGGCTCTCCGGTACCACTCCTCGTCCGGCTCTTCGGCTCTCCATCCTGTCACAACCCGCCAGAGACCAGGCTCTTCCGCGACGGCAACAATGCAGAACACCCACATCCCCCCGCCGTCGTCAGGGCCGATCATCATGTGGCTCGCTGCGCGATGCCGTCGATTACGTCGGAAGCGAGGAGCATTGCTGAAGACCTCCAGGGCAATACGGCGACAGAGACCGTGTGCCTCCAGTTCAGCGAGATTGCCGTCGCTCCACTGCCATGAGTCGATATACACAGGCCCGCCCGCCGATCCGCCCTAAGTCCCCCGGCCTTATCCGGCCGGGGGGGTCGTGGATCCACTCCCCTCCATCTTCGGAAGCGGCACATCGTGGACGCGAAACGTAACTGAGCGCGGACTATTTACCCCTTCGATGCGAGCGAGAATGCGATACCCCCCAGCGTGCGGAAAGGTGATTTCGACGTTCATCGCATAAACAACGCGCTGATCCGAGCCGGGGGGCAGATTCGGGGGCCGTCCTGCCACCAGCGTCGGAAGAACCTCGAACACATCCTTCCCGTCCTCCGTTTCTAGCCGTACCACCAACTGGTATTGGACGTTCGTATCAGTCCACGGCACCACGGCCGAAACGCCGATTCCCAGATGGCTGATGTAATCCGGGCTCCCTGGCGGCATGGGCCGATAGTGGTCCGTCCAACCGCCGCCGGATACGTATAAGAGCCCGTTGAGCGCTTCGATGTGATTGGCCAATATGACGAACTCGACCTCGGGCATGACTGGCTGACCCCTTGTTTACACGACGTAGTACAAAAAGTTTACCGTATCGGCCGCGGAATCGCAACCGGCCGCACGCGCTCCGCAACCGCAGGGAGCATGCGTACCCGCCATCGCGCTGCAGCGGATGCCCGCGATGGCTCCGTTTGACCCCCGATTCCTGAATCCATCTACCGCGCCCCGAGCGCGTGATCTACCGGCCGTGGCAGAACTTGTACTTCTTCCCTGATCCGCACGGGCAGGCCTGGTTGCGGCCAACCTTGGCTACATTCCCGTTGGCGCCCGCAGCCGGGGCGGCCGCCTGCCGCGTCGTGCCACCGCCCGACTCCACGACGTTGCGC
>JBOHUE010000106.1:0-3890 GCA_050734185.1 Candidatus Dormibacteria bacterium | reverse complement strand
AGCGCCGCGGAAGCGCGCGCCGGCGACGTGGCGGCGGTGGCGGCGCGCCGGCGACGGGAGCGCCGGAGGCGCCGACCCCGGGAACAGGCGGGGCCGGCGCTGCAGGAGGAGGCGACGACGGAGAGGGAGCTTCTGGGACGGGGGCATCCGGTGTGGGAACGCCTGGGGAAGGCTCGCGCCGTCCCCACCCGCCGATGCGGTGCGCGGCTGCGGAGGCCCCCCGCCGCAGCGCCCGCCACGCGACCCGATCCGCCCCGCTGGCCCGGCCGAGGACGATGGCCCCGGTGACGATCGCGCTCGCCGGCCAGTAGGCGGCGAACAGCGAGATCCCGGCGAGGGCGCCGAATGCGGCGAGCACCGGGTGGCGGCGAACGAAGTCGAGGCCGGGCGGCGGCTGCGGCGGTGGCGCTGGGGCGGTGCTGCGGACGGCGGCGTTCTCTGTCATGCCACCGACGCTACGGGCGCAGCCCGGACCGCCCGCGGACGATCGGCCACCACCGGCGCGTTGCAGATCGCCTGACGGAATGTCGCGACCGGCGCACGGCGGCGTTGCGGGCCTCGCACATACGCGCGAGCGGCCGTCCCGGCTCGGCACGATCGCCTCATGCCAAGCGCACCGAGCGCGTCAAGCCACGCTAACGTCATCCGGCTCTCCGACGCGCAGCGGCTGTTCGCCTTCGCCACCGTGCTCGGCCTCGCCGGTGCCGGGCTCTGGCTGGGCCTGCTGCACGACGCCACGCGCCCGATCGTCACTGTCTCGCTGCCGTGGTGGGCAGAGCTGGCCGCCTGCTACGTGGCCGGCCTGCTGGTGGTCGAGATCGGGACGCCCCGGCGCTTCAGCGTGTCGCTCGCCGAGGTTCCGGTGGCTTTTGGCCTCTTCGTGGTGGATCCATGGGTGTTGCTCGGGACGTACGCCGTCGGCGGGCTGCTCGCGCGGTGGACGCGCCACGGCCTGAGTCCGGCGCGCGACTACGGCAACCTCATGCTCGACGTGCCGTACGTGGCGGTCGCCGTGCTCGTGTTCGCCGCGGCGCATCCGTCGCCCACCGACGCGCTCACGCTCCGCAGCGTGCTGGCCCTGGCTGTCGCCATGGTCGTTGCCGGCGCCGTCCTGGCCCCGGCAGCGCTGGCCGCAAGCGTCGCGGTGTACCGCGGCTCGCTGCGCGCCGGCGCCGTTATCTCCGAGTTTCTGACGCAGGCAGCAGGAACTGTGCTGAGCACGTGTTTCGCGCTCATCCTGCTGGTGCTGGCCGAGGTGCACCCCTGGCTCGCGGCCGCCGCCCTCCCCCCGGCGCTCCTGGTCATCGCGGTGCAGCGCTCTGCGGACGGCGCGCGACACCGCGCCGAGCGCGCCGTCTTTCTGCACCGGGTCGGCGACATCCTCGGCCGCCCCGCGACGCTCGACGAGCGCGCCGAGGCGCTGCTCACCGCGGTGGACGGCGCCTTCGAAACGGGGCGCGCGGAGCTCGTCCTCTGCGCCGGTCCCGGGTCATCGGCGGCGCGCTACGTGCTCAGCGACGGCGGCGTGCGCTGGGCGCGCGGCGATCTCAGCGCCGCCGAGCTCGAGGCCCTGCGCCTCCCCCAGCTGCGCGCCGTCGCCGTGCGCGCCGGCGATACGATGAACCCGCTCAGCCCAATAGCCACCGAACGGAAGCTGCAGAGCTGCACCGTGCTCCCGATTCGCGGAGCTGAGCGCACGAGCGGACTGCTTGTGTTGCAGCGCGGAGAGCTTTCGCGGCGCGACCTCGAAGACCTCGCAGCCGCCGCCGACTTCATCGGCGCAGCGGCGGACCGAGGCGACATGATGCCGCCGGAACGACGCCGCGGCCTTGCGGGCGCACGCCAGCGCGGTGGCGCGCCGCTGACCGTGCTCGACCGCGAGGAGTTCATCGAGGCGCTGACTGAGACTCTGAGCCGCGTGGCGGCGACGCGGCGTCCTGCCGCCGTCGTGCTCGTCGACCTCGACGCGTTCCTCGGTATCCGCGGCACGTATGGCGACTCGGTGGGGCAGACGGTGCTCAACGACGTGGCCAGGCGACTGCAGCGGCTCCTGCGACGCTACGACATCGTCTGCCGCCTCGGACCGGACCAGCTCGGGCTGCTGCTCGAAGGGCTGCGCGACCGCAACGACGCGGAGATCGTGGGTCGGCGCATCCTCGAGGCGCTGCAACGCGCGGTCAAGCTCGGCGGTGAGTCGGTGACCGTGGACGCAAGCGTCGGCATCGCCGTGGTCGACGAGCGCGACGATGTGCCGGCCGCGGAGGAGCTGTTGCGTCGCGCCGACATGGCCGTGTACCTGGCCAAACGTCAGGCGGACACGCGCTGCCTTGTGTTCGACAGCGGCTCACGCGATTCGGTGATCGCGTCCATCCCCGCGCTGCGCCCCTGATCCCACCGGGCACGCCCATACCATGAGGGGATGACCCTGGAGCGCACCCCCGCCTGCCTCACCATCGCCACGTCGGACTCCGGCGGCGGCGCCGGCGTGCAGGCCGACCTCAAGGCGTTCGCCGCAGCCGGCTGTCATGGCACATCGGTGATCGTCGCGCTGACTGCGCAGAACACGCGTGAGATTGCCGCGACGTACGAGCTGCCCGCGCCGTTCATCACGGCGCAGCTCGACGCCGTGTTCGGCGACATCGGGGTCGACGCGCTGAAGACCGGCGCGCTGCAGTCGCGCGAGATCGTCGCGACCGTCTGCGACTACCTCGAACCGCTGCACGCGGCGGGGACGCTGCCGCCGCTCGTCGTCGATCCTGTGCTGCGCGCCAGCAGCGGCGGGGTGCTGCTGCAGGACGACGCGCTCGACGTGCTGCTCGCGCGTCTGCTCCCGCTCGCAGCGGTGGTGACGCCGAACCGCGAGGAGGCGGTCGTGCTCGCCGGCGCTGACGGCACGGTGCGCGAGCTCGCGGAGCGCATCGTTCAGCGCGGAGCGCGCGCCGTCCTCATCACCGGAAGCGGCGCCGAGAAGGATCACCTGTACGACGGCACGCTGCACGCGTCCATCGCTGTGCCCACGGCGCCCGCGCGCGCCACGCACGGCAGCGGGTGCACACACTCCGCAACCGTGTGCGCGTATCTCGCTCGCGGAACCGACCTCAAGACCGCGGCGCGCGCCGCCGCCGACGTGACCGCGGCAGCGATCGCGCTCGGTCTCGACGATGTCGGCGGCGGTGATGGCCCGGTCGATGTCATCGGATTACGCATCCATCGGGCTCCGCGCCGCCGGCCGAACATGAAGATGAACTAGCCGTGTGCACGATCCTGCTCGCCTGGCACGCGTTCAACGACACCGACTACGTGGTCGCCGCGAACCGCGACGAGCTCGTCGACCGTCCGGCCGAACCGCCGCAGCAGCTCAATAGCGATCCACCGATCTTCGGCGGTCGTGACGCGTTCGCCGGCGGCACGTGGCTCGCGGTGTCGCCGGATGGACGCGTGTGCGCCGTGACCAACCGGCGCATGGTCGAGGACGGCGAGGTCATGCGAGACCCGGCGCGCCGCTCCCGGGGCGAGATTCCGATCGAGGCGCTGAAGCGCACCGACGCCATGATCCCGTACTTCCTCGAGCAGCTCGGAACCGGCGTGTACAACCCGGTGAACGTGCTCTACGTATCACCGTCGCTCGCGATCGCGGCCAGCGCCGACGACACCGGTCCGCCGCGCGTGACGCCGCTTGAGCCGGGCCTGCACGTGCTCACCGTCGGCAACATCGACGATGCCTCGCGTGAGAAGGACGCGGTTCTCTACGGCTACGTGTCGCGGGTCATGCAGCAGATGAAGAGCACGAGCACCCTGGAGTCGTCGCTGCGCGTGGTGCTCTCGCGCCACGACTCGCGATCGGGCAACGTGCTCGACCGCCCCTGCGTCCACGGCGACGTGTATGGGAC
>JBOHUE010000105.1:0-14390 GCA_050734185.1 Candidatus Dormibacteria bacterium | reverse complement strand
GTGGAGGTGGACGGCCAGTCCTACGCGGTGCGCGTCATCGGCGCGAGCGGCGGCAGCGCGCGCGCAGCGGCGGAGGCCGCTCCGGAGGGAGCGCCCGCGAGGGTGCGCGAAGGGACTGTCGTCGCGCCGATGCAGGGCCTGCTGCTCAAGGTGAGCGTGTCCGTCGGCGACCAGGTGCACCTGGGCGACGTCGTCGCCGTGCTGGAGGCGATGAAGATGCAGAACGACATCACCGCGACGCGCAGCGGCACGATCTCGCGCGTGCACGTCAAGGAGGGCGACGTCGTCCGCCCCCGCGATCCACTCGTCGACATCGACTAGATGTTCGACAAGGTCCTGATTGCGAACCGCGGCGAGATCGCGGTCCGTGTCATCCGCGGCTGTCGCGACCTCGGCATCCGCACCGTCGCGGTGCACAGCGAGGCCGACCGCACGGCGGCGTTCGTGCTGCTCGCCGACGAGGCGGTGGAAATCGGCCCGGCGCCGTCGGCGCAGTCGTATCTCGTCATCGACCGTGTCATCGATGCTGCGAGGCGAACCGGCGCGCAGGCCATTCATCCGGGCTACGGGTTCCTCAGCGAGAACGCCGCGTTCGCTCGCGCGTGCGCGGACGCCGGCATCGTGTTCGTTGGTCCGTCGCCGGCTGCGATGTCTGCGATGGGCGAGAAGGTGCCCGCGCGCGACCGCATGCGCGCCAGCGGCGTGCCCGTCGTGCCGGGCAGCGGCGCGGTGCAGACCGTCGAGGAGGCCGTCGCCGCGGCACGCGAGATCGGCTATCCGGTGCTCATCAAGGCGAGCGCGGGCGGCGGCGGGATCGGCATGAAGATCGCGCGCAGCGAGACGGAGCTGCGCGACGCGCTCGAGACAGCGCGCAGCACCGCGCGTCGCGCCTTCGGCAACGACACGGTCTTCCTGGAGCGTTACCTCGACGAGCCACGGCACATCGAGATCCAGGTGCTCGCCGATCAGCACGGCAACGTCGTGCATCTCGGCGAGCGCGAGTGCTCCATTCAGCGCCGTCATCAGAAGATCGTCGAGGAGGCGCCGTCGCCGGTCATCGACGCGCCGACTCGCGCACGCATGGGCGAGGCCGCGGTCACGGCGGCACGTGCTGTCGGCTACGTGAACGCCGGCACCGTCGAGTTCATCTACCGCGACGGCGAGTTCTTCTTCCTCGAAATGAACACGCGCCTGCAGGTGGAGCACCCGATCACCGAGCTTGTCTACGGTGTCGACCTCGTCGCGGAGCAGCTGCGCATCGCCGCGGGCGAGCGGCTCACGCTGCAGCAGGAGTCGCTGGTGCCGCGTGGCCACGCGGTCGAGTGCCGTGTCAACGCGGAGAACCCGGCCAAGCGGTTTCTGCCGTCACCGGGTCGGGTCACCGGCTACCACGAGCCCGCGGGGCCGGGCGTGCGCGTCGACAGCGCGCTCGCCGGACCGGCGCTCGTCTCCCCGGATTACGACCCGATGATCGCCAAGCTCATCGTGCATGGCCCCGACCGTGATATCGCGCTCGACCGCGTGCGGCGCGCGCTCCTCGAGTTCGTGATCACCGGGATCCACACCAACATCGCGTACCACCTGGCGCTCACGTCCCATCCCGAGTTCCGGGCCGGCCGCTACAGCACGCACTTCATCGATCAGCACCCCGAGCTCGTCGATGAGGCCGCGGTGTGGGCGCAACGCCAGGAGCCGCTTCGCCGGCTCGTCCGCGACCCGGCGCGGGCCGCCGCGATCGCCGCCGCGATCGTCAGCGTCTAGGTCGGCAGATGCGTCGCCGGTACGGCGTGGCGCTCTCCGCCTCAGTGCTGCGCCCGCTTGGTGAGCAGGTGGTGGCCGAGCTCGATCTCGCGGCAGCGTCGGTAGCGTGCGACCTGATGTGCGACGGCGGTGTTCTCACGGCGGCGCTCGCGCGCACAATCCGGCCGTTCGGCACCGTTGTCGCGGTCGACACCGACCTCGAGCTCGCGACCGACGCGGCGGAGACCCTGCTCGGTGTGTCCAAGGTCGTGCCGCGCATGAGCGACGGGTCGTCCGTGCCGCTCGACGATGCGTCGTGTGACGTCGTCGCATCGCTCGCCACCCTCGTGTTCACCGACCATCGCTTCCTGCTCGGCGACGTCTCGCGCGTGCTGCGTCGCGGCGGTCGCGCCGCCCTCCTCGTCTGGGATGACGAGCAACCGCCGGTGTTCGTCACGACGCTGCGCGATGCGCTGCAGGACGAGGGGATCACGTCGCGCTTCCTGGATCGCCTGCTGGCGCCGGTCTCGCCGCCGCGCTCCGCGCGTGTGCGCGGCGTCCGCGATGTGTACCGCGCTGAGACCGCGGCGCATGCGTGGGCGGCAATGCTCGACAGTCCGCTCGCGGTCGACCTCGCCGCGTTGCCCGATGCCACGGTCGACGCCGCG
Source organism: Candidatus Dormibacteria bacterium (assembly GCA_050734185.1). Lineage (GTDB taxonomy): Bacteria > Chloroflexota > Dormibacteria > Aeolococcales > Aeolococcaceae > JAFALX01. Next base: position 11,982 of record JBOHUE010000105.1, on the reverse strand, counting down.
CGCAAACGCTACACGGCGCTCCTCGAACCCTTCGCCGAGGCTGACGGGACGCTGCGCATCCCGATCCACGCACGCATCATTACGCTGACCGCGCGGGAGTGAAGGTCAGCCGGCGACGACCGGGGCGCTGAACGCAGCCGGGGGCGCGGCGCCGTTGACGTCACGCAGGGACGTACCGACGACAACGGAGATCGCGCCGCTCGGCACCTGATCCAGTGTCACTGTCGCGGTCCGCGAGTTTTGGTCATAGGTGACAGTGGCTGGCAGCGCGGTCCCCGACGCCTGCTGCAGCGCGATCGCGCCCGGCACCGTCGACGGCACCAGGTCACTGTCGAACGCGACCACGACGGTGAGCGTGCCCTGCTTCTGCGACGAGGTGACGCTGACGACGTGCGGGCCGGCGGCTTGCTGGTGGGGCTGTGAGGCGGTCAGCGCGGTCACCACGTACGAGCCGCCGCTCTGCGCGACGGTGAGCGTCTCATCGGTGACGAGCGTGAACAGGCGGGTGGGGGTGGGATCGGACGCCAGGCTGGCGATGCCCTGCACGTTGCCGTCGTGCTGCACGACCTCGTCGATCAGCGATGCGCGCGTGATGGTCACCGGCGGCAGCGACGCCAGCACGCTGGGCAGGCTCAGCGAGCTCAGCGCTGCGTGGTCTCCGCGCACCTGCGCGTCGAGGAACGCGTGCAGCACCTGGCTCGCAGCCGTGGGGACGGCGGGCCCGGTGGTCGAGGTCGCGCCCGGCAACTGCGCGAGCAGCGCCTGCGTGCCCTGACCTGACTGCTGCACCAGCGCGAGCGTGTCACCCCGCGGCGAGAAGCGGACGAGCTGGCTCATCGGTGCAGTGGCGAGCGGTGTCCCCAGCGGAAGCTGCGCGAGGACGACCTTGCCGGTGCCGTCCGCCATGGTCTCGCCATACGCGATCTCGGAGGCGTCCCGGCTCAGTGCGATCGGACCCAGTTGCGCGGCGGGATCGAGGACGGAGACCACCGATGGGAGGCCGCTCGACGGCGGTGCGTCCAGCAGGCGCGGCTGCCCGTTGCTCGAGTCGATCCATGCGACGGTCGTGCCGTCGCCACTGAATGCGACCGGCGCCGAGGCGGTCGCTCCCAGCAGCGGAATGACCTGGCCCTTGGCCAGGTCGTACAGCGCGGCCGGCGAGGTCGCGGTCGGGGCCAGACGGGCGCTCCCGCCGCTCGGCGAGAGGCCGCTGATCGTCCCGGAGGGTTGCGCGATCGTCTGCACGACGCCGGAGCTGTCGACCGTGCTGACGGCCTGCGCAGTGGCGAACTCGATCTTCCCGGCGGACGTCCAGGCGATGCCGACGACCGGGTTCGCCGAGTGGGCGAGCGTGCGGCGACCGGTGCCGTCGGCGCGGCTGAGCAGGATGTCACCGCCGCCACCCTCGGTCGTGGTGACGGTCGACGCGAGTGAGCTTCCGTCGGGCGAGAACGCGGCCGCCGTTGCGGCCGGCCCCAGGACCACCGGAGTGCTCGACCCCTGCGCCAGCTCTTCGAGCGCCGGGCCGGTCACCGGCACCGGCGACGGCGTGAGCGCGGGCGGGCTCGACGGGGTGGGCGCCGGTGTGGGGCTCGCTTTGGGGCTGGGGCTCGGGCTCGGCGACGCGCTCGGCGATGCCGACGGTGACGCTGACGGCTGTGCCGTGGCTCCCGACGCCGCGGGGGCGTTGACGACGATGCTGCCGTCCGGCGCGAACAGCAACAGGCCACCCTGGGCCGCGCCCAGATCCGTCGTGGTCAGCACCGGTATGGTCGGCGTGGGTGCCGGCGGCGGCGTCGGTGCCGTGCCGAAGTTGATCTGCACGGGCGCCGTCGCGTGGGCTCCGGACGACGCGACCAGGGCGGGCTGAGCGATTGTCAGGCTGTACGTGGTGTTGCCGGCCAGGTGATGCACCGGTGTGATGACGAGGTCGTTGCCCTGCCAGGCTGTGGTGACCTGCGTGGCGGGCTCGATGTTGAGCCCCGACTCGACCGAGGAACGGTTCATCCGCTGGTTGAAGCTGACGGTGATCGTGTTCGTGGGGCTGACCCGGTGCTGGGCGGCCACCGGAGAGGTGGCCATGATCGTCGTCTGGCGATCGTGCCCCTGGCCCCCAACGACCAGCGCGACGACTGTCGCCGCGGTCAGCGCGACGCCGGCGGCGCCGCCGCCCCACGCGAAGTGGGCGGCGCGCAAGCGCATCCAGAACGGCGCGCGGACCTGACGCCCGGGCCGGGTCCGCTGCGGACGCTCCGCGGCCGCCTGCATGAGCTGGCCGCGCAGCCGGCGCTGGAAGTACGGGTCGATCTCCGGGTCAGGCCGCGAGGCACGGAGCAGCTGCGCCATCTCCTCCAGGCTCGGATCGTCCGCGAAGAGATCGGCGAGCTCGGGATCGGTCATGCCGTCTCCTCAACGCTCGAGCTCACGCCGAGGCGCTGGCGCACGCCGATCATCCCGCGGTGGATCAGCAGCTTCACCGCGCCCTCGGACTTGCCCATGATCTCGCCGATCTGGGCGAGCTTCATGTCCTCGCCGAGCTTCAGCGACATGGCGACCCGCTGCTGCGGCGGCAGGTCGTCGATCGCCGCCCAAACGCGAGCCGCCTCACTGCTGTCGACCACTCGCTCGGCAACAGGGCGCTGTGGGTCCGGGACCGCCACAGCGGTGTCGAGGCTCGACGACGGCTTGCGGCTTCGGTACTGGTCATTGATTGCGTTGACTGAGATCTGGTAGAGCCAGGCGCTGAAGGGGTGGCCCGAGGGCTTGTATCTCCCGATTGCGCGCAGCGCTTTGAAAAAGACCTCGGAGGTCACGTCCTCCGCGGTGTCTTGATCGTGAAGACGGCTGTATACGAATCGGTAGATCTGACCGAAATAGTGGTCATACAGCTGTCCAAAGGCATCAGCATCTGTTTTCGCTCGCTCGACCAGTTGGTCCTCGACGTCGCGGGGCAGGCTCATCGCTGCTCCACTTCCTGTCCGGGGAACGGGCGGTGCGGTTGCGCAGTTACGCGTCCCGGGGCAGACGTCATGTGAGCTGGCGGCGCAACTCGACCGCGGTGGCGGGGATGTCAGTGATCACTGCGGCGATCAGGGGGTCGGCGAGGAAGTGGCGCAGGCGGGGGATGCCGTTGACGGTCCACACCACCACCGGAAGCTGCGCCTCGGCTGCCGCTCGCAGCACCGGCGTCGAGCCGAGCCGGCGGCGCGAGTGGGGACGGAGGCCGGCGAGGAGCTGGTGCATGGCGACGAAGTCGGCCCCGCAGGCGAGCGCCGGGTCGACCACCGCGGGACCGACGCCGGCGCGACCGGCGCGGAGGCGGCCGAGCCCGACGACGAGGCCGCAGCTCAGGCCCGGCCGAAGTGACTTGATCGTTTGGATCACGCCAGTCTGGAAGGACGTCACCAAAACGCGCTCCAGCGGCATGCGCCGCTCGACGTGTTCGAGAATCTCGGCCTCGTACCCGGGCTCCTTCACCTCGACGTCAAGGGCGACGCGTCCAGCGCACAGGCTGAGCACCTCGTCCAGCCGCGGCGGCCGGTACCGGCTGCGCCGCACCAGCTCGGCGTAGGTCAACCGCTCGAGCGGGATCCCGCGGCGGCGCGCGCTGTGATGCGCGACGAGCGTGCCGTCGGCGGTGCGCCGCACGTCGAGCTCCACCATGTCCGCTCCGTGCTCGATCGCGACCTCGAACGCGGACAGCGAGTTGTCCGGCGCATCCGCGGACGCGCCGCGATGCGCGATGACCAGCGGCCGCGGCACCGCGCCGTCGAGCAGTCCCGTCACGTTCGATGGTGCCTCCACCGTGCCCGATAGAATGGTCGAAGGTGATCCCACGCTACGCTCCAAAAGAGATCGCGGCGATCTTCACCGACGAGGCCCGGATGCGGCGCTGGTTGGAGGTGGAACTCCTGGCCAGCGAGGCGTGGACCGAGCTGGGACGCGTGCCCGAGGAGGCCATGTCGGCGCTGCGGACCGCTCGCATCGACCCGGCGAGGGTCGCAGAGCTCGAGGCCGAGCAGGGCCACGACCTCGCCGCGTTCGTGTCCGCGGTGCAGGAAACGGTCGGTGACGCCGGGCGGTACCTGCACCTCGGGCTGACGTCGTCCGACGTCGTCGACACCGCGCTGGCCACGCAGCTGCGCGACGCCGCCGAGGTCATCAACGCCGACTGCCGCGCGCTCGAGGAAGCGCTGCAGCAGCAGGCGGAGCGCCACCGGTTGACGGTGATGATGGGGCGCACGCACGGGGTCCACGCCGAGCCGCTGACGCTCGGCGTGAAGCTGGCGAACCACCTCGATGAGGTGCGCCGCGCACGCGTGCGGCTCGGCGCCGCCGCGGCGGAGGTCGCGGTCGGCAAGATCAGCGGCGCCGTCGGCACCCACGCATCGGCGCCGGCGCACATCGAGGAGCACGTGTGCCGCGGGCTCGGCCTCGAGCCGGCGCCGGTGTCGACGCAGGTCGTGGCGCGCGACCGGCACGCTGCGTTTCTCACCTCTCTCGCGCTTCTTGGCGCGGTGCTGGAGCGGCTGGCGACGACGATCCGGCTGCTGCAGATCACCGAGGTCGACGAGCTCGAGGAGCCGTTCGGCGCGAGCCAGAAGGGCTCGTCTGCCATGCCCCACAAGCGCAACCCAGTGCTGTGCGAACGCATCTGCGGCATCGCGCGCGTGCTCCGCGGCTACGCGTCGACGGCGATGGAGGATGTTGCGCTCTGGCACGAGAGGGACATCTCGCATTCCTCCGCGGAGCGTGTGATCCTGCCGGACGCGTGCGCGCTCGCCGACTACATTCTCAAGCTCAGCGCGCGCATCGTGTCCGGCCTGCAGGTCAACCCCGATTCGATGATGCGCAACCTCGAGAAGGACGGGGGCGTCGTGTTCTCGCAGCGTGTGCTCACCGCGTTGATCGTGGACGCCGGCTGGTCACGCGACCGCGCATACCGCACGGTGCAGGCGCTGGCACGCCGTGCGCGTGACGGCGAGGGCGGCTTCCGCGATCTCGTTGCAGCCGATTCCGAGGTGTCGCTGGCGCTTGGACCGGCGGAGCTGGAACGCTGCTTCGACGTGAACGCATATTTGGAACACATCGACGTGACATACCGGCGCCTGGGATTGCGCACCGCGTTCGAGGTCCTGCCCGCGAACGGCGAGCGAACGGGCGCAGTGACGCTCGCCGCAGACGCGGGACTGGGCGGGGGCGCGTCCGGATGACAGTGGTGGACAACGGGAGGTTGAGTTGATGCCGACTCTGACGAGCGCGCAGGCGGAGGGGCTCGATGTGTTCCGCCGCGGCAAGGTCCGCGACACGTTCCAGCTGCCCGACGGCACATTGCTCATGGTGGCGACCGACCGCATCAGCGCGTTCGATGTCGTGCTCCCGACTCCGATCCCCGACAAGGGCCGCGTGCTGACGCAGATGTCGCGCTGGTGGTTCGGTCAGACCGGCGACATCGTGCCCAATCACCTGCTGCCCGGCGACGAGCTCCCCGACGGTGTCCCCGAGGATTGGGCCGACCGCACGATGCACGTGCGCCGCGCGCAGCGCATCGACATCGAGTGTGTCGTGCGCGGGTTCATCAGCGGCTCGGGATGGAAGGAGTACCGCGAATCCGGGACTCTCGCCGGCGAGCAGATCCCCGGAGTGTTGAAGGAGTCCGGCCGGCTCGCCGCACCGCGGTTCACGCCGGCGATGAAGAACGACGACGGGCACGACGTGAACATCTCACGCGAGCAGCTGGCGAAGCTGGTCGGCGGCGACCTCGCGAGCCAGCTCGAGTCGGTGTCGCTGCGCCTCTTCGACATGGCGACCGGGCGCTGCGAGAGCGCGGGCGTCTACCTCGCTGACACCAAGTTCGAGTTCGGGTTCGTCGACGGCAAGCTAATTCTCATCGACGAGGTGTTCACCCCGGACTCCTCGCGCTTCTGGGAGATCTCGGAGTGGCGCGAGGGCCAGCCGGTGACGTCGTTCGACAAGCAGTTCGTGCGCGACTACCTGGAGACGCTCAAGTGGGATAAGACCCCGCCCGGCCCCGAGCTGCCGCCCGAGGTGGTGCAGGGGACGGCCGAGCGCTATCGCGAGGCGGCGCAGCGAATCTGCGGAGTTGTGATCTCGTGATCTTCACCGCCGAGGTGGTGGTGCAGCTGAAACCCGTGGTCAACGACCCGCAGGGACTCGTCGTGCGCGACGGCTTGCGGCGACTCGGATTCGCCGGTGTGCACGGGGTTCGCGTTGGCAAGCACATCCAGATCGAGGTCGAGGCAAACTCGGAGGACGCGTGCCGCGAGGCCGTCGCAGCGATGTGCGAGAAGCTCCTGCGCAACCCCGTCATCGAAGACGCTCGCATCGTCGCTGTGCATGCGAGTGCGCCGGCGTCGGCGTGAGTTCTGTTTGGTGTTGTCGGCGGGAGCGCGGGACGGATACATGCCGCCGTCGCTCCGCCTCGGGCGTCGTACTCCGCGCTCGGCATGCTGTGCACGCGAGCGCGGCACGGATACATGCCGCCGTCGCTCCGCTTCGGGCTTCGCCCTCAGCGCTGCGCAAGTCGCTCGGCGACGTGTATCGCGCCCCGCGCTCGCCGAGGCATGCCGATCACGGAACGCCGTGCTGTCATCGAGCTGCGCACCAGCGCTGCTCACGGCACTTTTGCCACCCGATCGCGATGAGCCAGTGGGTCCGGCGCGTGCCCACCGGCACGTCGGTGACATGCATCGCGCCGCGAACTCTCCAGGTTATGCCGCTCACGCAACGCCCTGCTGTCATCCCGCTGCGCAGTGGAGCTTCTCCCAACAAGATTGCCGAGCCCATCGCATGAGTGCGTCCGCGGTGACACTGAGCGCGGGGCGCGATGCATGCCGCCGAGCGACTTGCGCAGCGCTGAGGGCGGAGCCCGAAGCGGAGCGGCGGCGGCATGTATCGGTCCCGCGCTCAGGACACAAACGGACACAGATGCGATGAGGTTCGGCATCGCAGTCTTCCCTGGTACGTGGAGCGACCGCGACTGCCGGCACGCTGTTGAGCTCGCTGGGCACGAGGCGGTGATGCTCTGGCACAAGGACAGCGACCTTCAGGGCGCCGACTGCGTGATCCTCCCTGGCGGGTTCTCGTATGGCGACTACCTGCGCGCCGGCGCGGTCGCACGCTTCTCGCCGCTGATGGAAGCGGTCATCGAGTTCGCCGACAAGGGCGGCCTCGTCTGGGGCATCTGCAACGGCTTTCAGATCCTGTGCGAGGCGCACCTACTGCCCGGTGCGCTCACGCGCAACGCGTCACTGGAGTTCCGATGCGAGCCCGCATGGCTGCGGGTTGAGACCGAGGACTGTGTGTACACGGCCGGTCTTCGCAAGGGTGACCGCCTGCTGATCCCTGTCTCGCACGGCGAGGGCCGCTACGTCGCCGACGCAGAGACGCTGGACAAGCTGGAGCGCGACGACCGCATCGCGTTTCGCTATGTCCGCCGCGACGGCGTGCCCGCGGGTGATGCTTCCCCGAACGGTTCCATGCGCGACATCGCCGGCATCCTCGACGAGAAGCGCACGGTGCTGGGCATGATGCCGCACCCCGAGCGCGCGTGCGAACCGCTGCTCGGCTCGAGCGACGGCATGCGCCTGTTCGCATCGGTGGCATCACTGGCTGCTACGCGCGGCGTGTTCGCATCGTGACGGCGACCGAGTCGGCGGAGACGCTCGCGACCGTCCTGGCCGAGGTCGCGCTCACTCGGGCGGAGTACGACTCGCTGGCGGAGCAGTTGCGCCGCGCGCCCAACCGTCTCGAGCTCGGCATCGTCGGCGCACTCTGGAGCGAGCACTGCAGCTACAAGACGAGCCGCTCGCTGCTGCGCACGCTCCCCACGCGCGGCGATGCCGTGCTGCAGGGTCCCGGTGAGAACGCCGGCGCCGTCGACATCGGCGAGGGCCTTGCGTGCGTGTTCAAGATCGAGTCACACAACCATCCGAGCGCCATCGAGCCGTACCAGGGTGCGGCCACCGGCGTCGGCGGCATTCTGCGCGACATCTTCACGATGGGCGCGCGCCCAATCGCGCTGCTCGACTCGCTGCGCTTCGGGCCCATCGGGGACCCGCACCAGCAGCATCTGTTCGACGGAGTCGTCGCCGGAGTCGGGGGCTACGGCAATTGCATCGGTGTGCCGACGGTTGGCGGCGAGCTGTACTTCGACGAGCCGTACGCCGGCAACTGTCTGGTCAACGTGATGTGCGCCGGCGTCGTCGAGCACGGCAAGTTGATGCGTGCGGCGGCAGCCGGCCCGGGCAACGCGGTGCTGCTCGTGGGCGCCGACACCGGACGCGACGGCATCCACGGCGCCAGCTTCGCCTCGGTGCGGCTCGACGCCACGAGCGCGGAACGCCGTCCTGCGGTGCAGGTGGGCAACCCGTTTCTCGAGAAGTGTCTGATGGAGGCATGTCTCGAGCTCGCCGGCGATCCGCGCGTGGTCGCCATGCAGGACCTCGGCGCGGCCGGTCTCTGCGGCAGCGCGTCGGAGCTGGCGCATCGGGGCCGAGTCGGTGTCGACATCGACGTCGCCACGGTGTCGCGACGCGAGCGAGGCATGACCCCGTACGAGGTGATGCTGAGCGAGTCGCAGGAGCGGATGCTGCTGGTGGTGCGTCCCGACGACGTGGCGGCCATCCAGGCGACCTTCGAGCGCTGGGACCTGCACTCCGACGTCGTCGGCACCGTCATCGAGCAGCCGGTTCTGGTGGTCCGCGACGGCAGTGAGCTCGTCGCGGAGCTGCAGCTCGATGTCGCCGTCGACGGTGCACCCGAGCGCGGCCCCACCCCGCGGCGCCCAGAGCTCGATGCGGACCTTGGCGTCGACCCCGCCGCGTCGTTTCACGCGATCGCCGCCGAGACGTTGCTCATGGAGCTGCTGCGCAGCCCAAACATCGGCAGCCGCACGCCGGTGTTCCGCCGCTACGACCACCAGGTCGGCGACGGCACCGTCATCGGGCCCGGCGGTGATGCCGCAGTGGTGCGCGTCCCCGGCACGCAGATCGGCCTTGCGCTCACCACCGACGGCAGCGGGCGCTACGGCGCGCTCGATCCCGCTCGCGCCGCGGCGATCGCGGTGTGCGAGGCCGCGCGTAATGTCGTCGCCACCGGCGCCCGTCCAGTTGCTGCCACAAATTGCCTGAACTTCGGTGACCCGGAGAAGCCCGAGGTGTACTGGCAGCTCACCGAGGGCGTGCGCGGGTTGGGCGAGGCGTGTGCGGCGTTGCAGCTACCGATCGTCAGCGGCAACGTCAGTCTCTACAACGAGGCCGAGGGCACCGCGATCGACCCGACCGTCGTGGTCGGCGTCGTCGGCCGTCTCGCTGATGTTGCCAAGCGCTGCGCCATCGCGTTCGTGCACGAGGATGACCTCATCGGCCTCGTCGGGCCTATGGCGTCGGAGCTCGGCGGCAGCGAGTTGCAGCGCATAGTCGCCGGCGTCAACGTCGGCCCCAGGCCCGCGCTCGACCTCGATCTGGAACGCCGGGTGCAGCAGCTGATACTCGATGCGATCGATCGCGGACTGCTGCGCTCCGCGCACGATTGCGCCGAGGGCGGGATGCTGATCGCGCTGAGCGAGTGCTGCCTCGCCGGTGACATCGGCATGCGTGTCGGCATCGACACTGTCGAGCAGCGACCGCTGATCGACGGCGAGGCGGCCGGTATACTGTTCGGTGAGAGTCAGTCACGGTTCGTCGTCAGCTTCGCCCGGGAGGCGCTGGTTCAGCTCCATGAGCTCTCAGCACAGTGGGAAGTTCCGTTTCACGGCCTTGGCGCCGTGGGTGGCCGGTCGCTAGTGGTGACTGGCGTGCTCGATGTGCCCCTGCGCGAGGCCCGAGCCGCTTACGAGGGAGCGCTCCGCCATGACTGAGGAGCTTTTCGACGATCACCTGCACGAGGAGTGCGGCGTGTTCGGCGTCTTCCACCCCGGCGAGGACGTCGCCAACCTGACCTATTTCGGCCTCTACGCGCTGCAGCATCGCGGGCAGGAGTCGGCGGGCATCGCGGTGAGCGACGGCCGCCGCATCCAGATGCGCAAAGAGATGGGCCTCGTCTCACAGGTCTTCGACCACGACGACATCGAGACGCTCGCCGGCCACATCGCCATCGGTCATACGCGGTACAGCACCACGGGGAGCCCGCGCCTGCCCAACGCGCAGCCGATGAGCTTCGAGCACCCCACGCTTGGTCCCGTCCTGGTGGCCCACAACGGCAACCTCGTCAACGTGCACGGGCTGCGCAAGGAGCTGATCGACGGCGGCGCCGTCTTCCAGACCACCAGCGACACCGAGGTGCTCGGCGCGCTGATCGCGCGCACGCCGGGAGACACCATCGAGGAGGTGCTCACCAAAGCGCTGCCGCGCCTCGAGGGCGCGTACTGCCTGCTGTTCCTCACGCGCACCACGCTTGCCGCGGCACGCGACCCGCTCGGGATCCGTCCTCTCTGCCTGGGCCGGTTCGGCGATATCGACGCTCCGGGTGGCAGCGGCTACGTCATTGCGAGTGAGACGTGCGCGCTCGACGTCATCGGGGCAACGTTCCTCTGTGAGATCGAGCCCGGCGAGATCGTGTCGGTCGATGAGAACGGCATGCGCAGCACAAAGATCCCGCACACGGCCACGAGCCGCGCGATGTGCTCGTTCGAGTTCATCTATTTCGCGCGGCCGGACAGCGTGATGATGGGTGAGTCGCTGTACGAGGCGCGGCGCCGCATGGGCCATGAGCTCGCGCGTGAGTCGCCGGCGGACGGTGACCTGGTGATCACGCTGCCGGACAGCGGCACACCTGCGGCAATCGGGTTCGCGGACGAGTCCGGTGTGCCGTTTGCCGAGGGGATGATCAAGTCGCGCTACATCACGCGCACGTTCATCCAGCCGACGCAGCGCCTGCGAGAGGCGGGCATCAACCTCAAGTTCAACCCGATGCGGCACGTGCTCGAGGGCAAGCGCGTGGTGCTCGTCGACGACTCCATCGTGCGGGGCACGACCTCGCGCCGCATCATCGATGCGATCCGGCGCGCCGGCGCCAGCGAGGTGCATATGCGCATCGCGTCGCCGCCGATCGCCTGGCCGTGCTTCATGGGCATCGACATCGCCTCGCGTCGTGAGCTGATCGCCGCCGAGAACTCCCAGGAGGAGATCGGCGCGATGCTCGGCGCCGACTCGCTCCGCTACCTCAGTCTCGACGGGCTGCGCCGCGCGATGGGACGTCCCGACGGCGAGGGCTTCTGCTTCGCGTGCTTCACGGGCCGCTACCCGGTGACGGTGCCCGCGCACCTCGAGGCCGACAAGTTGGCGCTCGAGATCCCGGTCACAGCGTAAGCCTCCACGCCGGCCCGTATATGCGCGCTCTGCGCGAATGAGTGACGGCACGGTTGTCGCGGACGAGCGGGTGCGGATCCGCCGCATGAGCGAGTCGGATTTCACGCTCATGACCGAGTGGCTGAATCACCCGCACGTGCGCGAGTGGTGGGACCCGGACAGTCCCCTTGCCACCGTCGACGCGGTGCGCCGCGACTACGGCAAGTACCTCGAGCCGCAATCAGAGAGCGTCGTCTGCTTCATCGAGGACGCCGGTCGCCCGGTCGGCTTCGTGCAGTTCTATCCCTGGACGGCGGAGACCGCGTACATGCAGAAGGTCGGCATCAGCGTCGAGCCGGCGGCGTGGGCGTTCGACGTCTTCGTCGGCGAGCCGAACGCGGTCGGCACCGGGGTGGCGACGCGGGCACTCGATCTGCTGTGCCGGTACCTCACCGAGCAGCTCGGGGCATCGGCCGTCGTCATCATCACGGAGGTGGGCAACCTACGCGCCCACCATGTCTACGAGAAGATCGGGTTCCGCATGGTGTCGGACTTTCTCGACGAGGACACGCGCGATGGCGAGCGCGTGCGCTCCTACATCATGCGGAGGGATGGGTGAGTCAGGAGCGGTCGCGGCGGCGCAGCGCCCACGACGCCGCGGCGGCGCCGAGCC
>JBOHUE010000104.1:0-15427 GCA_050734185.1 Candidatus Dormibacteria bacterium | reverse complement strand
GAACCGACCCGCGCCCGCGCCGATGTCGCAGACCACGGCGCCGTCCAGCTCGAGCTCGTCGAACACGCCGTCACCGATGACCTCGCCCTCGGTCAGCTCCACGTAGTCGTCCGGGCGGGTCCAGTACACCAGCGGCCACAGCAGCTGATCGGTCACCTTGGCTCTCGCGCGTTCCACCTTCGCCGGTTTGGCGTCGGATCGCTGCGCCAGCAGGAACGTGGCCACCGCCTCGTCGGGCAGGTTGCGCGCAATCCGCTCGACCAGCAGATTGCGGCAGCTGATCGCGGCCAGGCCGAGTCGCTGCGGGTCGACGCCGCCGTCGGCGGGATCGAGGAACGTGGCCAGAGCCTCGTCGTCGAAGGCGTCGATGTCCTCGAAGCACAGCCCGGCGCGTGCACTCAGTCCGTCTGTCATGGCACGAGCGGGCGATCGTACACCGACAGCTTCACGTTGCCCAGAGGCACTTGTTGACTCGACGTTAGCCGGTCCTTAAGCCCCCGGCTCCTAGCGTGGATCGACGTCATTGTCCGTGCGCAGGGAGGTTTCGCAGTGGCGCGACGTTCGATGCTGACGGTCTTTGCGGTTGGCGTGGTGGCCGCAGGCGTGCTGGGCGTGGTCGGGTCGCCGTTGCGAGCCGCCGCGCAGCCGGCCGTACCCAAGTACGACCACATCTTCGTGATCGTCGAGGAGAACCACGGCTTCACCGACGTGATCGGCAACGCGGCGGCGCCCAACCTGAACAAGCTGGCGCAGACGTTCGGTTTGTCGACCGACTACTTCGGCGTGAGCCACCCGAGCGAGCCCAACTACGTCGGGCTTCTCGGCGGTGACACGCACGGCGTCAGCAGTGACGACGCCTACTACACCAAGGCGAACACGGTGAACGCGCCGGATCTGATGAGCCAGATGGATTCCGTCGGCATCTCGTGGAAGGCGTACCTGCAGGACCTGCCGCATCCGGACTACCAGGGCATCTGCTACCCGGCGAACTGCAATGGCTCGCCTGACAAGGATCCGCTGTACGTCAGCAAGCACGACGGCATCCAGAACTACACGACGTCGCGCAGCACCGCTGACTGGAACGACCAGGTGCCGATCCAGCAACTGCGGAGCGACCTCGCAAGCAACGCGGTGCCGCGCTTCAGCTATGTCGTTCCGACGGAGTGCCACGACCAGCACGGGGATCCGCCGTACTGCATCGACGGCGGCAATCCCTTCGACCCGCAGGACCAGCAGCTGGTGGCGGCGGGCGACAAGTACCTCGGCGACCTGGTGCAGTCCATCACCAACGCGCATTTCTGGGGCACCGGCAACAACGCGATCGACATCACGTACGACGAGGGCGACGACAACGCCGGCTGCTGCGACGCCGGATCCAGTGACCCGAACGGCACCGGCGGTGGTCAGGTGGCGAACATCGTCGTCACCAACCACGGGGCCCGGGGCGTCACCGACAGCACGCCGTCGAACCACTACTCGCTCCTGAGCACAATCCAGCAGGCGTTCGGGCTCGGGTGCCTCGCGAACACGTGCGACACGACCAACGTCAAGCCGCTGTCGTCGCTGTTCGCTGAGGGCAGCTCGAAAGCCGTCGCGACCACGAGCGTCACCCCGAACATCCCGGTGGCCCCGACGCCGACGCCGATTGAACCGATCACCCACACGTCGCTTACCACGAGATCGGGTGGCTGGGGCACGCAGGTCGGCGCGCTGCTCGGCGGCGGCGACAACAGCCTGGGAGCGGTGGCGATGGCGTCGCCCAGCGACGCGTGGGCCGCGGGCAACTTCGCTCCCGACGACCCGAACAGCAACCAGGACGCGACCCTCAGCCTCGCCGAGCACTGGGACGGCACCAGCTGGACGGTGACGCCGACTCCCAACTCGGGCCCGAACTTCAACACGCTGAACGGCATCACCGGTGATGCGGCCAACGCGTGGGCCGTCGGTGTCTGCCTCAACGCTGCCAACAACGACAGCGCGCTGGTCGAGACCTGGAACGGGAGCAGCTGGTCTGTGACCGCGGTGCCCGAGCCCGGCACCCTGCGAAACATCCTGTTCTCGGTGTCCGCGGCATCGCCCGATGACGTCTGGGCGGTCGGCGACCGGCAGGGCGGCGATGGAAAGTTCGAGACGCTCGTCGAGCACTACGACGGCACGGCGTGGAGCGTCGTCCCGTCGCCGAACCCCGGCCCGGGCGGCAACCATCTCTACGGCGTCACCGCCGCGGCGGGCGATGTCTGGGCCGTGGGTGAGTCGATCAGCACCGGTGGCGCGGATCAGGCCCTCGCCGAGCACTGGACCAACGGCGCGTGGACCGTCGCCCCAGCCGCAGCGACGCCGCTATCGCTCGGGTCGACGATGCTGTTCTCGGTGACGCGCGCCGGCGATGAGGTCTTCGCCGCCGGGCAGTCCGAGGGCACCGCCAACGGCGCGGCGCCGCTGGTCGTGCAGCTCGGCGACAGCGGTGCGTCGCTGCAGACGCTGCCCAAGGTGCCCTCCAACTGGAGCGAGCTCTGGGGCATCGCGGGTGACGCGAACCACGTGGACGCCGTCGGCACCCTGGTCAACCCCAAGACGGACAGCAACGAGGTCGTCGTGATGCAGCTCAACGGCTCAACCTGGTCGCTGGTCAACGCGCCGGATCCCGGCGACGGCTTTGGCGGCAGCAACATCCTCGGCGGGGTCGCGACCGCAGGCGGGGTGAGCATCGCCACGGGCAGCTACGACACCGGCAACAACCGGCTGCCATTGATCGAGCGGCACCCGGGCTAGGGCCAGTCTTCCACGGAGCGGAGGCCCGCTCACAAAGCAGGCGGTCGAACGTGCGTACGGCCTCCGGTCGCATCCAAACTTCGACGCCGCTGTCATGCAACAGCAAGGAAGCGGTGCTACGCTTCGGCCGGTCTAGTAGACGGTAGGTGGGGCACACCGAACCTCTACTTCGCTTCCATGTGGTCTCCCTCCCTCGCGGCGGCCGCTCCGGCGGCCGCCGCTTTTTTTGCCCTCGGCGCCGCGCCGCCGGCGAGGCTCAGTTGTGGTCATACACGACACGTACCACTAAGACTCATCTGTCTGTTTGTCTGCGTCACCCGTCAGAAAGGATGGTGACGCGACACTTCGCGACGAATGTGTCGACCGGTCGAGGGAGACTAACTCGTGCGTCGCTTCATCTCGCCGCGATTTCTGATCGCGTACGTGATCATCGCAGCAGGTCTCATCACCGGCGGAGTCATCTGGGCGCGTCAGGGTGGCGCGTCGGTGCAATACCGCACCGCGGTGGCGACGATGGGGACGGTCACCCAGTCGGTGTCGCTGTCGGGCAACCTCGCGTCCGCCTCGGAGACCGACCTCGACTTCACGGCGTCCGGCCGCGTCAACGCGCTCAACGTGATCGCGGGGCAGACGGTCACCGCCGGACAGGTGCTGGCGACGCTCGACACGGCGACGTTGCAAGCGCAGCTGGCGCAGGCGCAGGCGACGTTGAGCTCTGCCCAGGCGAAGCTCGCGCAGGATGAGCAGGGCACGACGCCGACGTCGCTCGCACAGGCGGAGGCGCAGGTCAACACCGCCCAGGTGTCGCTGCAGAACGCGCAGACCGCATACAACGACGCAGTTGCGGTCAACCAGACGGCGATCAACCAGCAGCAGGCGCAGCTCGACCAGGACACGGGCACGATGAACACCGATTGCGGCAAGACTCCGCCGGCCACCGCGTGCGCCGCGGACACCAGCAAGGTGAACACCGACTCGGCGAGCCTCGCGTCGCAGCAGGCGAAGACGCAGCAGGCCGACGACCAGGCGCAGGCGCAGGTCAACTCGGGGCAGGTGTCGCTGGACAATGCCCAGGCGTCGCTGGCTGCGCTGCAGGCCGGCGCCACCTCGCAGCAGATCCAGCAGGACAACGCGCAGGTGCAGATCGACCAGGTTGCCGTGAACACCGCGCAGACGTCGCTCAACGGCGCCACGATCACCGCCCCCGTGAACGGGCAGGTGGAAACGATCAGCATCAGCAATGGCCAGCAGGTGTCGAGCGGTGGCAGCGGCAGCGGCGCCGCGGCCAGCTCGAGCAGCACCACGCACGCGATCGTTCTGGTGACGCCCGGCGTGTTCCAGGTGACGGGGAGCGTCAGTGACGCCCAGGTGAATCTGATCGCGTCGGGACAGCCTGCTCAGGTGCTGCCCGCCGGCCAGTCGCAGGCCGTGAACGGCAAGGTCACCTCGGTGGCGCAGGTCGCCACGGTGTCGTCCGGCGTGGCGACGTTCCCCGTGACCGTGACGCTCACCGGAACACACAACTCGCTGCGCGCCGGCATGTCGGCATCGGTGAGCGTCGTGGTGAACCAGGTGGTGCAGGTGCTCACCGTGCCGACGAGCGCGGTGCACGGCACCAGCCTGCAGGTGCTCGTGAGCGGAAAGCCGGAGACGCGTGCCATCACGGTCGGCGCCACCGACGCGAACCGCACCCAGATTCTCTCCGGCGTCAACGATGGTGACCAGGTGGTCATCGCCACCGTCACCAGCAGCGTCCCGACCACCAGCGGTAACGGCGCCACCGGCGGGCGGGGCCTCACAGGCGGCGGTGGCGTGTTCACCGGTGGGGGAGGCGGCGGTCGCGGTACCGGCGGGGGCGCCTTCGCCGGCGGCGGCTGAGCCGGTGAGCGGTCCCGTCGACGGCGCAGCAGAGATCGTCCGGCTCGACCACGTCTCCAAGGTCTACGGCAGCGGTGACGCGCGTGTCACCGCGCTCGACGACGTGACCCTCAGCATCCATGAGGGCGACTTCGTCACCGTCATCGGCCCGTCGGGGTCCGGCAAGTCGACGCTGATGCACATCCTCGGCTGCCTCGACGTGCCCAGCACCGGCCGCTACGAGTTCGCCGGCGAGGACGTGTCACACATGAGCGAGACGCAGCTCGCGCACATGCGCAACCGGCGCATCGGCTTCGTGTTCCAGCAGTTCCATCTGCTCGCGGGCATGCCCGCGTGGCGCAACGTCGAGCTGCCGCTGCTGTACCGCCGCGCCGGCGACCGGCGCGAGGCCGCGCTGCGCGTCCTCGATCAGGTGGGGCTCGCAAACCGGGTCGACCACCGGCCGAACCAGCTCTCGGGTGGACAGCAGCAGCGCGTCGCCATCGCACGAGCGCTGGTCACAGACCCCACCGTGATCCTGGCGGACGAGCCGACGGGCAATCTCGACTCGCAGTCGAGCCGCGACGTGCTCGCGCTGCTCACGAGCCTGCACGACGCGGGGCACACCATCATCCTCATCACGCACGACCCCAACGTCGCCGGTATCGCCCGCCGCGTTCTGGTCATGAGCGACGGCAAGCTGCACGAGGAGGCGCGCGCGGCATGAGCGTGCTGCGCACGTTCCAGACCGGCCTGCGCGGCATCCTGTCGCACCGACTGCGCTCGGTGCTGACCACGCTCGGCATCCTCTTCGGCGTCGCCGCGGTCATCTGCACCGTCGGCATCGGCACCGCGTCGTCGGCGTCGATCACGTCTCGCATCGCCGCGCTGGGCACCAACCTCCTGACGATCACGCCCGGCAGCACCACCAGTGGCGGTGTCCGCGGCGGCGCAGGCAGCGCGAGCACACTGACGATGTCGGATGTCGGCGGCCTGCGCGACAAATACGACGCGCCCGACATCGAGGCGGTGGCCCCCGTCGTGCAGTCGACCGCCTCGCTGGTGAGTCAATCGACCAACTGGCGAACCACCGTGCAGGGGTCCACGCCCGACTGGCTCGTGACCAACGCACGCACGATGGGGACGGGCAGCTTCCTCACGCAGAAGCAGCTGTCCGACCACGCCCAGGTGATCGTGCTCGGTGCCACCACCGCAGCCCAGCTGGGCGCGACCGTCGGTGACTCGGTGACGGTCTCGGCGATTCCCTTCACCGTGATCGGCGTGCTGCAATCGAGTGGCGGTCAGGCGTTCAGCAACGGTGACGATCTCGCGGTCGTGCCGATGACCACCGCCCAGGACGTGCTCACCGGTGGCGCGCCCAACTCGGTGGAGCGCATTCTCATCAGCGCGACAAGTGGCGACACGGTCGGCTCGGCCTACCTCGAGGCCGACCAGCTGCTGCTCAACACGCACGGCATCACCACCTCGGCGACCCCCGACTTCACCATCACGTCGCAGAGCACGCTGCAGAGCACCGCAACGTCGGTGACGTCGACGCTGACGATCCTGCTGGCGTCCGTGGCCGCCATATCGCTGCTCGTCGGCGGCATCGGCGTGATGAACATCATGCTGGTGTCCGTCACCGAGCGAACCCAGGAGATCGGGCTGCGCAAGGCGCTCGGCGCAACACCTGCGGACCTGCTCCGCCAGTTCCTGTTCGAGGCGGCAACCCTCAGCGTGGTCGGCGGCGTCATCGGTGTCGGCGCCGGCATGCTGGCGTCGGTGCTGATCCCGAAGTTCACCAGCATCGCGGTGAGTGTCACCGCGCTGCCGGTAATCATCTCCGTCGCGGTTGCTGCCGGTGTTGGCCTCATCTTTGGTGTCTATCCCGCGGCGCGCGCCGCAAGCCTGGCCCCGATCGACGCGCTGCGGGCCGAATGAATCAGCTGATGGTCAAGGAGAATCCGTCATGAATCGTGTCGTCCTCTCACTGGCGGCAGGCGCGGGGGCGCTGGGCATCGCCGCCTGCAGCAACGCTGTCGCAGGCACCACGGCGCCCAAGGCATCGCCCAGCTCGTCACCGGGGCGAGGAGTGCGACTCAACGGCGCGGCCGGTCAGCTGGTGCAGATCAAGGGGCAGACGCTGATCATCAGCAACAGCCAGGGCGACACGACCGTGTCCTACACGAGCTCGACGCCGATCCGCGAGACGAGCACCGCCGCGCTGGCCGACATCACGGCCGGCGAGTGCATCGTCGCGACCGGCAGCAAGGACGCCGCCGGGCAGATCACCGCTCAGCAGGTGAACGTTCGCAACGCGAGCAACGGCAGCTGCGCCGGCGGCGCGGGCTTCGGGGCCGGTGGTGGGGGCGGTGGCGGCGGCGGCGGCTTCGGCAACTCCACGCGGACCCCCAGCCCCAACCGCACGCCGAACCCGCAACTGGCCAACCTTGGCCGCGCCAACGGGCTCGTGACCGCGGTGAACGGCACGTCGGTGACCGTGCAGGACCAGGGTGGCGCCGGCACCACTGTCACCGTCACCGTGCCGACCACCGTGACCGTGAACCGGACCGACACCGTCGACTCGTCGGCGCTGCAGACCGGTGAGTGCGTTCTCGCCGCCGGCAGCAAGAACTCCGCCGGCGTGGTGGCGGCGAGCAGCCTGACGATCCAGCCGGCCGGCCCCAACGGGTGCTTCAGCGGTGCGGGCGCCGGCGGCGGATTCTTCGGCGGCGGTGGACGCGGATTCCCCGGTGGCTCCACCGCGACCTGAGCGTTTGCCCGTCTCGGGCGAAGTGGGATATGAAAGACATATGCGCGTGCTCGTAGCGGAGGACGATCCCGGCCTCCGCGAGGTGCTGACCCAGGGCCTCGAGGAGGCCGGGTACTTCGTCGACGCGGCCGCCGACGGCCCGGAGGCCATCGACCTGCTGCGCTTCTATGAGTACGACGTCGCCGTCGTCGACTGGCGCATGCCAGGGGCCACCGGACTCGACGTCGTCTCGTGGGCGCGAAACCACAACCACCAGGCGGCGCTGCTCATGCTCACCGCGCGCGACACCCCGGACGACCGCATCGCCGGCCTGGACGCCGGCGCGGACGACTACCTGGTCAAGCCGTTCGACTTCGGCGAGCTGCTGGCGCGCGTGCGCGCGCTGCAGCGGCGTCCGCGCAACGTCGACGGCCCCGTGCTGACGCGCGGACGGCTCGCGCTCGATCCCATACGGCGAACCGTGCTGCTGCGCGGCGACCCGGTCAGCCTCACCGCCACCGAGTACAGCATCCTCGAGCTGCTGATGCGCCGCTCCCCCGCGGTGGTGGATCGCAAGTCGATCGCAGAGCACGCGTGGCGCGACGAGACGCAGCCTCTCGGCTCCAACGCGATCGACGTGCAGCTGAGCCGGTTGCGCGCGAAGATCCCCAACGCCGGCGTGCGCATCGTCACGGTGCGCGGCGCCGGCTACCGCCTGGAGGCGGCGTGAACCGCAGGCTCGAGCGCGTCAACGTCGCGTCGCTGCGCGTCGCGCTGGCGGCGACCGCGGTGTTCGCAATCGTGTACACGGTGGTCGCCGCGTTGATCGTCGTGCTTGTCACCAACAACCTGCAGTCGCAGATCGACGGCCGCCTGACGTCGGTGGTGTCCGCGGTCAAATCGAACACGCCGTTGACCGACCTCAACGCGCAGGCCCTTTCCGTGACTGCGAGCGGCGACTTCAGCGCACCGCCGCTCATGGCCTGGGGCGTGTACAGCGACGGGACGCTCAGCTGGGCGGCCATCGCGTCGGGCGTGCGCAACGATGGCACGATCGGCTGGTCGACCATTCAGCGCTGGAGCTACCCGCTCCCGGCGTCGGTCATCAGCGCGAACGTGCCCACCACGGCGACGATCGGCCGCGGCCCGATGCGGCTGGACTCCGCCGCGGTCCCCGGTGGCCGCATCGTGGTGGCGGCACCCTTCGAATCCGTCCTGCAAACGCGTGACACGATCGCCTTCACCGAGCTGCTCGTCGGCATCGTGCTGCTCGGCGTCGCGTTCATCGGCGCGCTGTACGGGGGCCGCCGCGTCGGCGTCCCGATCGAGATCGCTCGCCAGCGGCAGATGGAGTTCACCGCCGACGCCTCCCATGAGCTGCGCACGCCGCTCTCCGTCATCGAAGCGCAGACGAGTCTCGCGCTCGCGCAGGATCGCGATGCGGCGTGGTACCGCAGTGCGTTCACGCGCGTCGGTCACGAGAGCAAGCGCATCCGCGGACTCGTCGAGGATCTGCTGTGGCTGGCGCGCGCGGATTCATCGACGAAGGAGGAGCACGCCGACCCGGTGGAGGTCGGAGTGCTCGCGACGCAGACCGTCGATCGCTTCGCCGCGGTCGCCGAATCGCGCGGCATTCGCATCGGGGTTGCGGTCGGCGCGGGGCCGCACATGGTGACCGGCTCACCGGACTGGCTCGACCGTCTCTTCGGCGTCCTCATCGACAACGCGTGCAAATACGCGCCGGAGAACGGCGAGGTCCGGGTCAGCGTGATGCTCGACGGTCACCGAAGCGTGCGCGCCGTCGTCGAAGACTCGGGCCCGGGCATCCCGGACGCCGAGCGCGCCCGCATCTTCGAGCGCTTTCACCGCGCCGCGAGCGACAAGCCGGGAGCCGGGCTGGGCCTGGCCATCGCCGACGCCGTTGTTCGCCGCACCCACGGACGCTGGGAGGTGGGCACCTCCTCCGCCCTTGGCGGCGCCAGCCTTGGCGTCGTCTGGCCGCGGACGGGATCGGGCCTGCGCGATACAGTTCGCGCCGACGCCCCGGCCAGGCCGCAGCCTGTTCCGAACCCGCCGCCCGCCTGAAGCGGCTGACGCGTTAGGAGCGTGGCGGTGAGGCGCCAGGAGACCGGTCTCCGAGGGAGGGACCGCCGGGAGGGGGGTGGATCTTGGGGCCAGGGATGGCATAATGGTGTAGTTGGTGACATGATCTTCCGAAACCAATCCAACCAGAGGAGTGCAGCATGGCAAGGGGAGTGACGGCGGCTCTGAGCGCGGGGGCGGCTGTATTCGCCTTTGATCCCGAGGCTGGGACGCCACCCAGCCGGGCTCTCCATGTGCTGACGCTGAAGCGGCGGCTGCCCCAGTCGGACCTGGAGCCCCGCGACCACTTCGCGGACGCGGCTGCCCGCGCCGTGGAAGGAGCCGGGGTCGACCTCGGCGGCCGCAGAGGCCGCGACGCGCAGGCCCTCCGCCTGGTCGAGATCGATGACGCCCCCGGGCGGAGCCGGTCGGTAACAGTCTGGTACTACGCAACGGCCTCGTTCGCCGCCTTCGACGGGCCCGGCACGTGGTCGGTTGCCGGTCGCGGCCTGCGCCTCGAGGGCTCGGACGCCGACGCCTTCCGCGCCGCCCTGGAGCGGCTGCGCACCGAAACCCGCCAGCTGGCGGGCGCCGCGGCCCTGCTCGGCGACGTCTTCACCGGCGACGACCTGCTCCGCGTGCACAACGCGCTGCACGGCGGCCCCGAGGGGAGCGAGCGCACCTTCCGGCGCCGCATTCAGGAGCTCCGCGACGGCGGCGTGCTTCGCACCGTCCGCGACAGCGAGGTCGCCAGCCTGCGGCTGCGCGTGCCCCGCTTCCGATCGCCGGCGGGAACCGGCGGCCGGCCGCCGGAGCTGCTCCGGTACTCGGGCAGCGGTGGCGAGGGCGAGCAGCTCGCGGCCCTTCGCGCCCGCCGCGCGGGCTAGCAGCGCCCTAGCCGGCGTCGGCCTCCCAGGGGTCCTCGCCACTGGAGAGGACGACCGTCACCGGTCCGTCGTTGCACAGGTCCACGGCCATGTCAGCGCCGAAACGGCCGGTCTCGACCTGCAGCCCGCGGACCCGGAGCGTCTCGACGAACCGATCGCAGAGCTGCGTGGCTAGGTCCGGCGCCGCGGCGCCGATGAACGACGGCCGGTGGCCTCGTGAGGTGTCGGCGTGCAGGGTGAACTGGCTGACCACGAGAACGGCGCCTCCCGCAGCCAGGAGGTCGAGGTTCATACGCCCGGCGGCGTCGGCGAAGACGCGGAGGGTGGCGACGCGGCCGGCGAGGCGGTCGGCGACCGTGGTGTCGTCGCGAGGACCGATCGAGAGCAGCACGCACAGCCCGGCATCGATCGACCCCGTGGTCTCGCCCTCGACGGTGACGCGCGCCCGGCTAACGCGCTGAACGACCGCTCTCAATCGAGGAAGCGCAGGCCGCGCCAGATGCGCATGGCCTCCGCCTCGGCCTCGAGGAAGCTGGGACGCGAATCGCGCATGCCGTGCACCAGAAAGCTCCAGGCGCGCCGCTCCGGGTCGCCGCCGTCGACGGTGCCGAACGCGCTCCCCAGGGCCCGCGGCGGGTACATCTCGATGCGCTCGCCGCCGCGCATCCGCTTGAAGATGGGGCGCCGGACCAGGATCGACTCGAGCGCGGCTCCGTCGCCGAGGCGGCCGCGGCTGAGCTCTATTCGACGCAGCTTGGCGATGGGGTTGTCCGGGTCGCGGACGACAACGTCGATGGCGAAGCGCTCGGAGAGCTCGCGCATCATGAAGACAAAGGCCAGCGCGTCGGTCTCATCGCCGGCGACGCGCATGAAGCCCGCGGCGGAGAGCCGCTGACGCCCGTGCTCGGCCTCGTGGACCGCGGCGTCCTGGTAGAAGAGCTGCTCGAACAGCCCGCCGGAGTGCGAGTCGGCGAGCCATGGACGCTGGTCGCGCCAGTCGCGGCCGGCCACCAGCTGATCGAACTTGGCGTGCAGCCACTCGCGGCTGGACGGGTGCAGGCCGTACAGACGGGTATGCACGACACGGCCCATGAGCGTGATTTTACGGGCGACGCGCACATCGATCGAGAGGCCATCGTGGTGCCGCCGGTACACTGAGCCCTCCCGCCGAGGTAGCTCAGTTGGTAGAGCACAGGTCTGAAAAACCTGGTGTCGTCAGTTCGATTCTGACCCTCGGCACACGCCCTCGGCTGCCGATGGAGTCAGGCTGCCAGAGCTCCGATCGGGATGACGGCAATGCCGTCGCCGCGCAGGTAGCCGTATCCCGTGGCCACGATCACCCCGAGCACCGCCGGTTGGCCGGCGCGCGTTGCATCAACCCGCTCTCTGAAGCGGAGCAGGGAGTTCGCCCCGGCCTCCACTTGGCCGGCCCCGAGCTTGACCTCAAACGCGCCCCACGAACCATTCGGCAATTCGACGATCGCGTCGACTTCGAGCCCGGTGTTGTCGCGATATTGCAGCACTTGTCCTTCCGCCGCCTGAGCATGAATGCGCAGGTCGCGAATCACCAAGTTTTCAAAGAGCAGCCCCAGCAGATTGAGATCATCCAAAAGACGCTCGGGCGTGACGGCCAGAGCCGCGACGGCCAGCGACGGGTCAACGAAGAGACGCTTTGCACTCTTGCGCAACGTCGAACGCGAGCGCAGGTGGGTGCTCCACGCGCCCTGATCTTCCGTCACGAAGATCCGCCCGAGATCATCGAGATACCCACGTGTCGTCTTCTCGTCAATGGCGGCATCGTCGCCGCCGGTGTCGAGAGCTAGGGTCTGCGCACCGACGTACGTGGTCACGTTGCGCGCGAGTGAACGCAAGAGGCGCCGCACCCGGTCGGGATCGTGACGAACCCCACGCACCCGCTGAACATCGACCCGGCAGATCTCGTCGATGTACCCCCGGACGACAGTGAGCGCTTGGGGCACAGCATCCCGCTGAATGGCCGGCCATCCGCCCACGGCAATCCTCTCCGCGATCTCCGGCACCGTCAGGCCAGAGTCGTCGCTCTGGCTTGGGTTGCCCGCGAGCAAGGCCGCGAGCGATATGGCACCACTCGAATACCCGCTCTCGGCCAGGCTCATCGGCCGCATCCGCAACCGGGCAATACGCCCGGCACCGCTGTGCCGCGTCACGTCATCAGCGGGCACCGCCGATCCCGCCAAGATGAACTGCCCCTTCAGTCCGTGCTTGTTGCGTTCATCGACTTCACGGCGGACGTGATTCCAGATCTCAGGTTCCAACTGCCACTCATCCAGCAATCGCGGGGCCGGGCCTACGAGCAAGAGGCGGGGATCCACATCCATGGCCGCGTTCACCTGCGGATCGATGTCAAAGAGCACCTCGCTGGCCGCCACCTGACGCGCCGTCTCAGTCTTGCCGCACGCTTTCGGACCCTCGAGGAGAACGGCACCGACTGCCCTCAGAAGTCGAGCGAGCTCGGCATCAACACTCCGTGGCAGGTACGCCGGTGGTGCCGGCGAACGTGGGATCTGGGGTGCCATGCCCGGAATTGTAACGCAAACACGCCCGCCTTTGGAACGCCAGCGCGCCCGGAAATGTAACTCCGAGCCTGCCACTCGCTATGTGGCACCCCCGTCGAGCGCGTCGCTCGTGATCACGTCCGCCTGGCGCGGAAACACCCGCTCGACAAGCAGGTCGTGCACCTCGGGATCGAAGTCCGCGCACAGGTCGGCGACGACGAAGAGTCGATAGTCGCGGTCGGCGGCGTCGCGGACGGTGGAGAGCACGCACCCGCTGGTCGACACGCCACAGAGAAGGAGCGTGTCGATGCCGCGACCGCGCAGCTGCTGGTCGAGATTGGTCGTGGAGAACGCCCCGACGCGCTGCTTGCGCACGACGATGTCGCCGCTCTGCGGCTTCAGCCGCGCGTCGACGGAGGTCGCGGCCGCGTCGGTGTTCAGAGCGCCGCCCGCCTCACGCAGGCGCTGGAACATCTTGTTCGTCGACGGCACCCCGGCTCGCTCTGCATCGGTCAGCGCCACGTGGACGTAGCCCACCGTCATGCCAAGACGGCGCGCGTTCGCGATCGCGCGCTGCGCGCGTTCGACGAGCGCGTCGGCGTCGTCCAGGCGTTGCAGCACGCCGGGCTGGTAGTCCATGACCACCAGCGCGGTATGCGCCGGTTCGATGATCGGGTGCGTATCCGCCATGCGACGACTATGCCGTGTGCCACGGCACGCTGTTTGGCTGGCCCGCTGCGCGGGTTCCATAAGATCTAGCGATGGCCGATATCACCGTCTACGGCGCGAACTGGTGCCCCGACTGCCGGCGCTCCAAGAAGTTCCTCACCGAGCAGCGCGTGCCCTACGACTGGATCGACGTCGGCCAGGACAAGGAGGCGCTGCACCACATCGAGGAGCTGCAGCACGGTGGGCGCAGCATCCCGACCATCGTCTTCAAGGACGGCACCGTCCTCATCGAGCCCACCGACGAGGATCTCGCGCGCAAGCTCGGCATGACGCTCGAGGCCAAGCGCGCCTGCTACGACCTCGCGATCGTGGGCGGTGGGCCCGCGGGCCTCTCGGCGGCCATCTACGCCGCACGTGAGGGCATCGAGTCGATCGTCATCGACCGCAGCGCGCTCGGCGGGCAGGCGGCGGTGACCGAGCGCGTCGACAACTATCCCGGGTTTCCCGACGGCGTCACCGGCACCGAGCTGTCCAAGCGCTTTGTCGAACAGGCCAAGCGCTACGGCGTCGAGCTGCTGCCCGCGGTCAGCGTCGAGCGCATCCAGCACGACGACGTCGAGCAGGGCGACCTCCGCCTGCACCTCGGCAACGGCCAGGAGATCAGCGCGCATGCGGCGGTGATCGCGACGGGCACCACGTACCGGCGGCTCGGCGTTCCCGGCGAGGAGGACTACATCGGCGCCGGCGTGCACTTCTGCGCCACCTGCGACGCGCCCTTCTATCGCGGCGCCGACGAGCTCATGGTTGTCGGTGGCGGCAACTCGGCGCTGGAGGAGGGGATGTACCTCACGCGGTTCGCCCACAGGGTGCGCGTCATCCAGCGCGGCGACCACCTGACAGCGTCGCCGCTGCTGCAGGACAAGGTGACGCACGATCCGCGTTTCATCGTGCAGCTGAACACCGAGATCACCGGGCTCGAGGGCGCGGGCGGACACCTCAACGGCGTCGCGGTGCGAGACCGCGTCACGGGCGCCACTGAGACGCTGCACCCACAGGCCGCCTTCGTCTTCGTCGGCCAGACCCCCAACACGCAGTTCGTGAAGGGCACCGTCGACCTCGACGAGGGCGGGTTTGTTGTAGACAAGGGTGACTTCAACACGTCGATGCCTGGCGTGTTCTCTGCCGGCGACGTGCGCCAGGGGTCGACCAAGCAGCTCGGCAGCGCGGTGGGCGACGGCATCGCCGCGCTCCTCGCAGTCCGCCGCTACCTCGAGCTGCACGACCAGATCGCCGCGAAGAGCTGCGGCTGACCTGACCCCCAGGCTCGCGGAAACGCCTGGCACATCCGAAAATAGGACGTGCAGATGTTGACAGCGGGTGTGGACGTCGGCACGTCGGGCGCGCGGGCCGTTGTCATGGACACCGCAACCGGGCGCGTCGTCGCGCACGCCGCACTCGACGTCCTCTCGGGCCGTCGCACCCGCGACGGCGGGCATCGAATTGACGACGCAGCCATCATCGACGCCGCGCTGCGCGTGCTCTCGCGGGCTTGCGCCACAGCACGCGCGACGCCCGCGGCAGTATCCGTCGCCGGCACCGCCGGCACGCTGTGTTTTCGCGACGCGCGCGGCGACGCCTGCGCACCCGGGGTCGCGTACGACGATCAACGGTTCGGCACCGGGCTCGAGCGTGTCATGGAGTGGCGTCGTCTCGTGCCCGACGCGGCGCGCGTGGTCCCGCTGACCGATGCGGTGCTCGAAGCGCTCGGCGGCGACGCGGGCTCAACCGACTGGACCAACGCGTTGAAGCTCGGCTGGGACGCGCGCGCGCTTCGGTGGCCCGACGGCGCCGGCCCGCTCGTGACCGCCGGGTTC
>JBOHUE010000103.1:0-47526 GCA_050734185.1 Candidatus Dormibacteria bacterium | reverse complement strand
GCGCGGACGCCAGTGCCGCCGCACCCGCTCGCGTCCGGCCGCTGAACCTGCCAAGGGGCGCGCCGACGGAGGCGACGCGCTCGACAACGCTGCCCGGCACCGCGGAGACCGCCGCATCGATGGCGCGGCGCGCCGCGCTCGCACGTTCTCGTGTCATCAGCTGCTGAGCGATGCTAGAAAAAACCAGCCGGGGCGCGACGCCCCGGCCCCCTGTCCTGACGGACGATGACGCGTCACAATTCCGCCGCAGATGCGCACCGAATTGCGGTCGGCCCTTGCGATTGTCGGCGTGATGTCGGCGCTCTCCGCGTGCGGTGCCTCGACGGTGGGAGGCGCCACCTCCACGACGACATCGGGATCGGCCACGTCGCGCTGCTCGTCCGCGACCGGCAGCGCCCGGCCCTCGTCGTCCGTGTGCGCGAACTCAGGCGCCGGAGGAACCTCCGCGCCGGCCACGGCAGGGCCGTCGTCCTTCACGATGAACGGCAGCTACCACAGCGTTTCGCTTCTCGGCCACGTCGTCAATCTGACCATCGAATGCACGCCGATCACGACCGGTGAGTCGAGCGGGGTCGAGGTCATATGGAACGGCATCCTGCAGCTCCAGGCCACCGGCAAGAGCGAATCCGTCTCCGGTGATCTTTCGCTTCCGAAGCTCGGCGCGTTCACGCTCCCCGGGACCGACCCGCAGAGCCCAAGTGGGAGCATCGTCGTCGCCGGCGACTACGCCAACCGGTACGGCCTGAGTGCACCGAACACGGGGAGCGGAAGCGTGGCGGCCACGCTCAACTACGGGAGCATCGATGCCACGTTTGAGGAAAACGCCACGGGCCCAGAGGTCGCCGCGCTGAAGGGCAGCTGGAACTGCTAGGACGCGCGACCGGGGCGCTCACGCGCGCCCCGGCGTACGGTCGTTGAGAGGTCAGGTCGGAAGAATCTTCCGCCTGAAGTTGGCGTTGGTCACGTCCGCGAAGGACGTGTACAGCGCCGCAGCTGCAGTCGCGAGACCGAGATACCCGCCGATGTTGTTCCAGACGGTCGTGGGGTTGTTTGTCCACGCTCCGATTGCGAGCGCGACAAACGTCAGTGTCAGCAGAAGGAAGACCACCTGCACCGCCCGTGCACTGCCCAACGAGGCTATGAACATGTACGCAGTGAATATGCCCCACGCGATGAGGTAGGTCCCAAGGACGGCGGTCAGGACATGCGCATCCTTGATCTGGGGCAGGAAGTACTGCACCAGCAGGAAGTAGCTGATCCAGAACGCGCCAAAGCTGGTGAACGCTGTGGCAGCAAACGTGTTGCCGCGGCGGAACGCCCACATCCCCGCCAGGAGCTGACCGCCGCCGCCAAACGGTATGGCCAGCGCCAGCACTGCGGGAATCGCCGCCGTCGCGATCCACCCCGCGTTGATGGCCGACAGCACCAGTGTCGTCATCCCGAACGCCACTAGACCCAGTGGCGCCGGGTCCGCGACGAGCGGCACCTCCACCGCGGAGGCGGGTCCCGTGACTGTCGGTACCGTCTGTGCCGACATCGGGGAACCGGTCAGCGATCTGCCTGGGACCGCGCCGGCCGTAGGACTACCCGAGATTGCCATTGGCATTCTCCTCATGTCGGGAGCCGCCCGGCCGGCTCCCACAACTGTCTCGTTTGTAGAAGCCACCTATGTCACGAACGTTACGTGCGTCGCGCTATGCCTCCTTGTCCTGCTCCTCCTGGGCGCGCCGCTGCAGATCGGCGACGATGCCGGCGTCGGCCAGCGTGGTGGTGTCGCCGAGATGCCGGTTCTCGGCGATGTCTCGAAGCAGCCGTCGCATGATCTTGCCGCTGCGCGTCTTCGGCAGGTCAGGGGTGAACGCGATCCACTTGGGTCGCGCGATTGGACCGATCAGCTTGGCGACATGCTGACGAAGCGCGGCGATGAGCTCCGTCGACTCCTCGTACCCCCCGCGGAGCGTGACGAACGCGGAGATCGCCTGACCGGTCTCCGGGTCGCTCTTCGCAACCACCGCGGCCTCGGCCACCGCGGGGTGATCGACGAGCGCCGACTCCACCTCGGTCGTGGAGAGACGATGACCGGCGACGTTCATCACGTCGTCGACGCGTCCCATGAACCAGAAGTCGCCGTCCTCGTCGATGCGCGCGCCGTCTCCGGCGAAGTACTTGTCGCCGAAGCGCGCCCAGTACGTCTCCCTGTACCGCTCGTCGTCACCCCAGATGCCGCGCAGCATTCCCGGCCATGGCTTCAGCAGCGCGGCATAGCCGCCGCCCACCGAGATCGGGTCGCCCTGCTCGTCGACGACGGCAGCACTGATTCCGGGCAGCGGCTTGGTCGCCGACCCCGGTTTGAGCGTGGTCGCACCGGGGAGCGGCGCGATCATGATGCCGCCCGTCTCCGTCTGCCACCACGTGTCGACCACCGGTGTGCGCCCGCCGCCGATGTGGTCGCGATACCAGATCCACGCCTCCGGGTTGATCGGCTCACCGACGGTGCCGAGCAGACGCAGCGACGTCAGGTCGTGCTGCGCCGGATGCTCCGCGCCCCACTTCATGAACGTGCGGATGGCGGTCGGCGCGCAGTACAGCACCGTGACGCCATGCTTGGCGATGATCGACCACCAGCGATCGCGGTTCGGATAATCGGGCGTGCCCTCGTACATCACCGAGGTGACTCCGTTGCCCAGCGGGCCGTAGACGATGTACGAGTGCCCCGTCACCCAGCCGACGTCGGCGGCGCACCAGTAGATGGTGTCCGGCTGGATGTCGAAGACCAGGTCGTGCGTGAACATCGCGTACAGCAGGTACCCCGCGGTCGTGTGCTTGATGCCCTTCGGCTTGGCGGTGGTGCCCGACGTGTACAGGGTGAACAGCAGGTCCTCGGACTCCATCTGCTCCGGCTGGCACGTCGTCGGTTGGTCGCGCACGAGGTCGTGGTACCAGCGGTCGCGCGGCTCCTTCATGGGGATGTCGTTGCCCGTGCGCCGCACCACCACGACGTTGCGGATCGACGGTGCGTGCTCGACCGCCTCGTCGACGTTGCGCTTCAGCGGCACGATGTTGCCGCGGCGCCATCCCTCGTCGGCGGTGACGAGCGCGACGGCGCCGGCGTCGTTCATGCGGTCGCGCACCGCCTCTGCGCTGAAACCGCCGAACACCACCGAATGCGCCGCGCCGATGCGCGCACACGCGAGCATCGCCACCGGAAGCTCCGGAATCATCGGCATGTAGATGCCAACGCGGTCGCCCTTCTTCACGCCGAGCGCGCGCAACGCGTTGGCGAAGCGGCAGACCTCCTCGAGGAGCTCGCGGTAGGTGACCGTGCGCGCCTCCGCGACCGGCTCACCCTCCCAGTGATACGCGACCTTGTCGCCGCGACCCGCCTCGACGTGCCGGTCGAGGCAGTTGTACGAGACGTTCAGCAGTCCGCCGGAGAACCACTTCGCGAACGGGAGATCCCACTCCAGAACGCGGTCGAAGGGCCGGTACCAGGAGACGTACTGCTTCGCCTGTTCGGCCCAGAACCCCTCGGGGTCGGCGGCCGCAGCACGGTGCAGACGATCGTCCGTGACTCGGGCGCGGCGCTGGAACTCTGGCGTGGGGGGAAAGCTGCGCCGCTCCTCGAGCAGGGTGTCGATAGTCGTGGTCTCGACGCTCACTGCCGGTGCTCCACCCAGTGTGTCTCTCGGCCCATCATGGCACTCAGGACCGCCGAATTCAACAAGCGCGTCAAACGGACGAGCGGCCCGCCGCCGACGAGGCCGCGAGCGCCACATCGGCCTCGGCGACCGGAGCCTCCTGCGGCGCGGCGCGCCGGCGGGTGGCGAGGATCGAGCCGGCGATCACCAGCACGAACCCCGCCCCGGTGCTCACCCCAAAGCTCTCGCCCAGGACGACTGTGCCCGCGAGCACCGCCACCGCCGGGTTGATGTACGCGACAACTGTGGCCCGAACCGGGCCGACCTCGCGGATCAGCGCGAAGAACATGGGAAAGGCGAACGCGGTGCAGAGCACGCCGAGGACCACGGCGGCGGCGATCGCCGAGCCCGCCGGCGACACGTGGGTCAGCTGCGCCGCGGCGGGACCGGCGTACGCGAGCGCGGTGAGCGAGAACGCGGCCGCCACCACCGCGGTCCCCGAGAGGCCGCCCATGCGGCGCGCGATGATGAAGGGACCGATGGCGTAGCCGATCGTCAGCAGCGCGATCTCGCCGGCGGCGAGGAGATCGCTGCGCCCGACATCGAAGCCCACGAGCACGGCGACACCGGCCATCCCCACGAACAGCCCGGCGAGCCGGCGCGGCTCCACCCGGTCGTCGCCGCCGGCGAGAAAGGCGATCAGTGCACCCACCAGCGGCACGGCAGCGACGAGCAGCCCGGACACCGAGCTGCTCAGGTGCCGCTCCGCGTCGGAGAGCAGAACCCAGGGTCCCGCGATCTCGACCACGGTGAACGCGACGAGCGTCGGCCAGCGGCGCAGGACCGGCATCAACTCGCGTCGCGATGCGGTGAGTGGGACCAGCAGCAGCGCGCCGATCGCGGTGCGGATGAACACGACTGTGACGGGGCTGAAGCCGGCCACCGCCTCCTTGATGAGGAGGTAGGGGAAGCCCCAGACGACGCCGACGGTGAGGAAGAGCAGCCAGCCCCGCCGGCTCACGGGCGCGACAGAGGGAGGCGCAAGCGAAACGTGCTGCCGTGCCCCAGGCGGGACTCGGCGACGATGTCGCCGCCGTGCAGCAGGGCGAGCTCACGGGAGAGGTGCAACCCCAACCCCGTGCCCGCGATGTGGCTGTTCTCCGGCGTCACGATGCGCCCGAAACGCTCGAAGAGGCGCGCCATGTCTGACGGTGCGATGCCGATGCCCTGGTCGGACACCGCCACCTCGGCGGTGTCGCCGTCGCCGCGGACCGTGACACCGATGCGACCGCCGCCCGGCGAGTAGCGGACAGCGTTGTCCAGCAGGTTGCGAAGGATCGTGCCGATGCGGCCCGGGTCACCCTCGAGCGGCAGCGGTTCGGCGCAGATGTCGACGAGCAGGCTGTGCACACCGTTCTGAACGGAGAAGTCATCGATTGTGTGATGTACGACCTCGCGGAGGTCGATGGAACGCGTGGTCAGGTGCAACCGGCGGTCCTCGAGCCGCGCGGTCTCGAGCATGTCGTCGACCATGCGGCTCATCTCGGCGAGCTTGCTCGTCATCACCGGGAGTACCTCGCGCGCCTGCCCGCCCACGTTGGGCAGCGAGCCGTCCTCGAACATCGAGAGGTAGCCGCGCACCAGGGCCAGCGGGCCGCGCAACTCGTGTGATGCCAGCCGCAGGAACTCCGACTTCACGTTCTCCAGCTCAGCCAGCCGCTGTGCCTCGTGGTGCGCCATGCGGTATCGGTCCACGTTGCCGATCGCCATCGCCGCGACGGTGGCGATCGCCTCCAGCACCGTGCGCTGCTGATCGGTGAACCGGTCCTGGTCCCGCGACGAGATGCGCAGGACGCCGATCACGGCCTCATCGTTCTCGACGGGCGTCAGCGCCGACCAGATCAGCCCCAGCTGCTGCAGTCGCTCGCGCGTGCCGGCGTCGGTGCCGGGATCACGAACATCACAGCAGACGGTGGTGCGCTGCTCGACCACGCGGCGAATCTGCTCGTGCTCGGCGAGGCGGAACTCACGGCGTGCAGCGGTGGCTCCGGTGGCGTCGTGTTCGGCCACGATGCGGGCCACACCGTCGTGCACGGTCATCAGCGCCGACCGCATCGGCTTCCCCTTGCGCGGGGACATGATGCGCGCGGCGGATAGCACCGTCTGCCGGTAGATGTTGTCCATCTCGACGGTGGACGACAGTGTGTCGGCGGCCTCGTGCAGCAGGCGCACCTGCTCCGATGTGGTCGACGCGGCCTCGGTCATGGTCTGTGCCGCGTGCACGGCCTCGACCGACTGGATGGTCACGCTCGCAAGCTGGCCGTAGAGGTCCATCAGCAGGCGGTCGTCGTTGGTGAACGGCTCGTCCTCGATGCGCCAGAAGCCGATCGAACCCATGCCGACGCGCGCGTCCGGCAGTGGCGTGCCGGTACGCAGCGGGATCAGCCGCCCGCGCTTGATCGAGCCGGCGGTGAACACCCATGGGGTGGCGGTGTCCTCGGGCGCGTTGTCGGTCTCGACCGGCAGGCCCGTGAGCATCGCGCGGCCGTGCATGGTTCCTTCCACCGGCCACTCGGTGCCGGGGAGCGCGTCAGCCCAGATGCCGCCGGACGCGGCCAGCACGACGAACGTGGCGGGGTCGTTGCGGCGGACGATGCTGACGGCACACTGCGTCCGCGGGATCAGCGTGGCGCCATGCTCGGCGACGAAGCGGGCCGCGCCCTCGAGCGTGGAGATGTCGACCAGCGACTCCGACATCGCCGCGATGAGCGGCACGAAAGTGCGCAGCCACCTGTCTCCCACTGACATGCCGGCTGGTTCGGTGGCGGAGGTGGTGCTCGCGTGTCTCAGAGCGCTCACGTGTTGGTGTGAAGGACTGTACGCGCTCCTCGACCGGCGGGTGGCGAGGGTATGCTTCGTGCTCGCAGCGCGGAGATTCCGCAGGGGGGCCTGAACACATGATCGACGGGCGACTGAATCTGGTCGACTGGCGCCGGCGTATGTCGGAGCTGTACGCGGCGGTTCGGGCCGATGCTGACCCGAAGCACGCGTGGAGCCTCTGGAAGGCGACGCGCGAGCAGTTGTTCGTCGAGCACCCCGAGTCGCCGCTGCCGCAACCCGAGCGCGACCTCGAGCACGTGCCCGCGTACTACGACTATGACCCGTCCTATCGCTGCGTCGCCACCGTGACCGAGGGCGGTTCCGGACAGAAGGTCGCGGTCCCGGCGAGCCTCAACGACGATGGCTATCGCCTCCTCGACGCCGGCACAGCGCACATGGAGCTCGGCGGCAACCCGGTGCAGCTGCACCTGCTGTGGTTCGAAGACTATGCGGGCGGGCTCATGCTCATGTTCCGCGACGGCACGTCCGCGAGCGAGACGTACGGCGCCGGCCGCTACGTCATCGACACCGCCAAGGGCGCCGACCTCGGGATGTCGGGCAACGGCATCGTGCTTGACTTCAACTTCGCGTATCAGCCGTCGTGCTCGTATGACCCGAACTGGAGCTGCCCGCTGCCACCTCGCGAGAACTGGCTTGACGTCGCCGTCCGCGCCGGCGAGCGCCTGCGCTCGTTCTGATCGCGCTGGCGCTCAACCGAAGGTGAACACGTACGCCTCGGCGCCGGGATCCTCGAACACTATCTCGATGGTGCGATCCTCGACCCCACCCTGCTGACGGATCAGCTGGTACAGGCGAGGCTCGCGCACAAGGCCGGCGCCGGCGCCATCGACGTCGAGGCCGTGCGCATCGCCCGGCGGCGAGCCGTCGAGTGATACGTGGAACCGACGCGCGCCGCCGCCGGCACCCGGCGCCATGACGAGGTGCACGTCGCGCGCGTGAAAGCGGAACACGAGGCTGCCGCCGGCGGCGTTCACCGTGCCGGCTCGCCCACCGACGGTCCAGTCGCCGGTCAGCGCCCACTCGTTCACGCGCAGCTTGTCCGGCGCCGTGTACACCGCCGCGCCGTCGGTCACCACGCCACCGGGTGAGCTGAAGTTCTCGGCCTGTTCGTAGCCGACGTAGGTCTCCGGCGAGGCAAGCGCGCTCCAGTCCGCCTCGGCCTCGACGCCGCGCGCGTCGGGCGCGACGAGCCCCGGGGCAAAACTCGTGAACCCGGCCCAGGCGAGCAGCTGCTGCAGCACCATCTCCGTCATGTCGAACCCGCCCTCACCGAAGTGGTGATGGCGTATCCGGCCCTCGGCGTCGACGATGTAGAGCGCGGGCCAATAGTGGTTGTCGAACGCGTTCCACAGCGCAAAGTTGGGATCGAGCGCGACCGGGTAGCCGATGTTCATCTGCTGCACCGCGGTGCGCACGTTGGCGGGATCGGCCTCGAACGGGAACTCCGGCGTGTGCACGCCGACGACGACAAGCCCGTGGTCGCGGTACTTGTCGGCCCAGGCGCGGACGTACGCGAGCGTGCGCAGCCAGTTGATGCAGGTGTACGTCCAGAAGTCGAAGAGGACCACATTGCCCGCAAGGTCCTCGCGAGTGAGGGGCGGCGAGTTGAGCCACCCCTCGGCACCGACAAGCTCCGGCATCTGCCCTTCGAGGGGGAGCTGCGCCTTGCGCGCCTTGAGCTGCTTCAGCAACACCTCGACGTCGGCGATTCCTGCGGTGAGGACGCCGGGTGACGCCGGGTGCGTCATGGAGACCGCACTCATACCCACGGGGGATTCCTCCTCTGCACCGCCTACCCGGCCGCAAAGTCTGCGCCCTTCCGACGTTTGAGAACCTTCAGTTCATGTAATATTCACGGCATGAACCAACGGTCCGACCTCATGAACCGCCTCCTGGACGTCCAGATGCGCCTGCGGCGGCAGCTCATCGAGGCCATGGAGCCCGGCCTGCGCAGCGGAGGCGACGAGTTCGAAGGCATCACGGTGCACCAGCTCGAGGTCCTGCGGCGGCTGCTCGAGGGCGACGAGATGACCATGAGCGAAGTTGCCGAGGTGCTGAAGGTGGGGCCGAGCGGCGCCACCCAGATCGTCGACCGCCTGGAGCAGCGCGGTCTCGTCACGCGCGAGCGCGATGCGACCGATCGTCGCGTGCAGCGGGTGATCCCAACCGCCCGCGCGCGCGCCGCCGGCAACGTGTTCGGGGTTCAGCTCCGGCGAGCGCTCGACAGCGTCATCTCGGTTCTCGATGAGGACGAGCTGCGCACCTATGTCGAGCTCTCTGAGCGGATCGCGGGCGTCGACGCGACAGCCCCTCGAGAGCGCAGGAGCGCATGAGCGTCAAGCTGTCGCAGCGTCAGGTCTACGCCGTATTTGGCGCGCTGATGCTCGGCATGCTCCTCGCCGCGCTCGATCAGACGATCGTTGCCACGTCGCTGCCGACCATCGTCGGCGACCTCGGTGGCCTCAACCAGCTGTCATGGGTGGTGACGTCGTACCTGCTCGCGTCGACGATCTCGACACCGCTGTACGGCAAGCTCGGCGACCTGTACGGCCGAAAGGGGCTCTTCGTGCTCGCGATCGGCATCTTCCTGGTCGGCTCGATGCTCGCCGGTCTGTCGCAGAACATGGTCGAGCTCATCGGGTTCCGCGCTCTGCAGGGGCTCGGCGCCGGCGGTCTCATCGTCGGCGCGCAGGCGATCATCGGCGACGTCGTGCCGCCGCGGGAGCGGGGTCGTTATCAGGGCGTGATGGGCGCCGTGTTCGCGCTGGCGAGCGTGGTCGGGCCGCTGCTCGGCGGCTTCCTCACCGACTCCGTTTCGTGGCGCTGGATCTTCTATATCAACGTGCCGGTCGGGATCCTGGCGCTCTTCGTGACGATGACCGTGCTGCACCTGCCGAAGCACTCCGTGCGCCATCGCATCGACTGGCTCGGCGCCGTGTTGCTCGCGAGCGGCGCGTCATCGCTGATCCTGATGCTGACCCTCGGCGGCACGCAGGTCGCATGGGGATCGCCGCTGATCATCGGTCTGGCGCTCGCGGGTGCGGTGCTGATCGCCTCGTTCGTGGTCGTCGAGCGCCGCGCCGCCGAACCGATTCTTCCGCTCACGCTGTTCCGCAACTCGGTGTTCAACGTCGCATGCGGCGCCGGCTTCATCCTCGGGTTCGCGATGTTCGGCGCCATCACGTTTCTCCCGGTGTTCCTGCAGCTCGTCGACGGCGCCAGCGCCACGAGCTCCGGGCTCAATCTGCTGCCGCTGATGGCAGGCCTCCTGACCGCATCGATCATCAGCGGCCAGCTGATCACGCGCACCGGCCGCTACAAGGTGTTCCCGGTGACGGGGACAATCCTCGCTGCGCTCAGCGTCTTCCTGCTGTCGACGATTGACCCGCACACGTCGCGCGCCATGATCTCGATCTACATGGTGCTGCTGGGCGCGGGGCTCGGCCTCGTCATGCAGGTTCTGGTCATCGCCGTCCAGAACGCGGTCGCCCATCGCGACCTCGGGGTGGCGACGAGTTCGGCGACGTTCCTGCGTTCGATGGGCTCATCGTTCGGCGTCTCGATCTTCGGCGCCATCTTCAGCAACCAGCTCACCAGCAACCTGACGCGCAACCTCCCCGCCGCAGCGCTGCACAGCGGTGCGATCAACCCGGCGTCACTGCAGGGCAACCCCGCTGCGCTGCGCCACCTGCCGCCGGCGATTCACACCGGGCTGGTCGACGCCGTGTCGCAGTCGCTGCACGTTGTGTTCCTGTCCGCGGTGCCGCTGCTCCTCGTCGCCATCGTGCTGACGCTCTTCCTGCGCGAGATCCCGCTGCGAACGCGCGATCAGCCGGCGATGGCCGCCGCGGAAGCCGAGGGCATGGACGTCGCTCCCGAGACCGCGGACGAGCTCGTCGCCGCGGACGCCTGAGCTGCTCAGACCGCGCGATTGACGACCACGTCGCACGTGACGTTGCGCTGGATGCGGCGCGCGAGCTTCAGATACAGGCGGAAGCTGCGGTAGTGATCGGCGCCGACGAGGTCGATCAGCCGCTTCCGTCCGGCGTGCATGTTGCTCAGCCAGTGGTCAATCGTCGCGTGGTAGTGCGCTTGCGCGATGTGGTGCACGCGTTCGATGTCGAAGCCCGCTGAGCCGGCGAGCGCCAGCTCCTCCGCCAGCGTGCGGTAGTTGCCGGTGTCGCCGTAGATCTCGCTGACCTGCTGACCGCCGCGATCGAGGTACGCGTGGCGCGGGTGCTTCAGGTGCAGCTCCTTGTTGACCATGACGCCGCCCGGCGCGAGCACGTTGTGGCATCGCTCGAAGAAGCCACCGAGGTCGTTGAAGTGCACGATGACCTCGTCCGTGTACACCACATCGAAGGGAACGTCGGGCTGGTAGTCCTGCCAGTGCTGCAGGCGGATCTCGGCCCGCGCGCCCTCGCGGCGGATGCGCTCCTCGGCGAACGCCTTCTGTGTCGGTGACAGCGTGAGCCCGACGCCTTCGAGGCCGTACCGCGTGCAGAGATAGGTGAGTGGCCCGGCCCAGCCGCAGCCGACGTCGAGCAACCGCATGCCACTTCGCAGCCCGGCGAGCTGAGCGATCAGGTCGAGCTTGCGCTCCTGCGACGCGGTGTCGTCGCTGACGTCGGCGTCCCACAGGTTGCAGGAGTAAACATTCCAGCGACCACCGGTGATCGTCGTGAAGAACTCCGGGGGGCGCTCGTAGTGCACATTGGTGCGCTCTTGATCCTCGACGCCGCTGTACGAGTGATACAGCTGGTGCTGGTCGGCAACCTCAGTGGTCACGGCCGATGAGCCCCACCTTCCATGAGGCGCGGAGTCTACGCCCTGGGTGTCCGCTCAGGGGACGATCGCCTCGATCTGATCCCTGACGTCCGGTGTCAGCTTGGCGAGCGCGTCCAGGGCGCCGAGGTTCTCGTGCACCTGCTCGGCGCGGCTCGCACCGGTGATCACGGTCGAGACATTCGGGTTTGCTGCGCACCACGCGAGCGCGAGCTGCGCCGTGGTCACACCGAGGTCGCCGGCGAGGTCGCGGAGCTTGCGCACCCGCTTGTTCGAATCCTCATCGGTGAGCAGCTGACGCAGCCACCCATAGCCCGGGAGCAACGCGCGGCTGCCCTCGGGAACGCCGTCGACGTACTTGCCACTGAGCAACCCGGATGCAAGCGGGCTCCAGATCGTCAGGCCGAGGCCGATGCGCTCGTACAGCGGCGCGAGATCCGTCTCGACGTTGTGGCGCGTGAGCAGGTTGTACTGCGGCTGCTCCATCGCCGGCTTGTGCAGGTGGTGACGATCCGCGATGTCCCAGGCCTCGCGCACCGCTTCGGCACTCCATTCCGACGTGCCCCAGTAGTGAGCGCGGCCGCTCTCGATGATCGTGTGCATCGCGTACACGGTCTCCTCGATCGGCGTTTCGGGATCCGGGCGATGGCAGAAGATGAGGTCGAGGAAGTCGAGCTTGAGACGGCGCAGCGAGCCCTCGACCGCCTGCAGCAGGTACTTGCGATTCAGCGTGTTGCGCGTGTTTATCGAGTCCTCGATGCCCCAGTAGAACTTGCTGGAGATCAGATAGGTGTGACGCGGCCAGCGCAGCTCCGCGATGGCGTCACCCATGATCGACTCCGACTGACCACCCGAATACACCTCGGCGTTGTCGAAGAAGTTCATGCCCGCGTCGTACGCGACAGCGAGCGTCTCGCGCGCGCCGCCGCCGGCGAGCTGGGATCCGAAGCTGATCCATGACCCGAAGGAGAGGACGCTGACCTGGATGCCGTGGCGTCCCAGGTGCCGGTATTGCATGTCCATCGCGTTTCAGGATACGTGGCTTGCCCACGCGGCGACGTCGCCGGGCGTGTTGAGGTTGTCAGCGAAGCCGGGGCCCGCGCCGAGCGCGGCCGCGTCCATGTAACGCACGTTCAGTCGATGCAGTGCGGTGCGCAGCGCGCGGTCGGACGAGGCAAGTGCCTCGCGGAGCGCCGGCAGCGACGACGTCGCATAGACGGCGTGCAGCGGCTCGGGACCGCGATCAGTCATGGGCACCACCGCGTCGCACTCGACACAGAGTGTCGCGAGCCGTTGCAGCAACGCCGTGTCAAAGTCGGGCATGTCGACGGCAACGACCCCGAGCAGCGGTTGCGGCGACGCGTCCAGCGCGGCGACGATCCCGCCGAGGGGGCCGCGGCCGGGTTGGCCGTCACGGACCGTGAGGCAGTTGGCGCGCGTGAGCAATGTGGCCCCAGACGCGATGATGACGGGGTCTGCGACATCGAGCAGCCGATCGACCGCGCGATCGAGCAACGAGCTGCCCTCGAGCACCAGCGATGCCTTGTCGGCGCCCATCCGCGTGGACAGCCCGCCGCACAACACCGCAGCCGCGAACGCCGAGCCACCGTCCATGCTGCCCGACGCTAGCTGAACGAGCAGCGGCCCGGACGGTATGGTGCTCCCCGGTGAGACCGGCGGGAGAGAAGACGGGCGCGGTGCGTGTGGCCTGGTTCGGCCACGGAGCCGGACGTCGTGCCGACGGCCTCAGCACGTACAGCCGCGAGGTCGTTGGCGCGCTGGTTCGCCGCGGCGTCGACGTGTGCTTCTTCTCATATCGGCGTGACGGCCACCTTGCACCGGTGCCGCGTTCGGTGCACCTCGGCTCGGCGCGATTCAAGACGGTCACCATTCCGCTGCCGTCAACCATCGACACCATTCAGCGAGAGCTCGACCGCTTCTCCCCCGACGTGCTGCACCTCTCGCTGAGCCACTCGCTGCTCGACGCAACCGTGCTCAAGCACGCGCACGCCCGCGGAGTCCCGACCGTTGTCACGGTGCACCTCCCGTACGCTCCGGTGCACAGCGGGCGCGGCCGCGTCCTGCTCGGCATGTACCGGTTTCACGCGCGCGCCCTGCGCGCGGCGGACCGCTGCATCGCCCTGAGCAACGATCAGCGCGACCTGCTGCTCTCCGTTGGCTGCGACGGGTCCCGCATCGACGTGCTCGGCAACGGCGTCGACACCGAGGTGGTGAGCCCCGGCCCGTCGCGCATACGCGAGGAGCTGGGCGCGGCGTTCGTGGTGTCCTACCTCGGCCGTCTCGACCCCGAGAAACGCGTGACGCACCTCGTCGACGCCTTTCTGCGGCAGCGGTGGCCGCAGAACCATGCGCTGCTCATCGCGGGCGCCGGCGATCACGAGTCGCGGCTTCGCGCCATGACCCGCGGCGCGCCGACTGTGCATCTGTTGGGCGCCGTGCACGACCGTGAGCGTTGCGTCGACATCCTCCGCGGTACCGACGTGTTCGTGCTGCCGTCAACCGCGGAGGGACTCTCGCTGTCGATGCTGGAGGCGATGGCGGCGGGATGCGCGGTGATTGCCACCGATGTCGCAGAGGATGGCGCAGCGCTTGGCCACGCGGGCATTCGCATCCCGCGCCACCCGCTCGAACCGGCTCTGAGTCAGGCGCTCACGCTCGTGCACGACGATGTCGCGCTGCGCGTGAGCCTCAGCCAGCGCGCGCGCATCCGGGTCACGTCCGCGTATTCGCTGCAAACGCGAATCGACGGGCTGATGAGCGTGTACTCAGAGTTGTCTGGACGCTACGCCGCGCGCGCCATCGCGTTGGCCGACGCCCGGGCGGCAAGTGCCTCCTGACCGGCCGGCGCCTGAGCAGCGAGACCGCGCCATGCGTCGAGCGCGGCGTTCACGAGCGCACGGCCGAACGAGAAGCTGAGCTCCCACGGCAGCGGCCCGAGCCGGTTCATGGCCGAGAGGTGCGCGGTCGCGACGTCGTCGGCCTGTCCGCCCGAAAGGAACGCGACACCCGGCACGGCGGCGGGGACGGTGCGCTTCAGCACGGACACGGTCGCGTGCGCCACCTCTTCGACGCCTGCCTGCCGCGGCGCTCCGACACCGGACACAACCATATTCGGCTTGAGCACGATGCCCTCGAGCAGGATGCCCTGCTCAATGAGCGCGGAAAAGAACATGTGGTGCGTGACCTCGGTGACCTCGGCGCAGCGCTCGATGCTGTGCTCACCGTCCATCAGCACCTCGGGCTCCACGATCGGCACGATCCCGGCCTCCTGAGCCAGCGCGGCGTACCGCGCCATTGCGTGCGCGTTCGCCGAGATCGCGCGCGGGGTGGGCAGCCCCTCGCCAATGTCGATGACCGCACGCCACTTGCTGAAGGTTCCACCCGCAGCGGCGTACTCCTGAAAGCGCGCGCGCAGGTTGTCGAGGCCCTCGGTCACGGTCTCGCCGGCGGCGTTTGCCAGCGGCTTTGCCCCGGTGTCGACCTTGATGCCCGGCATGATGCCCACGTCGCGGCACGCCTGCGGGAAGGGACGCCCGTCGCTCAGGCGGCTGCGGAACACGTCATCGGAGAGGATGACGCCGCTGATCCACTGCGACAGTCCTGGGGTCGTGATCAGCATCTCGCGGTAGGCGACCCGGTTCTCCGGCGTCTGCTCGACGCCGACCTTGTCCAGGCGCTTGTTCATCGTGGTGATGCTCTCGTCGGCGGCGAGGATTCCGCGCCCGCCTCCCACCATGGTTCGTGCGACCGTTCGCAGCTGTTCGCTCATCGACTCACTCCATCACGCCGGCGGCGGTTCACCCTGCCGCGGCGCATGATCCTAATCCCACCAGCCCATACCGCGCTCACCGCGGCTCAGCCATCCTCGGCGGCGCCGACACCCGCCGCCGCTTCGTCACGAGCCTCCGTGAACAGGCTGCTCTTGCGGATGTCCGGCTCCTCGATCCGCATCAGGTCCTGCTTCGACAGCACCCCCTGCTCTCCGGAGACGAGCCGGCTCGCCTGGCGCAGCCGCGCGCGCTCGAGCGAGTTGCGCACGCTGCGTGCGTTGGCGAACCGCGGCCGGGTCATGCGGATCTCGATCAGATCGTGGAAGGCTTGCTTGGCTTTGGGCGAGAGCTCGTAGCGCTGCTGTTGCAGCATCAGGTCGCCGATCTCCAGCAGCTCGTCCAGCGTGTAGTCCGGGAAGTCGATGTGGTGCGCGATGCGCGACCCCATCCCCGGGTTGCTCTGGAAGAACGTCTCCATGCGGTCCTTGTAGCCGGCGAGCACGACGACGATGTCCTTGCGCTGGTTCTCCATCACCTGGAGCAGGATCTCGATCGACTCCTGTCCGTAGTCACGCTCGTTCTCCTGCCGATACAGGTAGTACGCCTCGTCGATGAAGAGCACGCCGCCCATCGCACGCTTGAGCACCTCGCGCGTCTTCGGCGCGGTGTGCCCGATGTACTGCCCCACGAGGTCGTCCCGGGTGACCGCGACGAGGTGGCCCTTCGCCAGGTAGCCGAGCCGGTGCAGAACTGTCGCCATGCGCATGGCGACCGTGGTCTTGCCGGTGCCGGGGCTGCCGGTGAAGCTCATGTGCAGCGTGGGCCGCTCAGAGTCGAGGCCGGCGCGGCGCCGCAGCATGTCGACGATCAGCAGGGAAGCGACCTCGCGGATGCGAGTCTTCACCGGTGCCAGCCCGACCAGCTCCTTGTTGAGCTCGTCGAGCACGTCGAACACGCCCGTCTCGCGCACCAGCTGGGCGACGTCGACGCCGCCGGTCTCGCTGATGTCGGGAAGCGACTCGAGTGCGCTCAGCCGGGGGGACTCGCCGGCTGCGTCAGCCGGTTCCGCCACCGAGGCGCCGGGGCCCGGAGGCCCCGACTTCCCCGGCCGCATGTTGAAGGAGTTCGAGCCGTTGTCTTCCATCACCCACGCTGGTAGCGCTCACCCTCCGGGCGTTCGGTGGCATAGGGATGGAGCGTGTAGCGGATCTGGCGGTCGTGCGATTCCTGACGGTCGAGACGGAAGCCCGGCTCTTCGGCAGGACGCTGCACGATGAAGCTGATCGCTGTGGTCTGCCGGTGCAGAGTCGCGTCGTACGCGTTCACTCGGACGTAGTGGTTGGGGTACGCCTCGCGGCAGCGGTTGACTTCGAGAAGGATTGCCGCGGGGTCCTTCATGTCGAACATCGGCAGCCCCCACATCTCCCACAGGAAGTTGCGCGGGTGCGGGTCGTCGGTGAACTCCACCGACACCGGCCAGTTGTTGTCGATTGCGTACTGCACCTGACCACGAATCTGCTCGTCGGTGAAGGGCGGAAGGTAAGAGAAGGTTCCTTGCGTTATGTGCATTGCGTTTTGCCTCAGCCGACCGGGGTCGCCGACGGCAGCGCGTCGGGTGTGTCGGTCGCCTCGTAGTTGAAGGAGA
Source organism: Candidatus Dormibacteria bacterium (assembly GCA_050734185.1). Taxonomy (GTDB): domain Bacteria; phylum Chloroflexota; class Dormibacteria; order Aeolococcales; family Aeolococcaceae; genus JAFALX01. The sequence goes on along the minus strand of JBOHUE010000103.1, from coordinate 30,766 downwards.
TGTCGCCCCAGACGTCGATCGCGGCGCGGAGCGGCTCGCACCAACGCGCGCCCTTCTTGAGGATTTCTGCGCCCTCGTGCAGGTAGTCCTTGCCCTCGTTGCGGGCCTGGATCATCAGCTCGACAGCGGTGCGGTTGGCGGTTGCGCCGGCTGCGATGCCCATCGGGTGACCGATGGTGCCGCCGCCGAACTGCAGGACCACGTCCTCGCCCAGGTAGTGCAGCAGCTCCGGCGCCTGCGCGGCGTGGATGCCGCCCGACGCGACCGGCATGACGCCGGGCATGGAGCCCCAGTCCTGGTCGAAGTAGATGCCCGTCGTCGGGTTCTTCGCGAGGAACGAGTCGCGGCAGGTGTCGTAGTAGCCCTTGATGGCGTTGGGGTCACCCTCGAGCTTGCCCACGACGGTGCCCGCGTGGATGTGGTCAACGCCCAGCAGGCGGCACCACTTCGCGATGACGCGGAAGTTGACGCCGTGGTTCTTCTGCCGCGTGTACGTCGCGTGTCCGGCGCGGTGCAGGTGCAGGATCAGGCCGTTGGCGCGTGCCCACTTGGACATCGACGTCATCGCCGTGAAGCCGATCGTGAGGTCGATCATGATGATGACGCTCCCGAGCTCCTTGGCGAACGCTGCGCGCTCGTACATGTCCTCCATCGTGCCCGCCGTGACGTTGAGGTAGTGGCCCTTGATCTCGCCGGTCTCGGCCTCGGCGCGGTGCACCGCCTCCATCGCGTGGACGTAGCGATCACGCCAGCGCATGAACGGCTGGCTGTTGATGTTCTCGTCGTCCTTGGTGAAGTCGAGGCCGCCGCGCAGCGCCTCGTACACGACGCGACCGTAGTTCTTCGCCGACAGCCCGAGCTTCGGCTTGGTGGTGGCGCCGAGCAGCGGACGTCCGTACTTGTTCAGGTACTCGCGCTCCATCACGATGCCGTGGGGTGGTCCCTGGAACGTCTTCACGTAGTGCAGCGGGATGCGCATGTCCTCGAGGCGCAGCGCCTTGAGCGCCTTGAACCCGAAGACGTTGCCGATGATCGACGACGTAAGGTTGGCGATCGAGCCTTCCTCGAAGAGGTCGATGTCGTACGCGATGTACCCGATGTACTGGTCGGGGTTGCCCGGAACGGGCTCGACCTTGTAGCACTTCGCCTGGTAGTGCTCATACGCGGTGATGCGGTCGGTCCACACGACCGTCCACGTCGCCGTCGACGATTCGCCGGCCACGGCAGCGCACGCCTCTTCCGGCGGCACGCCCGGCTGCGGCGTCACGCGGAACGCGCAGATGATGTCGGTGTCCTTGGGCACGTAGTCGGGCTCGTAGTAGCCCATCTGTGCATACGGGATGACCCCCGACGCCCAGCGCGACTTCTTCGCCTGAGCTCCGTCGGTCGGGGGCGTTTCGATAGCTGTCATCAGCCTGCCTCTCCTGTCTGAACCATCAATGTCTCTCCATGCTTGTTCCCGGCGACGAGGCTCCTCTCGTTCACGCGAACGAGGAGCGACTTCTGTGCGCTGAGGATCCGGTGCGCGAGGATCAGCTGCGTCAGGGCCAATGGATCGCTGTGCCGGCTGCGCACTGGTGACTCGTATGCGCCGATCTCCTGCGGACGCACCTGCTGGAGATGCTCGTGCAGCTCCTGCGCGTGCCCCCAGACCGTCTGCTCGATGCTCGCCGCCTGATCGGCCGGGATGCGCCCGTCGATCTCGATGATGTCGGCGCGGCGGCCGTCCTCATCCTCGGCGTCGAGCTGCAGGTTGACCATCTCGCCGTCGTGCAAACGACGGTCGAACGCGAGACGCGGCAGCGTGTGACGCTGCACCACCCGCACGTTGAGGTGGCCCATGTCGCTGTGCTCCGGCTTGGGCGGGTAGAACCGCACCACCAGGTCCGCGTGCTGCCGCTGTGGCTCGATGTACTTCTCGGCATCAGGGCGCCTGGCCTCGATCTCGGCCTGCACCTGGCCCTCGTTGTACCCGCGCTTGGCCACGTCGCGCTGCAGCTTCCATGCCAGACGCAGTGCCGGATCCGGGTCGAGCCAGACCTTGAGATCGAAGGCCTCGCGGACGCCGGGGACCATGAAGGGGTGCAGCCCCTGGATGATCACCACCTCGTTCGGCTCCAGCAGCTCCGGCTCCTTGAAGGTGCCGTCGCTGTGGTCGTAGACGGGCTTGCTGATCGCCTCGCCCCGCTTCAGCGCCCAGAGCTGCTCTTCCATGGTCGCGAAGTCGTTCGCGCGCGGGTTGAGCGGGGTGACCTTGATCAGCTTCCGCTCGTTGCGATCGAGCGAGTGGTAGTCGTCCAGGCAGATCGTCGTGATGCGATCCTCGCCGAACAGGTCATAGAACGCCCTGGCGAGAGTCGACTTGCCGCTGCCGCTATCGCCACCGATGCCCACAAAAATCGGTGCTTCCGTCAGTGCCATGCGGGCAGCCTACCGAAGCGCTGGGTTGTTGTCCAATGCATGAAAATCATTCCTCCCATAAGATTTGCTTATGAAAACGCCCCTTGAACGGAGGCTCACGCTCCACCAGCTGCGCATCTTCAAGTCGGTTGTCGACCACGGCAGCTACACCCGTGCCGCGGAGGCCCTGTCATTAACACAGCCGGCCGTCACGCACCAGATGCAGGCCCTGGCCCGCTCCGTCGGCCACCCCCTTGTGAGCCCGTCACGCAGGAGCCCGGAGCTCACCGCGGTGGGCCGCGTGCTGCATGACCGGGCCGGACGAATCCTCGGCGCGGTGGGGGACGCCGAGCACGCCATCGAGGACCTGGTGGAGCTGCGCGCCGGCTCGGTGCGGGTGGCGGGCGACACCACCGTCGGCACCTACGTCCTGCCCGACGCGATGTCCTCGTTCCACCGCCTGCACCCCGAGGTCGAGCTCATGCTCGACGTGGTCAACCGCGCCCGGGTCCGCGACCTGGTGCTCGAGGGCAGCGCCGATTTCGGCATCGTCGGACGGCTGTGGGATGACGACGCGCTGCGCGCCGAACCGTTCCTGGAGAACGAGCTGATGTGTTTCAGCGCTCCCACCCACCCGCTGGTTGCCGAGGAACCGGTTGCACCCGCGCGGCTGCTCGGCGGCCCGCTGCTGATGCGCGAGCGTGGCTCGGGAACCCGCGAGACGGCGGAACGCATCCTCATGGAGGCGGGGGTGGTTGCGACCTCGCGAATGGACCTCGCGAGCAACGGCGCGCTCAAGCGAGCGGTGGCCGGCGGGCTCGGCGTCGCCGTGCTCTCGACATTCGCCGTGCAGCTCGAGGTGATGCTCGGCCTGCTGCGGCCACTGCGCGTGGAGGGCTTCCCGGTCCAGCGTCAATGGCACATCACGTGGGCCAGCGACCGCCTCCTGAGCACCGCGGCGGAAGCGTTCCGCACCTTCCTGCACAGCGAGGAGTGGCGCCACAGCCTGTCGCGACCGCTGGTCAGCGACTAGCCGGTTCTCGCCTCGTCCTCATGCATGGAGCCGCCGAGGAAGGGACGCAGCTCGGGAGCGAACGGCTCCAGCTGTTCGGCGTCCACCGCTGGGGTGCCCATGCGGGGGCTGACGCGCCAGCGCTCCAGGATGTCGTCGATGAGCGCCTGAAGGCTTTCCACCGGGAACCCTGCACCCTCCAGCATCGCGGCGCGTGTGTCGATGAACTCGCGCATCGCGGCGCTCAGCTCGGCGAGCAGTCGCTCCAGGTTCTCAGCGGCGGCGGCATCGCCGGGCATCGCCATCGCGGCAGCTTTGGCAGCGGTCAGCTCCTCGATGCTCACGTCGCCGTACATCTGCGCGAACTCGACCTGCAGCTGCCGCATCATCGCGACCCGCCGCTCGCCGACCTGACGCAGCCAGGCCTCGCGGTCAGCGGCGGTGCCGAGCGCGCACTGCGCGTAGAAACGGTTCCGTGCCTGCTCGCCGACGCGGAGGTGCGCACACGAGATGTGCACGCTGAGCGGCTGTTCCTGCGTCGTCAGCGCGACGAACTGCTGCCGCTGGAAAGTGGGACAGTCATGGAATCCCTCGGGGAAGGGACGGTGATACGGGCAGCGATCCGGCATCGGGATTGCCGGCTGCCCCACGCCGGACTGGGTCATTGTGGCGGACTATTGTGCGCGGCCCACAACCGCCCTGCATGGTGCGCCTGTGTCAATAGTCACTTGTGTGCCCGGTGTCACATCCGCGCCGGCTCGGCGACGGCTGCAGACGCCGGCGCGCGCACAGGCGCACCGGGTTCCAGCTGCTGCAACCCATCGAACGCCGCGTACTTGTAGGCATCGGTCCACGTCGGCACATTGAACGGCGCCTGGATGAAGTAGTCGAGACCGCCGCCGCTCTGCAGCACCGCCTGACCGAGGTGGATGATCTCCGCCGCCTGCTCGCCCATGATGTGCACGCCGAGCAGGCGCCGGTCGTCGCGCCGGAACAGCAGCTTGATCAGCCCGTCGCGCGCACCCGCGATGGCGGCGCGCACGTTGTCCGAGAACTCTGCACGCCCGACTCCATATTCGATGCCGCGCTGTTCCGCCTCTGCCTCGGTGAGGCCGACGGCCGCCACCTCCGGCACACCGTAGATGCCGAACGGCGGCTCATACCTCGTCCCCTCGTGGAGCCGCGTGCCCAGGGCGAAGGACGCGGCGCGGCGCCCCTCCTCCATGGCGACCGATGCCAGCGCGGGCGGGCCGATGACGTCGCCGGCCGCGAAGACGCCGGCGCAGGTGGTCTGGAAGTCCTCGCCCACGATCACGCGTCCGCGCGCGTCCAGCTCAACGCCAGCGGCCTCGAGCCCGAGGTCCTCGGTCGTCCCGGCGCGGCCGGCGGCGACGAGCACCTTCTGCGCGCGCACCGGTTCGCCGGTGCTGAGCGCGAGCTCCAGGCCGTCGTCGGTGTGCGTCACCGCCTGCACCGACGTCGACAGCCGCAGGTCGATGCCCATCTGCAGGAACGACTCGGCGAGGCGGTCGGCGATCTCGGCGTCCAGCACCGTTGCCAGCCGCGGTGCGATGTCGACCAGCGTCACGTGCACATCAAGGGCACGAAAGATCGATGCGTACTCGCAGCCGATGGGCCCGGCGCCGACGACGGCGACGCTGTCGACGAGCATCTCCACACCGAGCAGGCTCTCGGAGTCGAGGACGTCGGGGTCATCGAAGTCGAAGCCCGGCGGGTGGAACGGACGCGAGCCCGTGGCGAGCAACACCACGTCGCAGGCCAGCTGTCGCTCCCCGGTGGCCGTGGTCACATCGACGCGGCCCCGGCCGGCGAGGCGTGCATGGCCATGGATCACGTCGATTCCATGGCGTTCGAGGTTGGCCCGCACCTGATGCTCGACCAGCTGCGACACGCTCGCGGCGCGCGTCCGCAGCACTTCCATCGTGTGCGCGCGGTTGACCTCGGGGGCGACGCCGTACAGCTCCTTCTTGTGGAAGCCGGTGACGTACAGCGCGGTCTCCCGCAGCGTCTTGGTGGGGATCCCGCCGTCGCGCACCACGACGCCGCCGAGCCACGGCGCGCGCTCGACCACTGCGACGCGGCGTCCGAAGTACGCGGCATGCGCCGCAGCCTTCTCGCCGGCGGGGCCGGAGCCGATGACAACGACGTCGTACGTCTCGATGCCCCGGCACGGTACTACGCTGCAGGACCGTGGTTGAAGCGGAGGTGAGCGCGGCCCTGGCGGCGGGCGGATTCCTCGCCGCGGAGGATGAGGCGGCGCAGCTTGTTGCCGCAGCCGCAGGCGACGCGCGGCGCCTGGACGAGCTCGTCGCCCGGCGCCTGACGGGCGAACCGCTCGCGTGGATCACGGGCACGGTGCGCTTCTGCGGAGTCGCCATGGGCGTCGATCCCGGGGTGTACGTGCCGCGGCCGTACACCGAGGTTCTCGCGCTCCACGCCGTCGGACGGCTGCCGGAGCGCGGCACGGCGATCGATCTGTGCACCGGCGCGGGCGCGATCGCGGCGACACTCAGGCACCGGCGTCCGCACGCGCAGGTGCTGGCGACCGACATCGACGAGCGCGCCGTCACGTGCGCGCGCCGCAACGGCGTGCATGCGCTCCGCGGCGACCTGCTGCGGCCTGTCCCGCGTGGACTCGCGGGCAGCGTCGACGTCGTGGTCGCCGTCGTCCCCTACGTGCCCACCGCAGAGCTGCCGTACCTGCAGCGCGACACGTTCACGTTCGAATCACCGCTCGGGTATGACGGCGGTGCGGACGGTGCCCGGCTGCTGCGCCGCGTGATTCGCGGCAGCAAGCGATTCCTCCGCGACGGTGGCACGCTGCTGCTCGAGCTGGGCGGCGATCAACAAACCCTGATCGCGCCCGACCTCGTGCGCGCGGGCCTCACGGTCGATGCGGTACTGCGAGATGAGGACGGTGACGTCCGAGGGGTCGAGGCGGTGCTGCGGACACCGGGGGCGCGAACACGTCGGTGAGGTTCGGGTCGAATCCCATGCGCGACGCGGCGGCGTCGTACGTGCTCTCGTAGAAATCGAGAATCGTGCGCCGCGGATCGGGCGTCTCGAGCACCGCGTCGTATCGCAGCAGGAACTCGCCGATGCCGGCATCCCACCCCGCCGCGTCGGGAACGATGCTCGCCTCGCCGACCCCTTCGGGCATCGGGTAGCCGTACGCGTAGAAGCTGGCGAATGGGATCCGTTCCTCGCCCGGCCACCAGCCGCAACACACCATCTCGTGCGTGCCGCCGTAGCGTTCGATCACGCCGCCCTTGGGCGGTGGCACACGGCGCCCGGAGAATCGCGCCACCACGATGTCGAACGTGCCCCAGAAGAAGTGCACCGTGGAGCTCCAGCCCTCGTACTTCGCGCGATGCTGCTTGGTGACCACGTCGATCATCGCCAGCACGCGATGGAAGAGCGCGACGTGCTCGCGGTCGTACGTGGCATGCGTGCGGTCGTCGGGAAACGGGATCGGGTTGGAGACCTCGGTCGGCATGGTCGAGATCTCGACGCTGATGTCGATCCGTTGCAGCGCGGCCATGACGTCACGGTAGAAGTCGGCGACGGAGCCACCGAGCGGAAAGCGCTCGTGATGACCATCGGAGTCGAGCACAACCGCCTCGTGGTGGTTGAGATCCAGCTCCACCTCAAAGGTGCGGAGTCCGTAGGGCACCGGCGACGTCGTGAGCCCTCGAGTCGTGACGTAGAGCGGGACGTTGGCCCAGACCGGCTCGAATGGGGAGAGGGCTAGTCGCAGCTTGCCGACGACCTGCGTGTACATGTGCAGCGTGTCGAGCGTGTCGCGCCACGCGGCGTGCGGCAGCGCGGGCCACGCATTTGCCGCCGGTGCCGCATCGAGCTCGGCAGCCAGCTCGTTTACGCGCCGCTCGATGTCGTCACGAATGGCACGAACTTCGTCCGCCGGGCGGCCGCTCGGGTCGGCCAGCGTCCAGTCGATGTACCGCTTGCCGGGGATGAAGGGACACTCGTCGCCGCATCCCATGGTCACGACGACGTCGGCGCGTGAGGCCAGCTCGTTCGTCAGCCGCTGCGGGACACGCCCGTGGAGGTCGATGCCCAGCTCCTGCATCGCAGCCACGACCTCGGGGTGGATATGCGCCGCCGGACGGGTGCCCGCGGACTCGGCGGTGTGCCGGCCGCCGCTGGCGCGCGTGAACAGCGCCTCGCTCATCTGCGGGCGGCCGGCGTTCTGCACGCAGACGAACAGCACGTGAGCCACGGGCCGCTCAGCCTACGCGGCGAGGCACGGGAGCGGGGGTGCCCGTGTAGCGAGCCGTTTGCGAGTCGCCCCGAGGGGTACGCTGCTCGCGAAGGGGGCAAGGACGAAGGCCCGTAGTGGAGGGTTGACCAGATGGCGGCCGAGTGCACGCACCTCGACCAGATCCGTGATGTGACTCCGTCGTCGTGGGGGTGCGAGGACTGCCTCGCCGAGGGCAAGCAAGACTGGATGCACCTGCGCGTCTGCCAGGAGTGCGGCCACGTGGGCTGCTGCGACCAGTCACCCTCGCGTCACGCGCGCCTGCACGCGCGCAAGGCCAGCCATCCGATCATCCGTTCCTATGAGCCGGGCGAGGACTGGTACTACTGCTGGGTTGACGACCTGCTCTTCGAGCTCGAGGGCGCTTCACCGGCCCCGTCGCACCCGTAGACCGACGGAGTCCGGCGATGTCCCTGTTCGAATACGACGCGCGTCCGGCGACCCCGCAGGTCATCCTCGCGGGCAGGGCGTCGCCGGTTGCCTACGCAATCCGCGACTTCCTGAGCCGCAACCAACGGCCGTTCCAGTGGCACGACGTCGACCAGAGCGGCACGACGCTGCCAGACGGCAGCGCCGTTGATCTCGAGCACCTGCCGCTGTGCGTGCTACCCGGCGGGACGCGGCTGACGGACGCCACGGTCACGCTCGTGGCCGCGGGGCTCGGCATGATCGTGCCGCCCGCGTTCGACGCGTACGACCTCTGCATCATCGGCGCCGGGCCGGCCGGTCTCGCGGCGTCGGTGTACGCCGCGTCTGAAGGGCTTCGCACCATCGTCGTGGAGTCGCTGGCGCCGGGCGGGCAGGCGGGCACCACGTCGCTGATCGAAAACCTGCTGGGCTTTCCGCGCGGGATCAGCGGCAGCGAGCTGGCCAACTCGGCCACGCTCCAGGCGCGCAAGTTCGGTGCCGAGATCCTGCTCGCGCGCCCCGTGGACGGCGTCACGCGCGACGACGGGCGCTACGTGGTCGAGCTCTCCGACGGTGTGCGCATCCCCACCAGCGCGGTCCTCGTGGCCACCGGCGTCGAGTGGCGACGCCTCGACATTCCCGGGCTCGACGAGCTGCTCGGCGCAGGCGTGTTCTACGGCGCCGGGCCGAGTGAGGCCCGGGCATGCGTCGGCGGACGCGTCATGGTCGTCGGGGGCGGCAACTCCGCGGGACAGGCCGTCGTGCGCTTCTCGCAGTACGCGGGCAAGGTGACGCTGCTGGCTCGCAGTGATCTGTCCAAGTCGATGTCGCGCTACCTCATCGACCACGTGTCATCCATCGACAACGTCGAGGTGCGCACCGGGTACGAGGTCGCCGGCGTGGAAGCGAGCGGCGTGCTGCGCGCCGTCGACGTCGTTGCTGCCGACGGCAGCACCGAACGCGTCCCCGTCGACGGGCTCTTCCTCTGCATCGGCGGGACCCCGCGCAACGACGGCGCGAAGAAGGCCGGTGTCGTCACCGACGCCGCGGGCTACCTGCTGACCGGCAACGCGCTCATCGACGGAGCGTCCTCGCTGACGGGATGGCCGCTGAGCCGCCAGCCGCTGCCGCTGGAGACCAACTTCCCCGGCATCTTCGCCGCCGGCGACGTGCGCAGCGGCTCGACCAAGCGCTGCGCGGCGGCGATCGGTGAGGGCTCGATGTCGATCGCATTGGTGCACCAGCATCTGGCCGAGGTGGGCGCGTGACCGTGGCCGGCACCATCACGATCGCCGGCGTCGACGTGCCGGCGGAGTTCTCGCAGCTCGCGTCCGACGAGCAGGTGCGCCGGGCCTGCACCGCGCTGGACTCGCACGGGGTGCGCACGCACGTCGTCGACACGGGCCCGGAGGCTCGGCGCCTCGTTACGTCGCTGCTGCCGGATGGCGCCGAGGTCTACAACAACACGTCGCGCACGCTCGAGGCGATCGGCGTCGCCGAGGACATCGAGCTATCCGGCCGCTACGAGGCGCTGCGCCTGCGCCTGTATCAGATGGACCGCGAGATGCAGCGGCGCGAGCTGCGAACGCTGGCGGCGTCGCCCGATTACGTCGTCGGCAGTGTCCACGCCGTCACCGAGGACGGCTCGCTGCTCATCGCATCGGCGAGTGGCAGCCAGCTGGGACCGATCGTCTCCGGCGCGGAGCACGTCATCTTCGTCATCGGCACGCAAAAGATCGTGCCCGACCTCGACACCGCGCTGCGACGTATCCGTGAGTACGCGTATCCACTCGAGGACGAGCGCGCCCGGCGTGTGTACGGCATCGTCAGCGGCGTCAACAACGTGCTCATCATCAACAAGGTCGTGATGCCCGGCCGCATCACCGCGATCCTCGTCAAGGAGCGCCTCGGGTTCTAGCGGCCATGGCAGTACAGCCCATCGACCTGCGGGTGGACCACGTGCGCGACGAGCAGTCGCCGCACGTCATCCTCGAGTACGGCGACTACGAGTGCCCGTACTCGCGAGCTGCGTATCGCGCCATCGAGACGGTGCAACGCACGCTGGGCGGCGAGGTTGCGTTCGTGTTCCGCCATTTCCCGCTGACCGACATCCATCCGCACGCGCTGGCGGCGGCATTCGCGGCCGAGGCGGCGGCGCAGCAGCAGCGCTTCTGGGAGATGCACGACCTGCTGTATCACAACCAGAAGGCGCTCGAGGAGTCAGACCTGCGCGGTTACGCGACGGAGGTCGGCCTCGACCTCGCGATCTTCGAGCGTGACCGAACCGGTGCCGGCGTCGAGGCACGCGTGCGGCGTGACGTCGACAGTGGCATCGCGAGCGGCGATGTACAGGGCACGCCGACGCTGTTCATCGACGGCGCGCTCCATGACGGCGCGACGGACTCCGAGTCGCTGATTGCAGCGATCAGGCGACTGTGAGGCGCTGCAGCAGCTCGATGACGGAGTATCCGATGCGCTCTGCCTTGGCGTCGTCCACGTCACTCGGAACGAACTCCGGCAGGAATGCTCCTACGCCGCCGGGATCGTCATTGGTGATCCAGCGTATGAGCGCGTGGCCGACCTCGGTTGCAGTCTCGTCGTCGACCTCTTCGGGCATGTCGCTCCTCCTATGGCGAGCGGCGGCGCGCTCGCACCCACTTCCGGCGGGCGCTCAGGGTAGCCGACCCGGCGTGTCCGCGTGGGCGTGCCGAAAACGCCGGCGCGGCGCCTTCGGCCCAAGATCGATCCCGCATACTACTTGCGGGTGCTGAGCGATGCCCCACGAGGTCTGACAGCATGGCAGCAGTCCAAACTCAAGGCGTGTGGGCGCGGTACCAGCCCGAGCAGGTTCCGTCGGTCGATCGTTATCTCGCGGTGCGCGACCACACCGAGAGCCTCGCGGAGCCGCTGTCCGCCGAGGACCAGACGGTGCAGACGATGCCTGACGTCAGTCCCACCAAGTGGCATCGCGCACATACCACCTGGTTCTTCGAGGAGTTCGTGCTCGGCCCCAACGTCGAGGGGTTCCAGCCGTTTCACCCCGCGTACCGATATCTGTTCAACTCGTACTACGAGAGCATCGGCGCGCGGCACGCGCGGCCGCAGCGCGGGTTGCTGACACGCCCCGGTATCGCAGAGATCGCCGCGTACCGCCGGCGGACCGACGATGTCATGTGTGACCTGCTGTCGTCGCGCGCCCGCGATGTCGCGGGCATTGCCGAGCTCGGAGTCAATCACGAGCAGCAGCATCAGGAGCTGATCCTGATGGACATCAAGCACGTGCTCTCCGTCAACCCGCTCAAGCCCGCATACCGCAGCGGCAACGGTGCGACCGGCGGCTCAGCGGGTGACGTGCGTTGGGTGCATCATCCCGGCGGACTCGTGGACATCGGCCACGACGGCGCCGGGTTCGCATTCGACAACGAGGGCCCGCGTCATCGTGAGCTGCTGCGGCCGTTTCTCATTGCGGATCGGCCCGTGACGTGCGGGGAATGGCTCGGCTTCATGGGCGACGGCGGCTACGACCGTCCCGAGTTCTGGATGTCGGACGGCTGGGCCGCCGTCAATCAGAACGCGTGGCGTGCGCCGTTGTACTGGGAGAGCGAGAACGGCACGGACTGGGCCGTGTTCACGCTCGCCGGTCTGCGCGACGTTGATCCGTCGGAGCCGGTGTGCCACGTGAGCTGGTACGAGGCCGACGCCTTCGCCCGGTGGTCGAACGCGCGCCTGCCGCTGGAGGCCGAGTGGGAAACCGTGCACGAGAACGCCGTCGCGAATGAACACGCGACCAACGGCCTGCACCCGGCGTCGCTCGCCGGCTATGAGTCGCCGTGCATCGGCGAGGTATGGGAGTGGACCTCGAGTCCGTATTCACCGTACCCGGGCTTCCACCCCGCGGCCGGCGCGGTCGGTGAGTACAACGGCAAGTTCATGGTGAACCAGTTCGTGCTGCGCGGTGGCGCATGCGTCACGCCGGCCGGGCATTCGCGTCCCACGTACCGAAACTTCTTTGCGCCCGCGTCGCGGTGGGCGTTCAGTGGACTGCGCCTGGCGCGCGACGTCTGACAGTGGTGAGCCTGCCACCGATTACGATGGCCGTGCATACGCTCGGCCGCGATTCGCGGTCGGAGTTCATCGACGACGTGCGCAGCGGTTTGACCAGCGCTCCCAAGCATCTGCAACCTCGCTGGTTCTACGACGATCGTGGCTGCGAGCTCTTCGACGAGATCACGCAGCTCCCCGAGTACTACCAGACGCGCACTGAGATGGGCATTCTGCAGCACCACGCGCGCGACATCGTGGAGATGGTCCGCCCCGCGTCAATCGTCGAGCTCGGCGCCGGCTCCTGCACCAAGTCACGTGTGCTCATCCGCGCGGCCAAGGGTATGGGGTCGCTCTGGACGTTCGTGCCGTTCGACATCAGCGAGGCGACGTTGCGCCGCTCCGCGTCGGAGCTGAGCGAGGAGTTCGACGACCTCACGGTGTACTGCGTCACTGGCGAGTTCGACCACCATCTGTCGCAGATCCCGCGGTTCGGCCACCAGCTCATCGTGTTCCTCGGGAGCACCATCGGCAACTTCGAGCCGGAGGAGGCGCGCCGCTTCCTCGACGAGGTGCGCCGTCTGATGCGACCGGGAGACCACTTCCTGCTCGGTGCCGATCTCGTGAAGGATCGCGCCGAGCTCATCGCCGCGTACGACGACTCGAGTGGCATCACAGCCGAATTCAATCGCAACGTCCTTGCACGCATCAACCGCGAGCTCGACGCCGACTTCGACATCGATTCGTTCACACACGTCGCGCGCTGGAACGAGCCGGAACATCGCATCGAGATGCACCTCCGGTCGCTGCGCGAGCAGCACGTCGCGGTGCTCGCGGCAGACCTGTCGGTGACGTTTGGTGCCGACGAGCTGGTGCGCACCGAGGTGTGCACCAAGTACACCCGCGACATGCTCGATGCGATGCTCACCGAGTCTGGCATCGAGCCGGTCTCGTGGTACACGGACGCCGCCGGACGCTTCGGGCTGCTGCTCGGGACCGTGAGTTAGCGAAGCGCTACGCGCGCTCCTTGAGGAACTCCTCCCAGGTGCGCTGCGGCGCTGCCTCGGTCTCCTCAGCGTCATCTGATCCTGCCGGTTTGCGGCGCTTGCGCACGAGCAGCCCGCCGGTGCGGATCTTGTTCAGCCCCGGCATCCAGAACGGCACCACGACTCCGCGACGCTTGGTGGCGCGGAGGTAGGAGCGGATGATCGCTGCGGCGCTCATCACCTCGGGGCCGCCGAGGTCGGGCACCCGGCCCGCCGGCTCGCCCGTGGCCAGCTCGACGACGCGCGCCGCAACCTCGCCTGCGTCCACCGGCTGAACCAGAAATCCGGAGATCGCGAAGATCAGCGGGAACCGGGCTGAGCGTTGCGCGCCCGTCAGCGCCAGCTCGTAGAACTGCGTGGTGCGCAGGATGGTCCACGGCAACTCGGCGTTGCGAATGACCCGCTCCGACTCGAGCTTGGTGACCATGTACGACGAGTCCACCCGATCTGCGCCGACGATCGACACAAAGATGAGGTGCGGGGGTGTCTTGAGCGCCGATGCTGCCTCGACCAGGTTGCGTGTCGCAGCCACGTCGTCGCTCTTGGTGCTTGCCAGATGGAGGATGACGCCCGCCCCTTTCACCGCTGCCTGGACTCCGGTGTTGGTGACAAGGTCGCCCACAACGTACGTGACGCCGCTCGCGGCGTCGTGCTTGGTACGGCTCAGGACGCGAACGCGGCGGTGGGCCTCGCGTAGACGGGCGACGACGAGCTCGCCCAGCGTCCCGGTGCCGCCGGTGACCAGGATCAGCGGTTCGGTCGTGTCCGCAGGTGTCGCCGGCGCGGTGGCCTTCGCCCGCCGGCGGCGGCGCGGCGCCGGTTCGGCCGTCATGGCCGCAACCACGGAGACGGGCACCGGGCGAGAGATTCCACGATCGGCGCGATTTCACCACACGGCCTCCACGGGACGCGCGCGTTCGGAGTAGTCTCCCCAATCGTTGGTTTCGGCGCGGCCGGCAACTGTGGCCGGCGAGAGGAGGTGTTTCGCATGGACGAGCCGTATCAGGCAGCGCCGGACGTATACGTGCTGCCCACCCACCTTCCCATTCCCGGGATGGGAAACCTCGTGGTCAACACCTTCCTCATCAAAGCAGACGAGCCGGTGCTGGTCGACACCGGGCTGAAGAGCTCACCGCTTACCGCCGATGAGACGTCCGAGTTCATCGCGGCGGTCGACTCGATCGTCCCGCTGCGGGACCTGCGCTGGATCTGGCTGACCCACGACGACATGGATCACACCGGCAGCATCCAGAAGGTGATGGAGCTCGCGCCCAAGGCCAAGCTCGCGACGCACGCCTTCTCCGCTTTTCGGATGGCTTCGTGGTGGCCGGTGCCGTTCGACCGCGTGCACGCGATCCGGTTCGGCGATCGGCTCGACGTCGGCGACCGCAAGCTGCGCGCAGTGCCGCCGCCAACCTTCGACAACCCCACGTCCACCGGCATCCTCGACGAGAAGACGGGAACCCTGTTCTCCGTGGACTGCTTCGGCGCGCTCCTGCCCGAGCTGTCGACGGACTGCGCCGAGCTGCCGCCGGAGGCGGTGCGGCAGGGCATGATCGCGTGGCTCTCGCTCGACTCCCCCTGGACGCAGCTCATCGACAGGGCCAAGTGGGACGCCGTGCTCGACGGTGTGCGCACCATGGCCCCGAACATGATCATGTCCTCGCACCTGCCGGCGTCAACGGGAATGCTCGAGAGCTTCCTCGGCATCGTGCGGTCGCTCCCCGATGCAGAGCTCATCCCGGCGCCGAACGCCGAGGAGTTCCAGCAGATGCTGGCGATGATGGGGCCACCGCCCGGCGCCAACGGGGCACCGGCCGCAGTCGCAGCCGCTGCCGGCGCGTAACCAGAGGCGACATACAGCGGGGTGCCGGCAGCACGACGCCCGGCACCCCGCTCGCGCCACCTGGCGCTGCTCCGCGGCGTGAACGTGGGCGGCAAGGGCATCGTGTCGATGGCTGCGCTGGCGGACACCTTCCGCGGGCTCGGCTTCGACGATGTGCGCACATACATCAACTCGGGCAATGTCATCTTCTCTGCGGCGCCGATATCGCAGTCGACGCTGACCAACCGGATCGAGCGCGCCATCGAGCGCGACACCGGACTCCCCGTCACCGTGCTCGTGATCGACGATGCCGCGCTGCGCTCTATCGTCGCCGCGATACCGAGCACGTGGGTCACCGACGCCACACTGCGGACCGACGTCCTGTTTCTCTGGCCGGACGTGGACGAGCCCGCGGTGCTCGATCGCATCCCGCGCAACCTCGAGGTCGACGACGTCCGGTACACCCCCGGCGCGCTCATCTGGCGCATCGACCGTGCCAACGCGAGCCGGAGCCGCGAGACGAAGCTCGTGGGATCCGCGCTATACAAGCGGATGACGATCCGCAACGCCAACACCACGCGCAAGCTCCACGAGCTGCTGTCGGGCTGACCGATGGGCAGGATCCTCGTCCACGAGTTCATCTCGCTCGATGGCGTCATCGAGAAGCCGACCTGGACGTTTCAGTTTCCATTCGACGAGCGCACCGGCGCCGACATCGGCGGCATCATCGGCTCGAGCGAGGCGCTGCTCCTCGGCCGGCAGACATACGTCGAGTTCGCACCCGCGTGGTCGTCGCGGACGCCGGAGCAGGATCCCGGTGCGCCCTTCTTCAACGACTCGACCAAGTACGTGGTGTCGGGGAGCACGACCGAGTCCGTGTGGAACAACACGACGTTCGTCGGGCCCTACAGCGCTGCAACGATCCGCGGTCTCAAGGAACGCGCGGCCAAGAACCTGTACGTCAGCGGCAGCGGCACGCTGGTGCGAGCGCTGCTCGCCGATGGTCTCGTCGACGAGTTGCACCTGTTCACGTTCCCGATCGTTCTGGGCACCGGCAAGCGGTTGTTTCCGGAGGGCACGCCGGAGCTGAAGCTCACGCTCAGAACAGCAGACAGCTACAGCAGCGGCGTTGTGCACCTCATGTACACGCCCGCGCCGTAGCCACGAGATCGTGGCGATCAGATCGACGGTCGGAGGGACGCAGGCAGTGGCTCAGCCGCAACCTGGATGACCACGTTCCCGACCTTCTGGCCGGTGTCGACGTACCGGTGCGCCTCGACGATGTCGTCGAGAGCGTAGCTGCGGTCGATGACCGGACGGTAGCGGCCCGCGTTGATGAGCTCGCTCAGGTACATCACGTCTTCCTTGCGGTAGCGCGGCGGCAGCACCATGACCGCGCGGCGGCCGCCGACTGGCGCGTGTGACAGCGCCAGCAGCATGTTGCGCGCCCCGTCCGTGGGCACGAAGACACCGCCGCGTTGGAGCGCAGCACTGCATCGCGCGAAGGTGAGCTTCCCGACGGCGTCGAAGATGACGTCGTACGCGTCGTGATTTTCTGTGAAGTCGGTGCTGGTGTAGTCGATGACCTCATCGGCTCCGAGGGAGCGCACCAGTTCTGCATGCTCGGGCGCCGTCACCGCGACCACGTGCGCGCCCATCTCCTTCGCCAACTGCACGCCGGCGGTGCCGATGGATCCAGACGCGCCGTAGATCACGACCTTCTGTCCGGCGGCGACGTGCGCGCTGCGGAGGTTCATCAGCGCGAGCAGGCCGCCGTCGCACACCGCCGCCGCCTGCTCGAAGGTCAGCCGTTCCGGCTTGTGCGCGACGGTGCCTCTGGCCGGCACGCGAATGAACGTCGCGTGCGCTCCAAACCGCCACGGGTTGATGCCGTAGACGGGGTCGCCGAGCGCGAAGCCGGTGGCGCCGTGAGCGGTCGCGACCACCTCACCCGAGAACTCGGTGCCGAGGATGCGCCACCGCGGCTTGCGCAGCCCTGTTGCTGCTCGCGCGAGGCGCGGATGACCGGCGCGGAACGCCGTGTCGGAGCGGTTCACCGACGCGGCGCGTACGTGGATCAGGAGGTCGCCGTCGTGCGGCGGAGGGATGGCGACGCTGCCGATGTGCACGACCTCGGGCGGGCCATAGCGCTCGGAGATCGCGGCCTTCATGAGGGGACGATGAAGCTGGCTCGCTCCCCGTCAGCGACCTCACGCCAGTGACATCCGCGCAGGTGATCATTGACGACGCCGACGGCCTGCATCGCCGAGTACACCGTGGTCGGTCCGACGAAGGCGAAGCCGCGGTCGCGCAGCTGCTTGGACAGTGCCTTCGACTCGGGAGTCTCGGCGGGGAGATCGCCGAGCGACGCGCGTTCATGCTGCGGGCGTGCTGTGTGGCTCCACACCACCGCAGGCAGTGACGTCCCCTCGTCACGGAGTTCGAGTGTCGCCCGCGCGTTGTTGATGGTGGCGACGATCTTCGCGCGGTTGCGCACGATCTCACGGTCGCCCAGGAGCCGGTCGATGTCATCGTCGTCGAACCTGCTCACCGCAACCGGATCGAAGTTTGCGAACGCGGCGCGGAACCCATCGCGCTTGCGCAGGATCGTGCTCCATGACAATCCCGCCTGGAATCCCTCGAGGCAGACCATTTCGTAGATGACGCGCTCGTCGCCAACGGGTCGGCCCCACTCGTTGTCGTGGTACGCGCGGTACTCCGGACTGGACGACCCCCAGCCACAGCGGGCGAAACCGTCCTCGCCCATCACGACGTCAGTCATGCGCCCATTCTGCGGCGTAGCAACGCGTAGACTGCCGCCCGTGGGGGAGCCCGTCGACGTCGCAGGCGTCGTCGCCGCGCTGTCCGTGGTGAGCGACCTCGCGCGCGGCCACCCATCGGGTGAGGCGATGCGCGCCTGTCTCCTCGCGACCGAACTGGCGCGCCGCGCCGGTCTCGACCCGCCGCGACACTCGGACGTGTATTACGGGACGCTCCTGCGGTTCGCCGGTTGCAGCGCGACATCGCACGAGCTCGCCGCGATGCTGGGCGGCGACGACATGGCGATACGCGGTCGCGGTGACCTCGTGGACGCGACCCGTCCCGGCGAAGCGCTGCGTTTCGCCGCGTTTCTCGCGAGCCGCGGCGAAGGGGCCGAGCGACTATCGGTGTTGCGCAATCTGCCTCGTGTCGCAAGCGCACGCGCTGCCGGGGCGCGCGCCGACTGTGAGGTCGGCGCAGACCTCACGCGGCGCCTGCGCCTGCCGGAGACGGTGCGTCGCGCGGTGCTGGACAGCTTCGAGCGCTTCGACGGCCGCGGGATCCCCGCAAAACGCGCCGGCGCCGACATCGCTGAGGCGTCGCGCTTCGCGGCGGTCGGGTACGCCGCCGTCATGTTCGACGCGGTTGGAAGCAGAGACGACGCGATTCGCGCCGTCGCGCGCTGGTCGGGCCGCGCGCTCGATCCGGACATCGTCGCGGTGTTCCATCGAGACGCCGACGAGCTGATGCGCGTGGCAGACCCCGAGGACGCATGGCAGGCGGTGGTCGCCGCGGAACCGATCCCGTGTCGCGCGTTTCCCGACGACGATGCGCTCGACGAGGCACTCGCCGCGTACGGAGACGCAGCCGACCTCAAGAGCCCCTGGTTCACCGGTCACTCGCGAGGTGTTGCCAGGCTGGCGCGCGTCGCCGCCGAGCGACGCGGCCGTCCGACCGCAGCCAACGTGTACCGCGCGGGGCTGGTACATGACCTGGGACGCGTCGCCGTGCCCACCGGCGTGTGGGAACGCGAGACGCAGCTGCGGCCGGCCGACTGGGAGCTCGTGCGCCTGCACCCGTACTACAGCGGGCGCCTCCTTGCTGCGTCGCCGGTGCTCGAGCCGCTGGCGCGTCTCGCGAGCCGGCACCACGAACGAGCCGACGGGTCGGGGTATCCGGCGTCGGTGCGCACTCCGGACCTCGACGTCGACTGCAGCCTGCTCGCCGCCGCCGACGTGTTTCATGCGATGCGCGAGGGCCGCCCGTACCGGCCGGCGCGGGATTCGAAGAACGCGGCGCGCATGTTGTCGGCGACGTCCATCGACCGCGACGCGATCGGCGCCGTGCTCGACGCCGCCGGCGAGTCGACGCCACCGCCGCGCCCGCCGGCGGGCATCACCGAGCGCGAGCTGCAGATCCTGCGTCTTCTCGTGGCGGGACGAACCGAGCGGCAGATCGCGACTGACCTGGTCGTCTCCCCGTCGACCGTGCACACGCACACGATGCACATCTACGAGAAGTGCGAGGTCTCGACGCGCGCAGGGCTTGCCATGTTCGCCATGCAGCACGGGCTGACGAAGATCCCCTGAACAGTCGATGGTGCGGCCACCCGGGGCGGCTTACGGTGCTCCTATCGTCACTCGACCACTTCAGGAGATCACGATGACCGAAGCACCCACGACAACCACGACAGCCAACAGCGCGGACGCCGACGTCGCGACGACGAAGGCCCTGTTCCAGGTGATCGCGACACGCGACTTCGCGAAGATGCCCACCATCCTGCACGCCGACGCGACGTGGAACCACCGCAATCAGGATCGCTTTGCAGGTATCCACGACGGCATCCAGGGGATAGCCGGGTTCATGGGCGAGGCGATGGAACTGACGGCAGGAACGCTGCGTCCCGCACCGGACGTGTACATGGCCGACGGCGACGGCCGTGTGGCCGTGCTGCTGCACCTCGGTGGCACACGGCCCGACGGGCGCAGCACCAACGACATGCAGATGCTGCTCTTCACGTACGACGGCGACAAGGTTCGCAGCATCGATCACTACGTCGGTGACCCCGCGGCTGTCGCTGCGTTCTGGGCGTAGAGAGCTACGCGGCAGGCCTCGGCGCCCTTGCGCGCTGAGGCCTGCCCGATGTCCCTCGACTTACTTCGCGGGTAGGGCCATGGCGAGCGTGCGAGCCAGATGCTCACGCGTGACGGCGTCGAGCACGCCGCTCTCCGTCGCAAGCTTCTTGATGCAACGCTTCGATTCCAGCCGTACGCCGCCATACATCTTCGGAGCGGACAGCAACGGCCACTCGCCGTCGACGAAGCACAGCACCGGAGTGATCGGCGGCATCGCGTCGAGGTTGGCGGCTTGCAGGACGCGCTCCACTGCTGACACCTGCCAGCCCATGTCCTCAGCCAGTCGGGAGCGATCGCGACCGCCGACGAAAAGACGGCGGTCGGAGCGGGGAAGGCTACCTCGCAGCCTGCAGGATCATCGTCGTTGGCGTGCCCACGAGCGCCGGAGAGTTCTCACTCCGAGCCCAGATCTTGGTCGTGAGGAACTCGCGGAACTGCTGCGCCTCAGCAGTCGTGTCGAAGTCGAGGTCGATGACCACATAGGCCGCATCATCGATGGGCTGCTGCACGCGCTGAGCGCGCACTCCGGCACTGCGCCGGGCCTCGGCGAAGCCGTCGAAGGCAGCGCTCCACGTGGGGAAGTCGGTGATGGGGTGCTCGATGTGCAGTGTCGGCATGACGGTCTCCAAGATTTGGTTGGTGCCTCACCACCGTAGGCAGCCGCACGCCGTTTCGCCTATCCCAGTTATCTGGGATCTTCGGACTCGCCTGCTCCGGCTTACGATCCGCCCGTGGTCATTCCCGCGACACACGCCCGCGCCGCCGAGCGCATCCTCGACATCTGCCGGGCGCCGTCCGATGCGCTGGTGCTCCGGCTGGCCATCCTCGACGAGTTGCGCCGAGTCATCAACTTCGACGCCCACGCATGGCTCCTCACCGACCCCCACACCGAGGTGGGCAGCGCGCCGCTCGCCGACGTGCCCTTCGTTGCTGACCTCCCTCGCTTGATCCGGCTCAAGTACCTCACCGCGGTCAACCGTTGGACGGCGCTCGCGAGCCCCGTGGGGTTGCTGCGCAGCGCCACCGAGGACGATCCCCAGCGCAGCCTGCTCTGGCGAGAATTGCTTCGTGGTTACGGCGTCAGCGATGTGGCTTCGGTCGTGTTCCGCGACCGCTTCGGCTGCTGGGGATTCCTCGACCTCTGGCGAATCGACGCTGACTCGCGCTTCAGTGACGACGAGGCGCACCTATTGGATGGCATCGCCGGCCCCGTGACCGACGCGGTGCGCCACGCCCAGGCGTCGACCTTCGCGCTCGCCGCGGCGACTCCCAGCCGAGGTGGCCCCGCCGTGCTCATGCTGTCACCCAGCCTCGAGGTGCGCGCCCAGACGACAGAGACAGACGACTATCTCCGCGTTCTCGTCCCGCCGGACGGAGACGGGCGACCCATCCCTGCGGGCGCGTACAACGTCGCGGCGCAGTTGCTCGCCGTTGAGGCCGGCGTTGACGACCACGCGCCATCTGCCCGCGTCCACCTCGCCGCCGGCCTGTGGCTCACCATGCGCGCCGCCCGCCTCGGAGGTAACCCGCAACGCGCAGGATCCGACATCGCGGTCACCTTCGAGCCCAGCTCGCCCGCCGAGCGTCTCGACCTCTTCTCCCGCTGTCATGGGCTCACCGACCGGGAGGCTCAACTGCTGGGCCACCTTGCTGCGGGCTTGGACACTCGAGCCACAGCGCGGGCGATGTTCCTATCCGAGAACACCGTCCAGGACCACCTCAAGTCCATATTTACCAAGTCCGGTACGCGCAACCGGCGCAGCCTGCTTGCACGCGCACTGGGACGCTGACCTGACGCGGCGAATCCGCCTCAAGCGTACGGTAAACTTTACTTGCGATGCCCAAAGTAAAGCGCGTGGCCAACCTGACCCGAATCAGCAGCAAACATCAGGTGACGCTCCCAGTTAAGGCTCTCCGCGCTGCCGGTATGAGCGAGGGAGATCGCGTCCGCGTTGAGGTCCAGGGCCCTGGGCAACTGAGGCTGGTTCGTACCGAAGACCCAGTCGATAGGTTCGAAGGCGTGCTGACTGGTGCCTATGGTGAGGGGTACCTCGACAAACTCAGGGCTGAATGGGACTGACACTGCTCGACGCCTCTGTCGTCATCGGATTCTTGGACGCGAGCGACCGACATCATCAAGGGAGCACTGTGGCGATTCGAGAGGCGTTGGCAAATGGAGACGAGTTAGCGCTTCCGCTGGTCGCCTACGCCGAGGTACTCGTTGGTGCATTGCTGAACAATGGCCCAAAAGGCAGAGCGCTGGTGGACGATGTGTTGGCGGCGCTTCCTGCTCGCGTCATCGAGGCATCTGTCGAGGTGGGTGCTGGGGCGGCGGAACTGAGAGCTAAGCATCGGTCCTTGAAACTTCCCGACGCCTTTGTACTGGCGACCGCGAAAACGGCAGGCGCGACACGGATTATCACAGCGGACCGCGGATGGCCGAAGGAAATGACTGCCATTCAACATCTTGTTGCGCAGGACCCGAGCAGCCATGCAGCCTCACAAGACTGATGCTCGATTTCGGACGTCGATTGACGAACCCAACGGGTTCGAACTCAACAAGGCGCGGGACACAAGATATGTACACGAAAACCAACCCGCGAGTCTCCGTCAAACGCAGCCGGACTCAGTAACCTCGTCCGACGCTCGATCCGCTAAGCCCAGCCCGGCCAGAAGTGCGCCCAGCGCATCGGTCCAGACCCTCTCCCCCTGTGATCGCTCGACCTGACCGCATATCTCGCGCATCGCCAGCCCCGTGCACAGCGCATCCCAGAGCAGCGTGACTTCCTCGACCGTGTGTCCTCCCAAGAGGCCGGCTGTCCATGCCCGCTCGACGCGGAGGACCAGTTGTGCTAGCGCCGCCTCCCTGGTCGAGTCGGCGTCGGCGCTCAGATCCGCGCGCGGCAGCTGTGCGGTGAAGAAGAGCCGGAAGAGGTACGGATCGTCGAGCGCGAACGCCCTGAAGCCCTGTACACCACAGGCGACCAGGTCTTGGCCGGGATCGCTGGTCAGAGGTACAGCTGCAACGCGTTACATGACCAGCTCGAATGACCGCTGTGCCATCGCCTGAACCAATCCCTGTTTGGAGCCGAAGAGGGCATAGACGGCGCGCGTTGTGGTTCCGGCGCCCACCGCCGCCGTCCGGACACTGATCGCGTCCATGCCGCCCTCGGTGACCAGGCGCTCGGCCGCCGTTAGGAGCGCGGCTCGCGTTCGCTCGTCGTGCAATCGAGGGCGTCCCATGCTTGACATTGTAACGCCACATCGTTACGATACGGCGCTACGTAACAATGTAACGATAAGGTGGTCGACTATGGACACGGCTCCGCAACAGGCCTCGACAGCGGATCAGCGTGGCACTGCGACATTCGGGACAGCGAGGCTGAGCGGCAGCCTGGAGGGTCGCGCGGACAACCGCCCACCTCTTGTCCTGCTGCATGGGCTCACCTTCGACCGCCGCATGTGGCAACCCGCCGTAGAGGCGCTGCGGCGGCGAGATCCCGGGCGGCAGGTGCTCGCGCTGGACCTGCCGGGTCATGGCGGTTCTCCCGCACAAGCATCCTGCGACCTGGAGGACGTGGCAACGGCCGTCGCCTCGGCGGTCGACGACGCCGGGCTCGGCGAACCCGTCATCGTGGGCCACTCGATGGCGGCAATCGTCGCCACTGTTTTCGCAGCCTCGTACACCGCCCGAGGAGTGGTGAGTGTCGATCAAACGCTCGACACCGCTTTCGTGCACATGCTTCAGACAAATCGCGAGGCGGTCATCGGACCTGGCTTTTCGAAGATGTGGCCCGCGCTCCTTTCAAGCATGCGCATCGACCTGCTCTCAGACGATGCGCAGCGGCTGTTGAGCACCGAGCCACCGCGGCAGGACGTCGTGCTTGCGTACTGGCGCCAGGCTCTCGAGCTGCCGGCGACGGAGATACAGTCGCGGATCGACCAAGGGCTGGCCGCGCTGAAGCAGCGCCGAGTTCCGTACATGGTCATCGCCAGCAGTGAGTACGACGCTGCTTACGCGGCGTGGCTGCGCGATGCGCTACCCCAGGCAACGCTCACCATCTTTCCGAGCAGCGGCCACTTTCCGCACCTGGCAGATCCGGACCGGTTCGCGGATTGCCTCGCCAGCACAGGACAGTGGCATGCAGCGGCGCCGTCGGACCCGCTTATCGCCAAGTCGGTCGGTGCCACCGAGCCAGCAGCTGCTGACGCGCCATAGGGAGAACTGCCGTTGCGCGAGGCGCGGCAGGTTGTTGACGTTGGAACCGGCGTCGGGACTCTCGTTCCATATTTGATTTGCGGAAGGCTGCGCCAGGCGCCGGAACGTCCTGCGCGCGCCCGCGTGCATAGCGCGTCCGACAAGCGTTTGGCAAACTTCCACGGGTTGGCTGGGGAGAGAGGATTCGAACCTCTGATTGGCTGATCCAGAGTCAGCTGCCTTACCACTTGGCCACTCCCCAGCGGGCCGTCCGAGTGTACCCAGCGACGGCCGTCTGAGAGGTTTGCCGCCTGAGACCGCCGCCTATACTGGGCTGGGATGGACCTCCTCGAGCTCCTCCGATTTCAGGCGAGGCGCTACCGGTGCAGCGCCTGCGGGGAGAACATGGCGGACTGCGGCATCAACGTCCTGGCCCAGCAAGGAAACCGGGCGCTGGTGCGGGTGACGTGTGCTTCGTGCAACGACGAGAACCTGCTCCAGATCATCTTCCAGACCGAGGCGGACGAGGAGCGCAAGCGTTTGTTCGACGAGGGGATGCCAGAGGTGGAGGGACCCATCAGCGGCGACGAGATGCTCGACATCCACTCGATGCTGGCGGCCCACGAGGGCCCGCTCACCGACCTCTTCGCCAAGCGCTGATCGTCCCCGCGCTGCGTGGCCTCGCCGATCTCTCCGTTTGACGCCGGTCTCGGCCACGAGATCATCGAGGCGAGCCCCGACCTGATGCAGAGCCGCTGCCCGGTCAGCGACCGCGTAATGCAGCCATACGGGATCGTTCATGGCGGCGCGCTCGCCGGCATCGCCGAGACGCTGGCATCGATCGGCACGTTCCTCGGCGTCGGGGACGCGGGCAACATCGCGCTCGGTCAGAGCAACCACACGCAGTTCCTTCGCCCCATCAAGGAGGGCACGATCCACGCCGTGGGCCGGCCCCGGCATCGCGGCCGCACCTCGTGGATCTGGGACGTCGAGATCACCGACGATGACGGCGCGCTCTGCGCCCTGTCCCGCCTGACCATCGCGGTCCGTCCGGCACGGCGGGACTGAAGCTACGTCGGGCTCGGGCGCGGGCTCGGGGTCGGGCTCGGGACACATAGCAACGGGGCGCAGATCGTCGGCAGTGGCGTCGGCGTCGGCAGCGGCGTCGCAGTGGGTATCGGTGTCGGCGTCGGTGTCGGCGCCGGAGTCGGAGCGACCGTCGGGGCAACCGTCGGAGCGGGGCCGCCGCTGATGGTGCTGAACGAGGCTGGCTTGGCCAGCGAGTTGACGAACGGCACAGCGATCGCCTTGCCCTCAGCCGTGCCGAAGATGCCGTTCATACCGAGCTCCGCAGGGTTGTCTGCTTCGGTGCGCCCGGCCCACGTCGCCACGACCCAGCTCGGCGTGTAGTCCATGTACCACGCGTCGACGAAGTCGTCGGTGGTGCCCGACTTGCCCGCCGTGTCCCATTTGATCGGCAGGTTCCAGAAGCTCGCGTAGCCGCGCAGGATGTTGGTGATCTGGTAGGCCTGCTGTGCCGTCATCACGGTTTCCTGCGTGGACGGCTTGGTGTTGTCGACGAGCGTCTGGCCGGTGGAGTCGACGACCTTGAGGATCCCGTACGCCGTCACCTTCTGACCGCCGTTCGCAAACGCCGCGTACGCGCTCGCGAGGTCGGTCATGCGTACCGCGGACGTGCCGATCCCGGTGCTCGCATTCTCGGCCAGCGGCGTGCTGATGCCGAGCTGTTTGGCGAAGCTGATGACGTTGTCGACGCCGATCTTCTCCATCGCCTGCTCGGTGGCGATGTTGCGCGATCCCAGCAGCGCCTGACGCGCGGTGATGTTGCCCTGATACAGACGATCAAAGTCCTGCACACCGTTGAGCGCGTCCGACTCCTGTTTCGTGTCCTGCAGGACAGTGTTCGGAGTCACGATGTTGGTGCGCACGCCCTCCTCGTAGACGAACGGCTTGAATGACGATCCCGGCCGGCGCTCCGCCTGCGTGGTGATGTTGAACTGGCCGCCGATGGTGTTGCTGCTGTAGTCGGCGGAGCCGACCATCGCAAGAATCTGTCCGGTGTGCGGCTCGAGCATCAGCAGCGCGGCGTTGTTGGCGCCGCCGCCGATCTTGGGCAGACCACGCTGCACCGCTTGAGTCGCCTGTTGTTGCATCCCGCCGTCGAGTGTCGTCGTCACCGTGAGGTCGCCGCTGAGGTATGCCGGGTCGTTGGCAAGCTGCGACTGCAGCTGGTTCTCGATGTACTGCACGAAGTGCGGCGCGGGGCCGAGCCCGGCGAGCGGCTTGCCGTTGTCGAGGTCCGCGAGGACCGCTGCCTGGGTCACCTTCTGCTGCGCCAGCTGCGCAGGGGTGGCGTTTGCGCCGCCCACGAGCGGATCCACCGCGTCCGCCTGGGCCTGGGTGGCGGCACCCATCACCACCAGGCCGCTCAGCACGTAGCGCATGCGGGCATAGGCGGCGTCCGGATTCTGGAATGGGTCGTTGTACGACGGCGCTTCCGGCAGACCGGCCAGCATCGCCGCCTCCGGCAACACGAGCTGGCTCGCGTGCTTGCCGAAGTAGCGCATCGACGCGTCCTCGATGCCATACGCGTTGTCACCGTAGTACGTGATGTTCAGGTACTGGTTGAGGATCTCCTGCTTGCTGTACTTGCCCTCGATCTGCTGGGCGAGCAGCGCCTCGCGAATCTTGCGCATCGGGTCCTTCGACGCCTGCTGCCCGAAGAACGCCTGCTTCACCAGCTGCTGCGTGATCGTGCTCGCGCCCTCGGCGGTGCGGCGCAGGACCAGGTCGTCGACGACGGCCTTGACCACGCGCGGGAAGTCGAATGCACCCTCGTTGTAGAAGTTGCGATCCTCGGCGGCGAGCGTCGCCGTCTGCATGATCGTCGCGATCTGGCTGATCGGCACGTCGTGCCGCGATTGCTGGTCGTGACCAAGCTCGGCGAGCACCGCGCCATTGCGATCGGTGATCTTGATGGTGCCGGTCGCCTGGCCGATCTCGTTGATATCGGGATTCGTCGTTGCGGCGTACACGACCGCGCCGCCGAGTCCGAGCAGACCGGAGACGAAGAGGCCGACCACCATCGTCGCGATCCGCCACTTGCGGGTCGACAGGCGATGCTGCCACCCCGAGCCACCGCGCCGGCCTGCGGGTCGGCGCACGCCGGCGCGACGGCGCCTGCCAAGCGGCTCAGTCGGCACGCGCGGTCTCAGTTCCCTCCCGAGTGCCCATCTGGCGCTTGAGAACTTCGCGGGCGAGCATGGTGCCTCCCGCGGTGCCCGCCGCCGTCACCGCACGCAGCACAGCCTTCTGCGCAAGCGAGCTCGACTTGCCATTCTTCTTCTCGAGGTCGCGGCGCAGCTCCCTGAGCTCGTCACCGAGCTCGGCGATCGACACCGCGTGCACCGTGGCCTCCGGCTTCCGCGTGCCGAATCGCCGTCGCAGCAGGATGACGGCGCCTGCCGCCACGACGACCACCGCGACCCCGACGCCGATGCCGACGAGCCGGCCGCTGTCGCGACGCAGGCGCGACCGCCAGTCGATCTCCTCGCGCACGCGCGCCTCGAGGCGGTCGAGGTCGCCGGCAAGCGCGGCCTTGCTCAGCTCTCGCTGCTGCCGCGCTTCGTCAACCCCCGAGCCCACTCGGCGTCCTCCTTGAATACGGACATCGTTTCCTTGCCTGTTCTGAACGATCGGAGTGCTGCCCTGGTTCCGATGACGCCGAGGGCGACGGCGACCACGAGGAACAGACCACCGAAAGCGACCCAGCCGAGCCAGTCGTTACCGAAGATCGATTGACTGTAGTGGGCCGGTACCGCGCCGAGCGCAACGATGATGCCGACGAACAGGAGCGTCAGCGCGAGGACGAACAGCACGAGCGCAAGGGCGAGGCGGATGGCAGCGGCCTTGAATTGCGCTTTGGCCAGCTCGATCTCGGCCCGCACCAGTCGCACCGCATCGTCGGCAACCTCACGGCCGATCGCGCCCAGAGTGGAATCCTGTCGATGGTTGGTCGCCTGGCTCACCGCCGGAGCGTACCCCGGGTGAGGCGTCAGATGCGGACGTGGTCGACGTTGATGTCGCGGAGGTCTGCGGGTCGCTCGATACGGTTCCCGTCCAGGAGCTGCAGGCACTGGATGACGTACTTCGCGCCGTTGAGGTTGAGGCCGTGCCCGCGGGTGAGGCGCTGAATCGCCTGCAATGTGAGCAGGTCGCGCTGCGAGTAGCGGCGACGCTTGGTCGCCGTGCGGTGCGGCACGACGAGGTTGAGCGCCTCGTACATCATCAGCGTGCGCGGGTGGGTTTCGAGGATTTCGGCGGCGATGCTCAGCGTGTAGATGGGCTTGTCAAGGTCCATCCGTCCGGGCGCCGTATCAACCACGGCCACTAATTCTGTCTCCCGCGCTGTTGGACTCGGCAGTCCCGGGGTGCTGATAGCCGGGCCTTCGGCTTTCCCCCTCACCGTAGGCATCAATTAGGTGATACTACGCCATCGTCCAGCGATGCGGGACAATGCGTAACCCGATCAAGGAAGGAGACGTTCCCCGAACGATGAGTGCCGAGCGCCGCCCCCGACGCGCCTCAGGGCAACCCACCGGAACTGCCGAACTCTCCGTTCGGCGTCGCTATCTGCGCCAGCGCCGGCGGCTCGACACGAGAGCCTGGGCGACGTTCTGGGTGAGCCTGGCGGCGGTCGTCGGCTGGCTCTTCATCGCCGCGGTCTCGGGTCTCCACTAACCCCGTTCAGCCGATCAGTTCGCGCAGGTCCTGGAGCTGCAGGCTGATCCACCGCGTGATGTCGTTGGCGCGTACCGTCTCGCGGATCCGTGTGATCCGCGCCTTGCGCTGTGCCGGCTCCATGACGAGCCCGCGATAGAGCGCGTCGGCGGTCTCGTCGACGTCGAACGGGTTGACGGTCAACGCAAAGTCGCCGAGCTCCTCGTGTGATCCAGCGTTCTCACTGAGGACGAGCACGCCGTCATTGCGATTGCACAAGGGCCCTTCCTTGGCGACAAGGTTCATCCCGTCGTAGATCGGGTTGACGAGCAGGACGTCGTAGTTGCGGTAGCCGGCGATAGCGCGGTCGAGGTTGTCGTCGATTTCGACGCGAATCGGAGTCCAGCCGCCGCGCGAGAACGCACGGTTGATGCGGGCGGCGACGCCGAGCACGCTGCCGAGGTACGCGCGGTAGTCATCGATGTCCTGGCGGCTCGGCTGCAGGAACGCCCAGAAGACGACCGTGCCGTGCAGCTCCGGGTGCGCCTGCAGCATCCGCTCGTACGCGAGAAACCCGCGCACGATGTTCTTGCTCAGATCGGTGCGGTCGACGCGAAGGATCAGGTGCTTGGGGCGCCACTGCAGGATGCGCGCCTCCTCATCGCGCACCTCCTGACGCTCGTTGAGCCTGTCGAGCTCCAACGCGTCGACGCTGATCGGGTAGTTGCGCACCCACACCGCGCGTCCCTCGTGGAAGACGGTGCGCTCGCGCGGGTCGACCGCGAGGCCGAGGTTCTCCTCGCACGTGGCAAGGAAGTTGCGAACGTCGCGGCTGGTCTGGAAGCCGATGATGTCTGCGCCGAGCAGCCCCTGCACGGCCGCGTCGCGGATGCGCTTGGGCAGGATGGTCCAGTACTGCGGCGTGGGCCAGGGGATGTGCACGAAGTGCTGCACGCGCACATCGGGCAGCGCCTCGCGGACCATCTGCGGCACGCAGTACAGCTGGTAGTCCTGCACGAAGACCAGCGGCGGCTTCTTCGCTCGTTTTGCCTCGGCGATGACCTGGTCCGCGGCCGCGCGGTTGACGCGCATGTATCCCTCGTCCCACGCGAGACGCACGGCGTCGTCGACGATGGGCTCGCGCGCGAGGTCCCACAGGTAGTGCTGGATGAACCAGAGCAGCGGGTTGCTGATGACGCTGTAGAACAGCTCGTACGCCTCGCGCCCTGGATCGACGAACGCCACGCGGTAGTTGCTGCCGTCGTCCGTCACGAGATCCATCGGGTTGCCCCGGGCCATGAGGGCGCGGTCGCCGTCGTCGCGGGCGATCGCCACCCACACCGAGTCCGTCGCGGCGGCCAGGCTGCTCAGCGCGGTGACAAGTCCGCCGGCGCCCTTGACCAGCCGCTCGGGGATGTTGCGGTAGGGGTCGGCCGGCTGCAGGACGAGCGGGCCGCGGTTCGCGACCACGATGGGTGCGACGTGCCGCAGGAGGCGGCGCGTGTACGGCTCGATTGCTGGCAGGTGGCTACCTCCCGAGACGCGCGGGGGGTGGGTCCCGCCGCGCAGCCATGCTAGCGAGCGAGCACCGGAGGCGAGAGGCGAGAATCGGCTCGAATGGAAGCGATCGCGGAACGGCGCGTGACTACCGGCGGCCTGACGATCGTGGTGCGCGATCGCCCCGGCGGCGAGCCGGCGTTGCTTGCGCTGCACGGGCTCGCGAGCAACGCGCGCTGGTGGGACCTGGTCGGCCGCGAGCTCGGCGCCGCGCACCGCGTCATCGCACCCGACCTCAGGGGCCACGGACGGAGTGACCGCCCCGAGACCGGCTACGACTTCGACAGCGTCGTCGGCGACCTCCGCAGCGTGGTTACCGAGCTGCATCCCGCGCCGCTGGTGGT
>JBOHUE010000102.1:0-6630 GCA_050734185.1 Candidatus Dormibacteria bacterium | reverse complement strand
GCCATGGGCGCGGCCGGCGTCGAGCGGGCGTCCACCTTCACATGGGACCGAGCGGCCCGCGAGACCGCGGCGGTCTATCGCGAGCTGGTGGCGGACCTCACAGGTCGGCCCCGATCGCCGAGCGCTGTGCCGTCGTGAGCTCGGCGCGCTCGCTGCAGCTGGGGTGCGCGACGCCCGCGACCACGACGACGCCGCCGGCGCGCCAGGCGTCGCATGCGTCGGCAGGAAGCGGAAAGGCGATGAACGAGGCCGCCGCCAGATCGTCGGCGGTCTCGCCCTGCAGCGTGTCGCCTCCGTAGCGGCGGCCGGCCACCTCGAGGTAGACCGCGCGCTCCACGCCCTCGAGGTCGGCGAGCGCCGCACCCAGCTCGGCGGCGTCGCTCGCCTCCACGTAGAGCGTTGCGCCCAGCTGCCCGCGCTGCGGCACGAACGCGTTGAAATCGTCAATTTTGGCGGCTACTCGTGTGGCGTCACCGATGCGCTCGGCACGCAGCAACTCCTCGAGCGACAGCCGGATCGTCTCCCGGCTCTCGAATACGAGCGTCAGCCGCTCCCCGAGACGCACGCGACGCTCGCGCTGCGCTTCGGCAGCGGCCCGGCGTTCTGCGCCGCGCGTGGACTCGTAGTCCTCGCAGGTGTGGACCTCACCGGGACGCAGCGGTTCGCCCATCACGACTCCCCCAGCGCCTCGCGGAGCCGCGACAGTTGCGTGGCGTGGGCGCGCTCAGCGGACGCGACGGTGTCGAACCAGTCGGCCACGTCCCCGTGATGCGCGGCGCGCGCCGTCACGGCGTACTCGTCGTAGGCGGTTGCGTTCGCCACCGCCTCCGCCAGAGCGCTCTCGAGGTTGCCCCCGGTGTCGCCCGCGCCGGCCAGCGGGTCGGCGGCGTCCTCGAGGAACTCCAGGTGCCCGAACCCGTGCCCGGTCTCGCCGTCGGCGAGCGAGCGGAGGTAGGCGGCCACGTCGGCGCGGCCCTCGACGTCGGCGCGGCGCGCGAAGTACAGACAGCGGATGACGGCCTGCGCCTCGCGGGCAAAGGCCTCACGGACGTTCGCGGCGGTGGGGGTGCCGTCGATGCTCACGAGCGGGACTCTAACCGCCTGCGGTAATTCCGACTATTCCGGTAGCATTTCGTTCTGATGGAAGCGGTGCCCTTTGACCGGAGCGTCCTCAAGGTCAACCAGGCGATCCTGATGTCGGGCGTGGTGGTCGGATACGTCGTCAGCTTCTTCCACGCGCGCGCCGCGTACGTACTGCCTGCGCTCGCACTCATGATGCTGGCCGCGGTGGCGTCGCCCGAGCTGAACCTCCCGCGGCAGCTGTATCTCCATCTCCTGAAGCCGCTGGGCTGGGTGCGCCCGCGCGTGCAGGTCGAGGACCCCACGCCGCATCGCTTCGCGCAGCTGCTCGGCGGCGTGTTCCTCACGATCGCCAGCATCATCGTGTTCGTCGGTCCCGTCGACGTCGCCTGGGTGCTGGGATGGATCGTCTTTGCGCTGGCGTTCCTCAACTTCGCATTCGACATCTGCGTCGGCTGCATCATCTACACGCAGCTGGTGAGGGTGGGCGTGTTTCCGTTGCGGCGGAGGTCGCCGTCGGGCGTCTGATGCTCCTCGTGCTCGCGCCGCTCATTGCGGTCGGGGTGATCGGCGCCGCCGCGCTGACGCTGCAGCTGCAGCGCCGCCGTCAGCGCGGCCTGCTCGGTCAGACGGTGGACGAAACGGTCGCAGCCCCGCCCGATGCCGATCCGTCGGTCCTGTACTTCACCGGCGAGCACTGCAGCGTGTGTCACGTCGCGCAGCGGCCGGCGCTGCTCTCGCTGCCGGACAGGCTCGGCCGCGCGGTCAGCATCCGCGAGGTGGATGTCGCCGTCGACCCTGATCTGACTCGCCGCTACCGTGTGCTCACGCTGCCGACGACGATCGTGCTGCGGCCGGATCATTCGATCGCCGCCATCAACGCAGGCTTCGCCCCCGCCGACACGCTGCACCGGCAGCTGATCGACGCCGGACTGCGGCTTCCCGAACCCGCCGCGATCTAGGCATCGCCGCATGGCCGGCACCGACGCCGACGATCTCTACGCGGTCGACGACCTGCTCGACGACGAGGCTCGGCTCGTGCGCAGCACCGTTGCCGCCTTCGTGCGCGAGCGCGCGCTCCCGGTGATCTCCGAGCACTTCGAGCACGGCACGTTCCCGCGCGAGCTGGTCACCGGGCTCGCTGAGCTCGGGTTGCTGGGCATGCATCTGCAGGGATACGGCTGCGCCGGCGCGAGTGCCGTCGCCTACGGCGTCGCGTGCGAGGAGCTCGAGGCGTGTGACAGCGCCATTCGCTCGTTCGTCTCGGTGCAGGGATCGCTGGCGATGTACGCGATCCGCGCGTTCGGCAGCGACGAGCAGCGCGACCGGTTCCTGCCCGAGATGGCGGCGGGCCGGCTCATCGGCTGCTTCGCGCTCACGGAACCGGACGCCGGGTCCGACCCCGCAGCGATGCGCACGCGGGCACGCCGCGACGGCGACGACTGGGTCATCGACGGCACCAAGCTATGGATCACCAACGGATCCATCGCCGGCGTCGCCGTGGTGTGGGCGGCGACCGACTCCGGTGTTCGTGGCTTCCTCGTCGAGCGCGATGCGCACGGCCTCAGCGCCCGCGACATTGACGACAAGCTGTCGCTGCGCGCGTCGGTGACCTCGGAGCTGGTGTTCGAGTCGGTTCGCGTTTCTCGGGCAGCTGCGCTCCCCGGAGCGACCGGACTCGGCGCGGCGCTCGCGTGTCTCAACGAGGCGCGTTACGGCATCGCCTGGGGCGCGATGGGCGCCGCGCGCGCGTGCTACGAAGCTGCACTCTCGTACAGTCGGGAGCGAACCGCGTTCGGCAAGCCGATCGCCGCGTTTCAGCTGACTCAGCAAAAGCTCGTCGACATGGCAACGGCGATGGTGCAGGGCCGCCTTGTTGCGCAGCGACTCGGCGCGCTCAAGGACGAGGGCCGCGTCAACCCAATCCAGATATCGCTCGCGAAGCGGGCCAACGTTCGCAGCGCCCTGGACATCGCGCGCAGCGCGCGCACGGTCCTCGGCGCCAACGGACTGACGCTGCGGTATCCGGTTGCGCGCCACATGGCGAACCTGGAAACCGTGCTCACGTATGAGGGCAGCGAGGAGGTCCACACCCTGGTCATCGGCAAGGCGCTGACGGGCGAGGACGCCTTCGGCTAAGCGGCCACCCGTCGCGACCGTTCGTTGCGTCGACGCGGACGCGGTCGCCGCCCGGTGCCGTTGGGACGCGCAGGCCTGGGACCGGCCGGCGCTGTGACGGCAGGATCGTGCGCTTCAGTCAACATCCACTCCCCCGTCTCGAGGAGCCGGTCTCCGTGCAGACGGCGCAGCGCGGGCGCGCCCAGCTGACGCAGCTTGCGCCACTGCGCCGCGTCCTGCTCGGAGACGAACGTGATGGCCTTGCCCTCGGCTCCGTTGCGCGCGGTGCGGCCCACACGGTGGGTGAGCCACTGGGGTGTCTCGGGCAGCTCGAAGTTGATCACCAGGCCGACGTTGACGACGTCGATCCCGCGCGCTGCAACGTTGGTGGCGACGAGCACCTCGGCGTCATTGCTCCGGAAGGAATCCAGAGCGCGGTCGCGAGCGTTCTGCGAAAGGTTGCCCTGCAGCTCGGCGGTGGAGTGCCCCCGCTGCGCGAGGTCGCGGGCCAGCTTCTTGACCCCGTGCTTCGTGCGATGGAAGACGATCGTCTGGTTGAGACTCTCGGTTCGCTGGCGCCGCAGCAGCTGGGAAAGCGTGTGCACCTTAGTGTCCGCTCGCACAGTCATGAGCCCGTGCTCGAGCTGGGGTTTCTGATGCTGCTCGCCCTCGACGCGCACCGGGTTGCGCAGATGCTTGCGGATCATCTGCTGCACCCATTCGGGCATCGTTGCGGATGCGAGAACGGTCTGACGCGCGTTGCGGTCGTCGGCTCGCGGACACAGGCCGATGATCTTTTCGACAGCCTGCGCAAAACCCTGGTCGAGCATCTCGTCTGCCTCGTCGAGCACGAGGTACTCGATCTTCCCCAGACGCGCGTCACCGCGCATGGCGAGGTCGAGCAGCCGGCCCGGGCACGCAACGATCACATCGGGTGCGTTGCGCAGGCCGCTGTGCTGCGGGCCGTAGCCCACACCGCCGATGAGCACGACCGTGCGCAGCGCTTTATCGACTTGCCGGATGCACGCCGCCACCTGCGATGCGAGCTCGCGTGTCGGGACGAGGACGAGGCTGCGAGCCCCGTGGCCGTGATGTCCGGCGAGTCGCTCGATCATGGGCACGGCGAACGCAAGCGTCTTGCCGGAGCCGGTCGGGGCCTGGATCACGCAATCGTTCCGTGCCAGCAGCGGGGGGATCGCATCGCACTGGACGGAGTTGGGCGTGGTGAAACCGGCTGCGCTGAGGGAAGCGGCAGTACGCGTGCGTACGCCGACGTTCTCGAATGTGTCTGTCACGTGGTTCCTTAAGGGCCGGCGTCCACCGGTCCCGGTTCGCCTCTCTGGAGATTGTTGCCGGTTCTTGAGGACCCGCGTCCAGAGGAGCGGAGAGAGGTTCACCAAGGTGGCATGCGACGCAGACGTGCATCGCTGGTGGCGTCACCGTAGCACAGGCCCGTCCGCTGCGGCTGCGGCGTCACCGTCCCAGTTGTCGGCGTCGCGAAAGGAATGGTGTCCGCGGCGGGCGATGATCACGTGGTCGATGACCATCACCCCAAGCAGCTCCCCGGCAGTGCGCAGCAGCGCAGTCACCAGCCTGTCGGCGCGACTCGGCGACGGATCGCCGCTCGGGTGGTTGTGGCCGAGAATGACTGATACCGCGCCGGCGCGCAGAGCGGGGGCGAACACGTCGCGCGGCTGCAGGCGCGACGCGTTGACGCTCCCGACGACGACGCTCTCGATGCTGAGCGGCCGCTGCCGTGCGTCGAGCAGGATCGCCACCACCTCTTCGGCGCGGCGGGTGCGAAGCCGCTCCAGGAGCAGCACCGCGTCGCGTGGCGACGCGATCGCGGGTCGCTCGTCGGGCTGCCAGCGCTCCGCCAGCTCCCATATCGCCGCCAGGCGCAGGGCTCGCTCCTGGCTGAGCCCGTGCTCACGCACCAGACCGGCCTGACCCAGTGCCCGCCGCTCCCACGACGGGATACCCGCGACGCGGAGCGCGAGTTCCCGCGCCGCCGCGGTGGGCCGGCCACCGCCGATCACGTGGGCGATGAGTTCGGCCTCGGTGAGCACCGCCAGCTCCGCGTCCCCGTCCACAGCCGCACCAGGCTGTCGCCACCGGCGGCCCGGCGCCGGGACAATCCGGCGCCTCAGGAGAGCGCCGCGCCCTCCCGCTCGCGCCGGCGGAGCGCGTCCTCGAAGAACCCGGTGACTCGGCGCACGTACTCGGTGCGGCCGGCGAAGTAGGCGCCGACGTGGCCGACTCCGGGAACGCGCCAGAGCTCCTTGGGCTCACCGGCGGCGGCGTAGAGCTGCTCCGCGTGGTGGATCGGAACGGCGGTGTCGGCCTCGCCGTGGATAAGCAACAGCGGCCGCGGCGCAATCCGGCCCACGGCGAGCAGCGGGCGGAAGTCGGTCAGGCGTGCTCCGGTGCGCCGGGCGAAGAGCGCCATCACCGGCGTCATCACCAACGCCGCCGGG
Organism: Candidatus Dormibacteria bacterium; assembly: GCA_050734185.1. Lineage (GTDB taxonomy): Bacteria > Chloroflexota > Dormibacteria > Aeolococcales > Aeolococcaceae > JAFALX01. The sequence continues at coordinate 955 of JBOHUE010000102.1, read as the reverse complement.
ATACGAAGAGCGCTGCGCACGTGCTCACCGATCACCGTCTGCGGGTCGGCGAACGCGCTGTCGGTGCAGACGGCAGCGATGCGGGCGTCATCGGCAGCGACGCTGATCGACACGGCGCCGCCCATCGAGTACCCGAGGAGCCCGATCGGCACCGACCCGAGCCGCGCCGCCATGGCGTTGACCGCCGCCTCGAGGTCGTGCCGCTCGTAGACGCCGAGGGTGTGCGCCGCCTCATCGCTGCCGGGAGTTCCGCGCCAGCCGTAGACGGCGACGTGGAAGCCCGCGCGCTGCAGCGCAACCCCGATGCCCAGCACCTCGCCCGGGTGGCGGCGATAGCCCGAGCTCACCACCACCGCCGCGCTGCGCGTGCCGGGCAGATACCACGCCGCCAGGCAGACGCCATCGGCGGTGCGCAGATCGAGGGTCTCGTGCTCGACGCCGAAGTCTGAGGGCGTCGCGAGCCGGGGATCGGGGGCCCGGCGGCCGAACGCTCCGCGATAGACGAGGGCGCAGGCGGCCGCCCAGCCCAGGGCCAGGAGCGAGGCGGATCCAGCGACGGTCCGGCGGCGTCTCAGTGCGTGAGCCACAGCCCGATGACGAAGACGGCGACCAGGGCCACGACGAGGACGGCCGCGGCGAGCCAGCCCTCACCGCGCATGAGATCGGCCATCAGACGTCCGACCGGTGGTGGCGGCGCCGGCGGCGGGATCGCCTCGGCCGGCTCGAGCACGTCGCCGGGGGCCTGGAGCACGAGCAGCTCCACCCGTCCGGCAGCGTCGCCCGCGAGCTGCGCGCGCTCAACGGTGACCCGGGCGTGGCCGCGCCGCCGCGGCGCGATGCGCGCCTCTCCGTCCAGCTCGGTCGGCTGCATCTCGGACACTGCAGCCGAGTCTAGAACGGGTGTCAGTACTCGCTGATGCGCGCCGCAGGGGCCGGGGCCACCAGCTCCCAGACC
>JBOHUE010000101.1:0-3086 GCA_050734185.1 Candidatus Dormibacteria bacterium | reverse complement strand
CGAACGGAGCGCCGAGATCCCGCGTGGATCCTACCGACGCTCAACCTCGAAACGATCACAGCCCGATCCGACGGCCTTCCTGACGCAGCCGTCCCTATGACGGACCGTTCGACACCAGCCTCCTAGTGAATGTGTGTCAATAGCCTCGCGGCCATGACAGCGCGATGGAATGCCAACCACCGACCGTCGTTCTGCCAACCGCGAGGCTCCTGCAGCGGCGACGGGACAACGTTGCCCGGAGTGGATAACACAGTCAACTTGCCGTCGCATTCAATTACTGCACCCTGATCTAAGAGTGCAGTCTGCAGCTGAATGTCAAGAGGGTCTGCAGGATTTCTGACTAGGATCGCTCGACGACTGTAGCCAGCCAATAGACTAGCCTCCCGCATTGCGGTCCGCGGGTCGGCGGCTGGGAACAGGCATCCAGCGAGCCATGGCGAACCAGGAGCGCCGAGGGGCTCACATCGGCGACAAACGGCGATGAACATCGTTCCGCCGAAGACCACTGGGCCCCGAAGATCCCCACACCAGCCTACTGCGCCGACCGCCTCGGCGATCGCACCCAGCCCCCATGCACCGCGTACAGCGTCTAGGCCAGCACTATGGAGCAACTGCTTGCCATCAATTTCATTCACATTGGATATTGTAGATACATTCTAGTTGTTGCATAACTCGCCACGCCGCAACGCTGCCAGGTCGGCGTTGGGTGTTGAAAAACCGTCGCTTCGGGTGCATCATCGAGGCATATCACCAGCGTGGAGGCCCTGTGACACCTCGGCAGCCGGAGTCATCCAGGGCTGAGCGTCCAACAATCTCCGTCAAGGACGCCGCAGCGCGGCTTGGATGTACTTCCTCCTATGTCCATACCCTGTTGGATCAAGAAAGAGAACCACTGCAAGGGCCGGCACGACCTGGACGAGGACGACATCGAGTGCGGTTGGTGTACGTCGACACGCATGCGCATCAGCTCCGCCGGCAGAGCACTCGCTCAGGGCGGGGCGCGAGGGCATCGAACGCGGTCATGGAGAGGCGGCTAAAAAATTTGGCTGATCAAGTGGCGGCGCTCAGGTTGCGGGTTGATGGCTTCGTTCGTACACAAGCCGCCGACCGCGAGGGAGCCACCACAGGTGATGGGCGCAGTAGAAGTGACTTGCTTTGGGCTCTCCGGCAACTCAATGCCGCGACAGATTCCCTACATGATGCAGCGAGAAGGGACGCCGAGGTGCGCCAACTTCTGAGGGAAGCCCTGGAGCGTCAAGAGGAGGCGACCGCCGCAGTCCGTCGTTCAGACCAGATTCGTTCGGAGTTGATCGGTGCGATTCTCTCCCCTGAAGATCCAAGTCAGTTACTTGAATGATCGAGTTGCGTTCGCATGCACTTACTAGTAGGGCCGTACCCTCTCATGCCGAAGCCCTCGCGGCCCACGGCTATCGAGCCGCCACGGTCAGGCGCGCGTTCGGCTTGGCGGCCGGACTCCTGCCGGTGTTGGCCGACGATGGGTCATGCAGCGATCGCGGCACTCCGGTGGTCGATGCCGCAAGCTGGCTGGCCGCAAAGTACATCAGAGCTGGTCACCGGCCGCTAGCGGCTGTGTTCGTCATGCATTTGCGGTGGCCGGGACAGCCGGGACGCGATGAGGTGAGCGGCTTTCTTGTCGGCGCCGGCGACCCACGCGGCATACACCTTGAGCGTCGTTGACCCGCCACCGCCGTGGCCCAGCCTGCCCGCGACGGTCCGGAGGTCGACCCCGGCAGCGAGCAACTCGGTGGCGCTGTAGTGCCGCAGAGAATGCAGATGGGTACGGAGACCGAGCTTTGCCGTCATCCTGGCGTAGCGGTGTGTGATAGCGCTCGGGCTGCAAGGGTGGCGGTTGTCCGGCGAGTAAGAGAAGACGAAGGCGTCATCTCCCAACACGGTGCCGATGCCCGTACACCGACCGGCACAATGCTGCCTGTGCGCACCGAGGATCTCAACCGTGGCTTCATCGAGCGAGATCCGCCGCATCTGGTGCGTCTTTGTATCCTTGACAATTGTCTTACCGTTGTGCCGCACCAGGCCCCGACGAATGGTGAGCGCCCCTGCGACGAGGTCGACGTCATCCCAGACGAGAGCGAGCAATTCACCGCGTCGCGCACCGGTGACGAGCGCTAGCCACACGAACGTCCCCCAGTCCTCGTCCTGCTCCCACGCAGCGTTGACGATCTTCACCGCTTCCACGGATGACGGTGGCATCGGCTGCGGGGCAGGCATCCGTGGCCGCTGGGCAGCGTCCAACGGGTTGACGGTGATCCAGCCCCATCGTTTGGCAGAGCTCAGCGCGCCGCTGAGCACAGCGTGACACTGGCGGACCGAAGACAGCGCGAGCGGCTTGCACGCGTGCGGCGCGCACCGCTCGTCGCACGCATGCGGCCGGGATGTGCGGTGCTCCACAAAGGTCCGGCCGTGGCAGCGTCGACGGCAGGTCCGGAGTTCGGCGTAGAGCTGCTCGAAGGGGCGCGGACCGAGCCGGCAGAGCCGACTGAGCGGCGTGTCGCCGAGTGCTGGACGGATGAAGCTGTCGATCAGTAGCCGGTAGGTGGCGCGAGTGGTGTCCTCAACCTGGTGGCCGGAGAGCCACTCGTCGAGCAAGTATCCGAGAGTGACATTCGTCCGGGCCGCCGTGGCGTCCTGGACCCGCTGGCGCAGCCCGTCGCGGAGCACGATTGCCGCGTCCTCGGTGTCGGCTGAGCCGCTGTGGAACAGTTGCCGACCGGTCACGGGGTCGTACCCGCCGGAGACCCGAATCTGGTAGGTGCTGCCGCGCTGACGGATGCCCGTGAGGTCCTTCGGAGCCAGCTTCTTGCGCGTCATGTGGCCGAGTGTAGCCACAGTTAATGGACAGATTGATGGACAAAGATCCATAACGACACGCCAGACCGGATCTTCTTTTGGTGCATTGTCGCAGCTCAGATGGGGTAGAGAGTACTGCGCGCCCGGAGAGACTCGAACTCCCAACCTTCTGATCCGTAGTCAGATGCTCTATCCGTTGAGCTACGAGCGCAAAGCCTTATAACTCTACGTTGTACTGCTGCTCGTCGGTGCCGTGG
>JBOHUE010000100.1:0-9708 GCA_050734185.1 Candidatus Dormibacteria bacterium | reverse complement strand
CGGGCTCCTCGCCCTGGCGGCGATGGCGCCGGACAACCCCGGTGTGGGGGAGGCGGGCGCCGTGCCCATCGTCGAGAGCGGCGACACCGCGCGGCAGATGGGCCCGTCGCTCGAGACACTCGCCACGGCCGCGCGCGAACTGGCCTCCGGCCGGCCGGCTGCGGAGATCGACGGACTCATCGCGTCGACACGGCGCGTGAACCGGCTCGATGGGCACAACGCTGCTGAGCGCGCGGTCGACCTGGTGCTGGCGCGGCTGGGCGGCGATCGCGCCGCCACCGAGATCCCGCTGCCGGACTTCGGCCACGTGGTCCCGGCGTCCCCGATTGATGACCCCGCGGGCGCTCTCATCGCGCTGGTGAGCGAGGGGGCCGTGGTGCCGATGGGCAATCCCGACCGGCTCGAGTCCGCGCGTGCGCGCAAATGGCTACGGTACTCGCTCGAGGGACTCGACACCCTTGCACCGGGCGAGTATCAGTCGGTGCACGGCGGGTTCTCCACTGTTGCGGCCAATGCTGACCCCAACAGGATCCTGCCGCTTGACGCCGCGCGCGAGCTGGAGCGCGACGGGCGCATCGGGCGCATCCACGGTGAGTACCTCATCACGGCGGGCAACGGCACGGCGGTCGGGGATGCGGCGAGGTTCGGCGCCGAGTGGGCCGCAGAGCTGAAGCGAGCGGGCGTGCGCGCTGCCATCCTCACCTCGACTTGAGGGACGGGGACGCGTTGCGGGTCAACGCTGGCGAAGGAGCTGGAACGCTCGGGTATTCCCACCGCGTTGCTCTGCAACCTGGTGCCGATCGCCAAGCGCGTCGGCGCCCCGCGCATCGTGCCCACACGCGGCATTCCGTATCCCGCGGGCGATCCGTCGCTCTCGCCGGAGGACGAACGCGCGTGGCGGCGCACGCTGCTGGAGACGGCACTCGTCGCCGTTTCCACCCCGGTGAAGGGACCCACGGTGTTCGAGCCCGCGACGGGCGCAGCCGCGAGAGCGTGAGGGTGCTGTGGTGACGAGGCCCGTCGTCTCCGGCGCGAGCCAGGTGCTCGCGCATCTGCCCGGGGTTGCGCGCCACGGGTCCAAGCCGGCGCGCGAGCTGCCGCGCAACCCGGAGCTCGACGCGCAGTTCGCCGCGTCGCTGCGCAGCTTCGACGAGGCGATTGCGTACGCGCCACACCGGGCGTACCTCGGCACGATCCATCCGCGTGACATGCCCGCGCGCCCGTGGGCGCATCCGGTCGGCGAGGCTCCCACGCGGACCAACGGCGACGGCCGCTATGCGCCGGACGGCGAGCTCGTGCCGGAGGAGGAGGCGCTGGCGCTCGTGGCGCTGGCAGACGACTTCGATCTCATCACGCTCGACGAGGACCTGGCCCATCGGACGGCTGCGGCGCTTGCCCGGCATCCGCTTGCGGCGCGGTTCCCGCTCGCCAAGCTGGAGAAGGCGTCCGGCGACGCCGAGGCCGCTGCGGCCGAGACCGGCGCGCTGCCGCTGCAGCTCGCGTCGGGAGCGCTCGCGGGTGGGATTCGCCGGGGTCATGACGAGGACCAGGCGCTGACGGCGACGGTGTTGCTGGAGAACCTCGCCTGCAAGGCGACGGCAACGCTTGCGTTGCTGCACCTGCTGGAGATGCGCGACGTCGACCCCGGCTCGATCGAGTTCGTGATCAGCTGCTCCGAGGAGGCGATCGGCGATCGCTACCAGCGCGGCGGTGGCAACATGGCGAAGGCCGTCGCGATCGCGGCCGGGCTCGATCAGGCGTCGGGTGCGGACATCAAGAACTTCTGCGCGGCACCGCTGCCGGCGATGGTGGTCGCGGGAGCGCTCGTCGCCTCCGGTGTATTCACGCGCGTGGCCGTCGTTGCCGGCGGGTCGTTGCCCAAGCTGGGCATGAAGTTTCAGGGCCACCTGAAGCACGGATTGCCGGTGCTCGAGGACGTCGTCGGCGGCGCGGCGTTTCTGGTCGAGGCCGACGATGGCGCGTCGCCGGCGATGCGGCTCGACTCGGTGGGGCGGCATCGCGTTGCCGCGGGGAGCTCGAACCCGCAGATCATGGAGGCGCTCGCGGTCGAGCCACTCGCTCGCCTCGGCCTCAGCATGCGTGACGTCGACGACTACGCGACCGAGCTGCACGACCCTGACATCACCGAACCACAGGGATCGGGCAATGTGCCGGAGCGCAACTACAAGCTGCTCGCAGCACTGGCGGCTCGCCGCGGCGATATCGATCGCGGCGACATCGAGGCGTTCATGAGCGAGCGCGGCATGCCCGGTTTCGCGCCGACGCAGGGCCATCTCGCCTCGGCGCTCTGCTACTTGCCGCACGCGCTGCGCCGCCTCACAACCGGTGACGCGATGCGCGTGCAGATGATTGCGAAGGGCAGCCTGTTCCTCGGACGGATGACGCAGCAGTCCGACGGCATGTCCGTGCTGCTGGAGCGCAACGCGGGCGCTGCCTGATCCGCGCGTGCCACATCGGCCGACACGCGATGGCATAATGCACAGACACGATGCATTGACGAACAACATGCAGGATGCTGCATGAGCGTCATTAGCGAGACGACGGCGAACCTCGAGCGAACAGAAGGAGGTGATGGCGAGGTGTTCGACGACAAGCAGGTGGTCGTGCTCGGTGAGCGCGACGGCATCGCCGGAGGGGCGATCGAGGCCTGCGTGAAGGCGGCCGGCGGGACGGTGGCCTTCGCGGCGACCGAGTGCTTTGTTTGAACGGCATCCGGCGCCATGGACCTGCAGCACCAACAGGTGATCAAGGATCTCGCCGAGGAGTACGGCAACAGCAATGTGCTGGTGCTGCTCGGGTCGCCCGATTGGGAGAGCGCGGAGCTCTCCGCGGAGACCGTCGTGCTCGGTGATCCCACCTATGCAGGTCCGCTGGCCGAGGTCCAGTTGGGCCTCCCCGTGTACCACATCCTCGAGGACGAGATCCGCGCCGTTGTACCCGACGACGTGTACGAGGAACAGATCGGCGTCATGGCCGACGTTCTGGAGAAGGACGAGATTGCCCGCGCCGTGAGGGCGATGCGCGAAAAGGGGAATCAATGAGCGTTGCCGAGGCGACCCGCGAGAACTTCCGTGACCTCGTCGCCGAGGGCACCAAGCTGGTCGACGTCTGGGGACCGCAGTGCGCGGAGTGCCTGGTGCTGATGCCCGACGTCGAGCGCATCGCAGCCGAGCGTGCGCTCGATCTCGTGAAGCTGGAGGCGCCGAAGGCGCGCCGCGTCTGCATCGAGCTGAAGGTGATGGGCATGCCCACGTTGCTGCTGCTCAAGGACGGTCAGGAGGTCTCGCGAGTCGGCGGCCAGACGCTCACTCCAGCGCGCATCAGCGAGTGGCTTGACGCCGAGCTGAGCTGACGGCGCGCGCGATCAGTCCGCGTTGGGCAGGTCGCGCAGGTCGTGGCGGCGGCCGGGCAGGATCAGCACGGATCCCGTCGCGGTGGCCACAAGCTTGCCATCGGCGTTGACCACGTCGGCGCGAGCGACCGCGAATGTTCGGCCGCGGTGCACGACGGTGCCGGTGGCGGTGAGCGTGCGTCCGTCGGGCGGCACCGGCCGGACGTACTGCACACGCAGGTCGGTGGGTGCATACGCGGTACCGTTGGGGATGGTCGTCTGCACGGCGCATGCGAGTGACAGCTCGGCGAGCGTCGCGGTGACGCCGCCCTGGACAGTCCCGAGCGGTGACGTGAGCCATCCGGTCGCCGGCATCTCGAACACGCACCGCCCTTCGGATGCGTCCACCGGAGAGCAGCCGAGGAGATACCCGATCGGAGGCGGCGGCAACGCCCCGGTGATCAGCGCGTCCATGACCTCGATTCCGCTCTGCGTCGCCCAGACCTCGTCGTCGAGCACGGTCCCGAGCGCGGGCCGTTGATACGGCGGAGTCCAGTCGCCGAGCTGCTCTTGATGCGGCGGGCCGGGATCGCCCGGCGGTTGGGGTGGATCCGGCAGGGGAAAGACCAGGCACCGCGAGGTGCCGTGGGAGATCAGCCTCCCGGCATCATCCGTGACGACCACCTCCGACAGCGCGAGCTGACGGCCGAGGTGCACGAGGCTGCCGCGGGCCACAAGATGTCCGGCCGCCGGGACCGGGCGGAGCATGCTGACCGACAGCTCGATCGTCGTGTATCCGACGCCTGCCGGCAGCCCGGAGTGCACCGCGCATCCGAGGGGCCCGTCCGCGAGCATTGCGACCTCGCCGCCGGTGGCGACGCCCTGCGGTGTCTTGAGCCAGCCAGAGATGGGCATCGTGAACGTCGCGTTCCCGGTCCCAACCTCGGTGAGCCACATGCCGGTGAGATACGAGATCGGCGGCCGCGGGATGCGCTCGCTGAGCAGCAGCCGGAGCAGCTCGATGCCGGGAAGCCCGGACAGCTCCCTGGGTATGTACCCGCCGCGCACCGGTTCTCCGACAACCTGCAGGAGGTCGTTCACGGTATCAACGCCCGTCACGACCGCTCCACGAGGAGCTCACGCCCGGGCGGTGGCTCGTATGGCTCCGGCCAGAAGTCCGTGACCTTCGCGATGACGCCGTCGCGGAACTCGAAGAACGCAAATACCCGGCGACGACTTCCCATCGAGAGTCCAGCGAAACAGCAGGCACCCGTTGTCGTTGTCCGCAAGAACGATGTGCGGCTCGACGTGCCAGTCGCCGGGGTATTCGGCGTTGAAGCGCACGTACATGTCGCGACCACGGATGCGTTCACGCGTCTGCGGCAGCTCGTACACGACGTCCGGCGCGAGCAGTGCGCCGAACGCGGGCCAGTTGCGGTGCTCGAGCGCTGACGCGAACGCGCTGACCAGTGCTCGCGTGCTGTCCGCGTTCACGGTCGGCGCCGCCACAGACGCTAATGGTAGCGGCGTCGTTCAGAACGTCAGGCGACGACCGTCCACGGATCGTGCAGTGGCCCGAAGGTCGTGGTCGTTTGCGTTGCTGCCCAGAGGGCGGCCAGCGAGATTGTCTGCACCTGCGGTCCGCTGTACCCCGCGACGGATCCCGCGCTCTCCGCATAGGTGACCGTATCGCCGTCTGGGTTTCCTGGCGTGAAGTCGTAGCCGAACACGGCGACCACATGTGATGCCTGGTACCCATTCCATCCGGGAAGTGTTGCGGTCCTGACGCGTACGAGGACCGGGCTTCCGTGACCCGCGGCGGCGAGGTTACCCAGTCCTGAGAGATCGGTCTCGAGCAGTGATTTGAGGCTCGCCGGCGAGGTGACGTAGGTCGTGGAATACGGGGAGCTCGTCGTGCCTGTGATCTGCCCGAGATATTCATTGATTGCCCTCGCCGCATCGGCTCCCTTCGTCCCGCGGTTCTCATCGACGTGAGCCGACACGCCGATGTCGTCAAGCGACGGGAGAGCACTGCTCCACGTCGAGAGCAGCACTGCGATCGCACCCTCGGCGCAGTAGTTGCGATGCGCGTGGTCGTTCGGTTCGAGTTCGACCTGGATGGTCAGTTCGACGGCCGCCTTCGGGGCCGGCGCAGCCATCGCGCGTGCCGCCGGTGCGGAGACTGCGGGCGCGGTGGTCGGGGTCGTGAGCTGGGGAGCCGTGCCGCAACTCGCGAGGGCCCCCGCACCGGCGAGCCCGATGATCAAACGCTTCCACTTCATGGCTAGCCGCTTCCACTCTCTCGGACCCACCGATGTACCTAGTGCGGGCGTCCGCTTCGCTGCGACAAGTGCCTCGCAGTGGAAGCGACCAACAAGCAGGCGCCGATAGCGCCCAGGACGACGGTAGCGATCAGCACCGGGACCGTGCTCGGCGCGTAACGCACAGCCGGATCGGTGTTCGTGATCGCGCGCCCGAGTGTCGGAACCGCGCTGACGGGTAAGCCGATCATCAGACCTGCAAGGAATGTCCAACGATGGCGTCCGGCACGGCTCCATACGTACGCGGACACCGCGACGATGGCGAGAAGGCCTACGAGCATCGTTACGAGGCTCACGTATAGCGCTGGTGCGCCTACCAACAGTCCAAGGCTCAAATACAGAAGTCCTTGGCGACGTGGACCGTATCCCTCCGCAGGTTGGCTGTCCATGTCTCAATCATGCTCCGGTCGGTTGAGCTCCAAATCCGTGCGACCGGTCAGTCAACGGAACCAGCCGTCACGACCCACGTGCACTGCTGGCCAGTGACGGACATGATGAGATCAAAGTCGGCGTCGTAATGAAGCACTCCAATGTTGAGCTCTTCTGCGGCGGCCGCCACGAGGAGGTCTGGGATCTTCCGGCCTCGCTGATGGCGCACGCTTAGCAGTCGCTGTACCTGAAGGGCGCGGCGAACGTGACCGGCCGTGGTCTCAACGCGGACGAAGATCCCAAGTGCGCTGATGAGGTGGTCCCATTCCCGCGCGCTTCGAGCCGAGTAGCCAACCTCGAGGTCGCAGATCGCCGGACGGCCAAGGTCTCCTGATACGGCGAGCGGCTCAACGACCCCGCGAACCTGCGGGAGGTCGAGCCGCTTGATGACGCTTGTATCGACGAGGAAGGTCAGCGCCACGCGTCAGCGCGATCAGAAAGCCTCGCCTTCACGAGAGTGTCGATGGCCTTGGAGACGAAGCGGTCACGTCGGGACGTCGCTCGTCGTAGCGCCTCGTTGACCGTCTCCCTGATCGTGCTCGTCCCGAGCTCAGTCTGGGCTGCGTGGAGGGCCTCCTCGTCGAGATCGATGAGATGCTTCGCCATGCGTCGAGTATATACGCCATCAGTGTCCGTATATATCCCGGCCGTGAGCCGAGGCAACACACGGACTTGTACCCCGGCTACTTAGCAACTGATCGTGCCGCTGGGACCGAATCGGAGATCTCCACCACTGGCGCTCCCGTCAGCGTCGTTGATGAGGATTCCACCGTGGACGGCAGACCAGCCTGCCTGCGCCGGCGCGCTGACCGTAATCACCCAAAGGCTCTCTGCGCTAGCAAGGTAGATGTGAATGCACGGCTTCCAGACGCTGGTGACATCGGGGACGAATGTGGCGCCCGTAATGGATAGGCCGGTGATCACCTGACCGGTCGGCAGCGTCGGTGGACCCACTCTGGTGAGGTATGCCCTACCTGCGGCGACTGCCTCGTCCGGTGTCATGCGCGGTGTCTCAGTAGTGGCCGCCGCGACAGTGAGCGTGAAGCCGGAGACGTGCAGGGTGCTCGCACCGGCTCGACTGGGCAACAGGTGCAGCGTCAGCAGCGGCACTGCAACCGCCATGGCAACGGCCACAACAGAGGCCCAGACAAGTCGGCGAGGAACCCGGCGATCGCGCGTGCGCGAGATTGGCAGGGCCGGCTGGCCTGCGAACGCGATCACTAGCTCTCGGTGATGCTGCCAAAGGCGTGTATCGAGGTCACGTGTCGAGGTCATGGCGTTCCTCTCCCAATGCTTCGCGGAGGTTGAGAAGGGCTCGATGTAGGTGGCTGCGAGCGGTGCCGGGTCGGCATTTCATCGCCGCCGCTGTTTCGTCGAGCGTGTATCCGTACACGTAATGCAGTCCGATGACAGCACGCTGCTTGTCGGTGAGACGACGCAGCGCTCGCGCCAAGTCCGCGTCGTGGGTCGCTGCCTCGTTCGCGGGCTCAGATCGTCGCAATGGCCATGGGAGCAAGCTGAGACGACGGCGTGCCCGCGCCCGCCGGAGCGCTTGACGCACGCAGATCGTCGAGAGCCAGGCGGCCCGGCGATCCGGCTCTCGAAGTGCGGACCACGAACGTAGTGCCTGCTCCATGGTGTCCTGCACTGCGTCAGCAGCGAGGTCGCGATCGTGGAGCACCGAGTACGCAAGGGCTAAGAGCCGAGGCATTTCCGTCTCAAGGACCACGGCAGCCGGCGCTTCAAAACCGGCGGGATCCGGGCTCGGTGCGGCCGAGGCGTCCCTCGACCGCCGATGGAACTCTGCCTGCCTGATCATCACGGAAGTAGGGGATTGCAAGCCGCGGTTTGGTTTACACGGACGAGCAATGTCAGGTGGCCGTCTGTGGGGAACGGAGGCGCTACCCACGCCAGGATTCGCCAATGGCTACCTAAGCGTGCACTGTTCGCGTCGAGTTCCAGGGGCTCGACAAGAGCGGAAGGTGTATGCAACGCGCGCCGAGACCTAGTGGCCTTCGAGCCGCTTGTGGTCTGAGGGTCAGTTAGGCTCCGGCAGTTGATCACCGAATGACATTAGGAGCTTGCTCGGTGGCCGATCACGCGCAGTATCCCGCACGCCATCTGGAATGCAACCAGCGAGCCCGCGGTCATCATTGAACTGCATTCGCCGGGGGCCTTCGAGAACTATTACGAGGCTTTTGGTGAGTTGCCGGATGGTCCTGACCGGATAGCTGCCACGATCGCTTTACAGCGGAGATTCGCACCGCCGTGGATTTCGAGTTGACGGCAACGATAGCCAGCGAGAACGGCCTCAATAATCCGTTCGGTCCACCCGGCGGAGGGACCTAAGCAGACGGAGTCGTGGTCCTCGAACAGTCGGCTCCGGACGAGTTGCGACAACGGACGCTGTTTGGGGCCGAGGTAGGCGCGCTCACGCCAGCATGCGTGACCCTCCCCTGACCGCGCATCCTGTCGCGCAGCCCGCGCTCTGGCAGCGCGATGATCGCTCGCATGGAACACCCAAACGCGGCACTCTACCGTCGCACAGCCCAGGCGTTCAGGGACGGGGACATGGAAACGCTGCGCGCTCTTATCGCCGCAGACATCGTATGGCACGTCCCCGGCGCAAATCGAATGGCCGGCGAGGTGCGCGGCCGGGAGGCGCTCTTTGACTGGTTCAGGCGGCTGCGCGATGTCACCGGCGGGACGTTCACACTCGAGGAGCACGACGTCCTTGGCGGCGCGGAGCATGTGATCGCGCTCAGCCTGATGGGGGCCGTACGGGATGGCATCACCGTTTCCGTGCCGGTAATCAGCGTGTTCCATTACCGAGAAGGCCGGCAGTATGAGCGCTGGTTCCATCCGGTTGACACCGCGGCATGGGATCGGATGTTTGCCTAAGGCTAACGCGGCTCCGGACGACGCCAAGGTGCCTGACCGTCGCTCAGGCCAGCACTCGCCAATGACCCCGGACGCGCATTGCCAGGTCTCCGGCTTATGGCCCGCCAGTCGGACCGAAGGCCGGGCTGAGGGCAAGGGAGAACACCACCGCGCAGAAGGTGAGGATCAGCAGCTGGACCAAGCCGATCGCTGACACGGTCGCACGCAACGCAGCCCCGCCCTCGCTCCAGGCTCTTCGCGTGAGCGGTCGTAGCCAGAGGATCATAAGAGCGATGTCAGCGCAGGCCACAATCGAGACAAGAAGGAGACCGAGCGAGCGCATCTGCCCGGATTATCTACGTCCGACGACTGCGTAACTGACCATGCGAGCATCGTTTCCCTAGAACGAGTGCTCAGTCGGGGCGACCAGTGCGCCCACACGCCGCAGCGCCGACTCGTGAAAACGACCCTGTTCTCCACGCGTGCCGCTGATTCGCCGCGCGTAGCCTCGTAAGCATCCGCATCTTCAGGAAGTCGGCATACTCATCGCGATCCAGCAGGCAGAGGCCGCAACGGACCCAACTGCGGCCGAGGGTTCGTCAGCGATACTGACCGGACCCCGTTTGTTGGTCCACCCTCTGTGAGAGTCACCAGCGGGTAGATGGTCCGCCCTCGTGCGAGAGCGGGGTGTCGAGAGATGGTATCGGCAAGCGTGGGCGTGAGCCA
>JBOHUE010000099.1:0-2513 GCA_050734185.1 Candidatus Dormibacteria bacterium | reverse complement strand
CTGCGGATCTGTGGTGCCACGCATGCTGGATCTCCGAGGCGGCGTTGACGGCGTTGCCCGAAGACTCGCATACCCGCGTCAGCAGTGGGTGGCCCTCAGAGATCGAAAATCAACACCCTGCTAGCCGCTAACGACCACGTCCCGCAGAACCGTTTGGCGAAGTGCGGCGGGTGGGAGTCGAACCCACACGTCCTTTCGGACAATAGATTTTGAGTCTATCGAGCCTACCAATTACTCCACCGCCGCCTGCTCACGGTGATGATCGCATGGTGAGAACTGAACCTCTCGGGTCGCGTCCATACCAAACGGCTGTTCTCTAGAACGGAATAGCTGCGGACAACCGCAGCGTTGACGCGCAACAGAGCGGGTTCGCGAACGGGAACAGAGACCACCACTCGCGCGTACTCTCAATTGATGGACGACGAGGCGCTCCTCGAGCGGGCGCGTCGTGGCGACCGCGACGCCTTTGCCGCCATCGTCACCCGCAACCAGGACGACCTGTACACGATGGCGCTGCGAATCCTCGGCACCCCGTACGACGCGGCAGACGTCGTCCAGGAGACCTTTCTCCGCGCATACACGCGCCTTCCAGAGTTGCGCGGCCGCACCGTCCGCGCCTGGCTGTTCCGCGTCGCGATCAACTGCGCGCGCGACGTGCAACGGCGGAGCACACGCCGCCCAACCACGCCGCTCGCCGACGAGGCCGGCAACGTCATCGAACTGCCCGACCCCGGGCTCGGACCAGAAGCATCCGCAGTCGCGCGACAGCAGACCGCGGCAATCAAGGACGCGCTCCTCAACCTCCCGGCGGACTTCCGCGCCGCCGTCGTGCTGCGCGACGTCAACGACCTCAGCTACGAGGAGATCGCGGACGCACTCCGCATCCCAATCGGCACGGTGAAGTCGCGCCTGAACCGCGCACGGCACCTGCTCGTCGCGGAGCTCGAACGCAGCGGCGCTCTGGCTCGCACCGCTGACGGAGGCTCGTAATGGCCACCGACCACGTCGATCAGCTCTTCTCCGCAGCGGTCGACGACGATCTCTCTCCGCGGCAGGACACCGCCTTCCACGCGCACCTGTCGTCGTGCGACACGTGCGCTGCGTCGTTCGCGGCCTTCCGCGAGTCCGTCGACGGGGTGCGGCGGCTGCCACACGCGGCAATGCCGCTTCCCGTGCACCTGCCCAGCGGCGCACCGGTCGCAGAGCGCGCGACGGCAGCGGCATGGCTGCGCAAGCTCATCCCGCGGACGCTGCCGTTCGGCGCGGCGTCCGGTGTCGCGGCAGTCGCGGCACTGGCCATCGTCGTGCTCGCCCTGAGCCGCGGCGGCGCGCCGGCCTCAACCGGCAGCGCGTCCCCCAACGCGACCAGTCAGCGCGCCATTGCCGGCGCTGCGCCGCTCTCGCCTGCCTCGTGCCCGACCGCAGGGACGAGCGCGTTGGCGCCCTACGGCTACCGCGTCAGCGCCGGCGACCCCTCGCGCCCCGGCCAGGAGCTCACGCTGGCAGCGAGCGACCAGTCGGTGGCGGCCGGATCGACGATCCAGTTGTCGGCGGTCCTCACCGCGCCCGCACCGGAGGTGGCGGCGCCGGGCGCGTCAGCGTCAGCGGCGTCGATCAGCGTCGCGCCGTGCCTGACCCTCACCGGGATCTCGTCGTCGATCGTGACGGCCCCCAGCAGCGCGTTCAATCCAAACGCCGTCGCCCCAGCGCCTCAGCAGCTCGGTTCCAGAGCGTCGGCTGCCGTTCCCGGCGCCGAGCTGACGATCCCGCCGGGGACGCCGCCGGGCACCGTCTTCCACGTCATCGCCACCATCCCCGCCGACTACCCGGGCACCAATCAGGCGCCGCTGTCGGTTGCTCTCGCGATCACCGTCCGCTGAAGCCGGCGGCTCCGGAGAGACGCGCCCCGTAGACTGGTTATTCGATGCACCACCGGCTGGTCAGCGTGGCCATCGCCGCGTCCGTTCTCGTTTCCGCCTGCGGGCTCCCGTTTGCCGACTCTGCGCCACAGTACGGCTTCATCTCCGTGTCCGCCGGCGGCCAGACGCTCACCCCGGGAAACGCGCAGGTCCCGCCAACGCTCGATCTCCGGCTGCACGCCGAGACAGCGTTTCGCCAGCAGGACGTGACGGGGCAGATCGACAAGACGTCACTCAGCTTCACGTCCTCGGGCACGGACGTGATCACATCGACGTCGCCCCTGCCGCTCGGCTCGAAACACCACCTCGATATCTCGATCGCGGGCCGCGCTCAGGGCATCAACATCGACTTCAGCGTCATCCCGCCGACAGCGGTGATGTTCGCCGCACACGTCGATCCAAGCGCCGGGCTGGTGGTTGACGGCGTCTTCGATGATGCCCCCGGGCAGGCGCAGGTCGCTGCTGCGCTCCCCGGCGCGAGCCTCAACTGGCGCGACCCGACGCACTTCCGCGCAACCTGGGCGAGTGGCGCGCCGGCCGCGGTCGACCTCCCGGCCAACGTGCCGACCGCGCGCAACTCGCACACCGGCGCCG
>JBOHUE010000098.1:0-8519 GCA_050734185.1 Candidatus Dormibacteria bacterium | reverse complement strand
GAAGCGGCGCGTACCGCCGGCGTCGACCTCAGCGGCGAGCCCGCCGCGTCTGCGCTGAGCCTGGCGGCGGCCGAGGGCTCGACGGCACCGACGTCGTCGGGTGACATCGAACGGCTTGGCAGCCGTGAGGTGACAGTGTTGGTGGCCGACGTCCGCGCCACCGGCGAGCCGTCGCGAGGTGGCGCCGACCCGATGGAGGCGCTTCGGCGCTGGGCCGCACTCGCAATCGAACAGCACCACGGGGTGGTGGACGAATTCGCCGGCGACGTGGTCATGGCGACCTTCAACGTGAGCGGGCGGTACCCCGCGCACGCCCGCCAGGCGGTCGAGGCGGCCCTCGAGCTGGTCCGCACCGGCGTCCGCCTCGATCGGGCGGTGGCGGCCGGCATCGCCAGCGGCGACGCGATCATCGGGCGCGTGCGGCAAAGCGACCGCGTCACGGTCGTCGGCGACGCCGCGAACCTCGCGGCCCGGCTTCATGCCGAGGCGCGCGGCGGCGAGATCCTGCTCAGCGAGTCGTCGTTCGCGGCGCTCGGATCGGATCTGCCGACCGGGCTCGGAGCACCGGAGCGATGCTCGGTCTCCATCACCGGCTTGGAAGCGCCCGCTGCGGCCGTGCGGCTCGCACTCGCCGCGCCCGCTGCGGTAGCCACGGGTCCGGCGGCTGCCGACGCCGCCCACGGAAGGCTCGCACGCGAGGCCGAGTTCTGGTCGATGACCTACGGCGGCAGCGTGGTTCGGTTGAAGGACGCCAAGGGCGTCCGTGACCTCGCCCGTCTCCTGGCCAATCCCGGCACAGAGATCGCGGCGGTCGACCTTGCCGGCGCGGCGGTGCCGGTGTCGAGCAGCCGCGCGCGGGCGGGCTCAGATCTCGACCTCCGAGTCGAGGGCGATGCCGGCGAGGTGCTCGACGAGCGTGCGCGGGCCGAATACCGGCAGCGGCTCATCGACCTCGAGGCAGACCTCGCCGAAGCGGAGGACGCCAACGACCCCGAGCGCGCCTCGCGGGTGCGCCAGGAGCGCGAGTTCATCATCGACGAGCTCGGCGCCGCGGTCGGGCTGATGGGGAAGAGCCGGCGCGTCCTCGACCCGGCGGAGCGGGCTCGCAAGGCCGTCACGTGGCGGCTGCGCGAGACCATCGGTCGCATCGAGGCGGCGCAGCCCGCGCTGGGCCGTCATCTCCGCTTGTCGGTGCGCACGGGCACCTTCTGCGTCTACGACCCGGCCACGCCAACACGCTGGTACGTCACCGCCTGACATCGCCAGGCGATTCCTGGCGCAGGAGGGGTGAGGACGGCTCGAGCCCCCGGCGGCGGGAGCGGCGGTCCAGGAGATATGGCTATGCAGGCACAGGCTCGCGTTCGTAACGCCCCGAGGGAGGCCGTGCTCGTCTTATTCGCGCTGGCGCTGCTCATCGCAGCGATGGCGGGCGGGTACTTCATCCGCATCGCCACCGCCACCAGCGCAACCCCGACGACGGTCGTGACTTCCACCGACCATGGGGGATCGTCGGGCGCAGTGTCCCAGCCGGACTGCACCTGGGTGCAGAACCACAAGGGCTGCTGAGACGGGCATCCCGGGAGCCGGGCGCCGTGCCCGGCTTCCGGATCGCTCCACCCGGGAGGGGGACAAGGAGCTCGGAGCCCGGCAGCTCCGGGCTCTCCTTGTGAACGGGTGTGCCTACAATCCCCGGACCAGTTCCGAGGATGGGGAACCTTTTGGTCACAGCTCTTCAACCTTCGACGCGTCGAGATCCGCTGCAAATCCTCTCGGTGCTGGCGCGCCGCAAGGGTGACTGCTTCGTCTACGCGTCGGGACAGCCGCAGTCGTTCCTGGTGAACCGTCCCGAGTACGTTCGCCACGTGCTCGTCGACCGGCACGCGTCCTATTCAAAGGACACGCCGATCAACGCGGGCTTCGACGCGACGATCGCCAGCGCGCTCCTGACGAGCGAAGGCGAGGTGTGGCGGCGGCAGCGCTCCGTGATGCAGCCGTACTTCGCGCGGCGGCGCGTCCCCGCGTTCGCCGACGCGGTGAACGAGATCTTCGACGGCATGAGCGGCGACTGGGATGACGCGGCGGCGACGGGAGAACCGATCGACTTCTCGTTCGCGATGTCGCAGTTCACCTTCCGCGTCACGGCCAAGGCCCTGTTCAGCGCCGACACGTCGGCTTGGGACGGCCGGCTTGTGCACATCCTCACGGATGCGCTGCCGGTGCTCACCGACCTCAGCGCCGAGCCGTTTCTTCTCGCGCAGGTGGTGCTGCACGAACTGACGAGTGGACTGGTCACGGAGCGGCTTGGGGCGCCGGTCTTCGACGACCTCTTCGGCGCGCTCCGCGCGTCGGGGACCGACGACGGCAGCGAGCGCGGCCTGCTCGACCACGTGAAGACGATGCTGCTGGCGGGGTACGAGACGACGGCGAGCGTGATCACGTGGGCCAGCTACCTGCTCGCCACCAACGCCCAGGTTCATGACGAGCTGCTGGCCCAGATCGACGCCGTCGCCGGCGACGAACCGCTCACCCGCGAGCAGCTTCCGGGCCTGCCGTATCTGCTCGCCGTGGTGCGCGAAACGATGCGCCTGTATCCGCCCGCCTGGATCATCGGCCGTCGCGCGCTGGAGGCGGACCGCATCGGCGACACGGAGATCCCAGCGCAGTCGGTGGTGGCGATCTCGCCGTACACGCTGCACCGGCATCCGAAGTACTGGAACGATCCGGATACGTTCGACCCGAGCCGATTCCTCGACGCCGAGGAGGCCGAGCGCGGCCATGCTGCGTACACGTACATCCCGTTCGGGGCCGGACCACGCACCTGCATCGGCAGCAACCTCGCCCTTGTTGAGGCGCCGCTTGTCATCGGCCGCCTGCTGCAACGCTATGCGATGGAGTGCGTCAACGAGCGCCCAGTGCAGCCCCGCGGCATCTTCGTGCTTGTCCCCGACGCGCCGATTCGCATGAGACTTACGCGCCGCATCTAGGCGCGGGCTCGTTCCGCCTTCTGCTCCAGCACCGGCACACCGCTCCGCGTGACCACGGCGTCGACCTGCGGCTCAGGCCAGGAAGGTTTTCTCGCGCTCGAAACGGGAGACCTCATCTCGCGCCACGCCGATGACCTCGCCGTCGCCGGTCGACCGCACGCGCTCGGCGACGATCTCGTACTCCTCTGCGGGCTTCACGCGCCAGCCGTGCGCGAACACCAGCTCACCGCCGAGCCAGCTCGCGACGAGCGCTCCTCCGCCCACCGCCGCCAGCAGTGCAACGCGCTGGCGAGGTCGGAACGTCGCCGCTCCGAGTGCGGCGACGCCGGCCACGTTGAGGGCGCCATGGATCGTCGCCGGCACCCACGCGGGATGCGAACGCGGGATCGTGACCCAGTCCCAGATGCCGACCGTTGCCGCGCCGGCGGCCGACGCGAAGGTCATCAACGTGATGAGGTCGGCGACCTGCGTTGCTCTGCGGTTGCGCCGCGTGCGTTTGCCCGCCGCGATCGTGGCTGCTGCCGCGGCCGGCAGCAGCCCGATGGGCAGGTCCGAGAGCATCGCGTGCAACGGATGTCCGTGCAGCACGGGGTGTTTCGGGACATCGAGCATTACAGCGGTGGTAGCACATCCTCACCAGACGGCGCAGGCGCTGCGACTAGGACTTCGACGCGTTCCACGACCCGCTCTGACCGTTGGCGACGTCGATGTACGAGCCGGACATGGTGCTCCCCGAGACCGTACCGGTGTACGTGACCACACCGACCGCGCCGAAGTTGATCGTGCTGCCGGTCACGCCGCCGCTGATGCCGAGCGTGTCCGCCGGCGACGAGAGCTTGATGGTGCCGTTGAGCGCTGGGCCGGTCTGCGTCCAGGTGAGTGAGAACGTCCCATTGAACGGGCCACTGTACTGACCGGTCCACGTCCCCGACAGGTTGAGGGATGCCGGAGCCTGGGTGGGCGTCTGCACCGGTGCCGGCGTTGCCGTCGACTGACCTCCTGGGTTGGCGGGCGGTGTCGGGGTGGTGGCGGTCGACGATCCGCACGCCGCGAGCACGACCGCGGCCGACGCGGTGCCGATGAAACCGATGGTGCGCAACATTTGCAGTCTCCCTGAGTGGTCTGTTTTAGCTGCGATGGACGCTCCGGCTCCGCGCCGACGCGCATGGATGATCCGCGAACATCGGGTGCGAGTAAAGAGGTGAGATGGCTCGTTAAGCCGCCGCTATAGTCGAGCGCCAAAGAGATGCCCGCAGCAGAGCAGCCGCCGAACCCGAACCTGCGTACGGATCAGAACCGGCAGCAGCAGCCGCAGCGCGGCAACCGCTTCGGCGTCGGCTGGGGATGGCTGATCGCATTCCTGATCCTGCTCGTGGTGAACATCGTCATCACCAACGTGCTGTCGGGGAGCGGCGGCAACGTGAACACCATCCCGTACACCGAGTTCAAGCAACAGGTCGCGAGCGGCAACGTCAAGGCGATCACCGCCACCGGTGATCAGATCCAAGGCACGACCAACATCGAGATCACAGCACCCGGCGGCGGCACCCGCTCCAAAGAATTCCAGACCGTCGTGCCGACGTACGCGAATTCCACGCTGGTCGGCGCCGGCGGCGCGGGCGACGGCCTCGAGCAGCTGCTCGAAGACCACAACGTCGAGGTGACTGCGCAGGTGCCGTCGCAGAACACCCTGCTCACGATTCTCCTGAGCTTCGGTCCGACGATCCTTCTGATCGGCGGCTTCGTTCTGCTGAGCCGGTATGCGGCCCGCGCAACCGGTGGCGCCGGCATCATGGGCTTCGGAAAGAGCAACGCGCGGGTGATCCAGGGAGACCGGCCGAGCACGACGTTCGCAGACGTCGCCGGGATCGACGACGCAAAGGAGGAGCTCGAGGAGGTCGTCGACTTCCTGCGTGACCCACAGAAGTACACGCGGCTCGGCGGCACCGTCCCCAAGGGTGTCCTGCTCGTCGGCGCGCCCGGCACGGGCAAGACGCTGCTGGCGCGGGCGGTGGCCGGTGAGGCGCGGGTTCCGTTTCTCAGCATCTCGGCGAGCGAGTTCGTCGAGGCCATCGTTGGTGTCGGCGCTGCGCGCGTCCGCGATCTGTTCAAGCAGGCGCGCGCGCTTGCGCCCGCGATCATCTTCATCGACGAGCTCGACGCGGTTGGGCGCAGCCGCGCGACCCAGGTGCGAATCGGTGGTCACGACGAGCAGGAGCAGACGCTGAACCAGATCCTCACGGAGATGGACGGCTTCGACTCGCGAGAAGGCGTTATTGTCATTGCTGCCACGAACAGAGCCGATGTTCTTGACGAGGCGCTGCTCCGCCCGGGACGCTTCGACCGTCGGGTCTACGTGTCGCCGCCGGACCGCGCAGGTCGCGCCGCAATCCTCCGTGTGCACACGCGCGGCGTGAAGCTCGCGAGCGATGTCGACATCGACTCCATCGCGCAGCAGACGACCGGCCTCGTCGGCGCCGACCTGCGCAACCTCGTCAATGAGGCGGCTCTGCTCGCAGCGTCGCGCAACCACGACGCCGTGACGCAGGCCGACTTCGGCGACGCGTTGGAGAAGGTGCAGCTCGGCACGGAGCGGAAGATCGCGCTGAGCGCGGACGACCGCAAGCGCATCGCGTATCACGAAGCCGGTCACGCGTTGCTCGGTCTGCTGATTCCCGGCAGCGATCCGGTGCGTCGCGTCAGCATCGTGCCCCGCGGCAAGTCGCTCGGGGCGACGGTGCAGTCGCCCGTCGATGACCGGAGCAACTATCCCGAGGACTATCTCCGCGGGCGCATCACGTCGGCGCTCGGTGGCCGCGCGGCGGAGTCGATCGTCTACGGCGTCGTCACCACGGGCGCGGAGGCGGACCTCCAGCAGGTGACACGCATCGCGTACGAGATGGTCACGCGGTGGGGGATGAGCGACAAGGTGGGGCCCATTAACTTCGGCGAGTCGGATGGACCATCGCCGCTAGGTGCGCAGCGCATATACAGCGACGCGACGGCCGAGCTGATCGACTCGGAGGTGCGGCGGATCATCGAAGAGTGCACCGCACAGGGCCGGAAACTCCTGACGGACCACCGCAAACAGCTCGACGACCTGGTCGAGGCTCTGCTCGTCGAGGACACGCTCGATCAAAAACGGATCCTCGACGTGACGGGCATTGCTCGGCAACCCGTCCAGGCGTTACAGTCAGCCAGTGCTGTTTCGCGGAAGGAGTAAGAGGGAGGCTTCGCGGCGCGCGTTCGGGCGTCGCAAGAAGGAGCGTCCCGCCAACCAGGCCTCGACGGCCAACCAGAAGAGGACCGTCCGGCTTCTGATTGCGGGCCTGCTGCTGCTGGTCATCGCGTTCGTCCTTGTGATCGTGCTGGTCCAGCCATCCTCGCCTGGCGACCAGCTGCGCTACGACGAATACCTGAGCGACATCCGCGCGAACCGCATCGAGAGCGCGACCGTCGATGTGCAGGACGGCCGGCTCACCGGCCAGTACGACGCCGGTCAGTACTGGATCTCGTACGGCGGCGCGGTGCAGGGCAACGTGCTCTTCCAGAACATGCTGCAGGCGCTGCAGACGTCGCGCGTTCCGACGACGATCGATCAGCAGTCGTTGAAGTCGGCTCTGGCGCCACTGATCTTCGTCATTCCGACATTCATCTTCATCGACGCATTCGTGCTGGTCTTCCTGTCCATCCGCCAGGGTGGCGGGCAGCTCACCCAGTTCGGGCAGTCGGGTTCGCGCCGGGTGAAACACGGCGAGACGCGCATCACGTTCAAGGACGTCGCCGGCGTCGACGAAGCCGTCGAGGAGCTCGTCGAGATCCGCGACTATCTCGAGGCGCCGCAGCGATTCCTTCAGATGGGAGCGCGCGTGCCGAGCGGCATCCTGCTCGTCGGCCCTCCGGGCTGCGGGAAGACGCTGCTGGCGCGGGCAGTTGCCGGTGAGGCGCGCGTGCCGTTCTTCTCGATGTCCGGCTCGGACTTCGTCGAGATCTTCGTCGGCGTCGGCAGCGCCCGCGTCCGCGATCTCTTCCGCGAGGCGCGGCTTGCGGCGCCCGCGATCGTGTTCATCGATGAGCTCGATGCGGTGGGCCGCGGCCGCACCGCATCGGCGGTGAGCGGCCAGGATGAGCGCGAGGCCACCCTCAACCAGCTCCTCGTCGGCCTCGACGGGTTCGAGAGCGAGCCGGGGGTTGTGGTGCTCGCCGCGACGAACCGGCCCGACGTGCTCGATCCGGCGCTGCTGCGGCCCGGACGCTTCGACCGCCGCGTGTTCATCGACCTGCCGGACCTCAACGGCCGCGTCGGCATCCTCGAAGTGCACGTCCGCGGCAAGCCGCTGGACGACGGCGTGAACCTGAACGCATTGGCCAGGCGCACCGCGGGCTTCTCCGGCGCGGACCTCGCCTCCGTTGTCAACGAGGCGGCCCTGCTGGCCGCGCGGCGTGGTCAGACGGCGATCAGCCAGGCGCTGCTCTCCGAGGCGGTTGAGCGCATCATGGCCGGCCCCGAGCGGAAGAGCGCGATGCTGACGCCGGCGGACAAGGAGTTGGTCGCGTATCACGAGTCCGGACACGCAATTGTTTCGGCGGCGGTGAACGCCACCGACCACGTCCACAAGATCTCGATCGTGGCGCGCGGGCGCGCCGGCGGCCACACCTGGTTCGTGCAGGAGGAGGAACGCCGCCTCGCGACGAGGGGACAGCTGAAGTCGCGGCTGACGTCACTGATGGGTGGCCGCGCGGCCGAGCAGATCATCTCCGGCGAGCCGACCAGCGGAGCCCAGGACGACATTGAGCGGGCCACCGCGCTGGCCCGGCGCATGGTCACCGAGCTCGGCATGAGCGACAAGGTGGGGGCGATCTCGCTGAGCATGAACGTGCCCCGCCTCATGGGCGACGGCGAGTTCATCACGCAGTACTCACCAGAGCTGGCCGCAACGATTGATACCGAGGTCCGGCAGCTGCTGGAGGGGGCGCGGATGGAGGCGACCGAGGTGCTCGAGCAGCGCCGCCCCGCGCTCGACGCGCTCGCCAAGAAGTTGCAGGAAGTGGAGACCATCGAGGGCGACGACCTCGAGGAGATCCTCTACGGCGGGCGCGAGGACAAGGACACGAAGAAGGCCGGGGTCGCCTCGTAGCGACCGCGTCCCCGCGCCGGTGGTGCGTGGTGCGTCGCAGCAGTTGTCCGGGAGGACGGCACACCCACGCCACTGGCGCGGGTGACGGCATACCCGCACCCCCGGCGCGGGTGACGGCATACCCGCACCGCCGGACACGCGGTCGAGCCGCCATGTCAGCGTTCCTTGGGCAATCAACTTTCAGGCGGCGGCTCGCCGCTCAGCACTCGCCGCCCACTGTGCTCCGAGGCCGCGTCGGGCGGCTCCGTGATGGTCCGGTGGCGCGGGCATGCGCGTCACCCTTCACGGGCGGGGCGGGCATGCGCGCCACCCACCATGGGCGGCGCGCGCGTGCGCATCACACACCAAGGGCGGCGCGGGCATGCGCGTCACCCACCACGGGCGGCGCGGGCATGCG
>JBOHUE010000097.1:0-13420 GCA_050734185.1 Candidatus Dormibacteria bacterium | reverse complement strand
GAGTCCGGCGAGCCACGCGAGCACGACACCGCCGACGAGCACGAGCGCGAACTCGGCGACCAGTGGCACGGCGACGAGCGGGCCGCCGTCGATGCCGCTGACCAGCGCCATCGCGAGCAGGCCGGCGATGGTTGCGACGGCCGCGATCATCGTGGCGCGACCGGCGTGCTCGAGCACGGCGCGCAGCGCCGTCTCGGTGCCGGGCGAGCGAATCCGCTCCTGGTCGAAGCGGGCGACGAACTGCACCGCGTAGTCGACTGCAAGACCGACGAGCACCGGGACCCCGGCGAGCACGGCGGGTGTGATCGGCGTGCCGGTCAGCAGCGAGATGCCCACGGTCAGCACGGTTGCGCCCACCGCCGCGAGCAACGGCCACGCGCGACCGCGCACGCGGAACAGCGTCAGCAGGATGACCAGCATCACCAGCAGCGCGACCGGGAACAGGATGATCAGCAGCTGCGTCATCGAGTCGACGACGCCATGGGCGAGCAGCGGTGCGCCGGCGAGGGTGTCCACCAGCCGCGCGTCGTGGAACGCGGTGCTGCACGCCTGGTCCTGCTGAGCGGTGGCGCCGCCACACTCCGTGGGGTGCAGGGGCCCGAGCTGCTTGAGCGACGAGAGCGAGCTCGCACCCAGGGACTGCGTGTACGAGTCGGTCGCGATCCCGTGCGACAGCTCGCCGTCGATCTTGTCGACGAGCGTGCTCACGTTGCACGGGTTGTTGCAGCCCTTGGCCGCAACGGTCGCACCGCCGACGTACTCCGGCTTGAGCCGGATGGTGAGGATCTGCTGCGACTCACCGCCGCTCGACGGCGCCGGCAGCACCGCCGCCCACTGCGACTTCGGCGTGCAGAACTTGCCGGTGTTGACCTGCGGGCAGCTGGGCAGATCGAGCAGGGTGCGTTCGAAGAACACCTGGCAGCTCGGGTTGATCTTCAGCAGCGACGCGATCTGGTCGTCGCAGTCGCCGAAGGCCGCCGTGACGCGGTCGAAGAAGTCTCGCGCCTGGGTCTGGTCGGTGGGCTGGCCCGGGCCGGCAAGATACTCCGCCCAGAGTGGCGGCAGAGGGTCCTGGGCCACGGGCGCGTCAACTGCCTTCTCGCGCGAGTCGATCACCAGGTCGCCCGTCTTCTGCGTGTACGCCGCGCGCGCATTGTGCGCGTCACTCGCGGACTTGACAACGTACAGCGTCAGCAGCGCACGTGCGTCGGTGATGTCGGTCTGCAGCCGCTGCGTCAGCGCGTTCTGATCGGTCGCGCCCGCCTGCAGCTGCTCGATGTAGTCCGTCTCGGCGACGAAGTACGGGTACTCCGTCAGCACGTTGGCCACTTCGGCGAGCGCAGCCTGGCGCAGGGAGCCCGCGGCGGTGCCGGGGCCCAGCACCGACGCAACGCGCGGGTCGTGTGCCAGGTCGATCTCGAGTGCGCCGAGCTTCTGCAGGTTGGACTCGAGATAGGGCGCCGTCGGGTTGTGCGCTGAGAAGACGAGCACGATCGGATCCGATCCGAAGCTCTTGGTGAAGCTCGCGTACGTCTGGCCCGCAGCCGAGTTGCTGCCAACAAGCAGCGATTCCCCGGAGTCGACCGAGAATCGCAGCAATCCGAGTGCGCCCAGCACGCCGACCACAATTGCGATGAGTGCAAAGCGCCGCGGGTGGCGTGACATGGGGCCTGCCATCCGAGCGAGGCGATCGCCGGAGCGAATCACTCCAGGATCATAGGGTCAGGAGCCGAATATCGAACCGAATCCGCTCGAAAAGTCGCCGGCGTACATCGGGCTGCCGGCGATGCTGCGCTGCGAGATCGGGAGATTGATGCACTGATTCGCGGGCGAGGGCAGGCACAGCGGCCCGGAGCCGGCCTGTGGTATCGGCAGCCCCTGGATGAGGTTGAACACCTCGACCTGGAGATAGTGATCCTGGTTCGCCAGCTGCGTAGCAGTCGGGCAGTGATTCGGCGCCGGCTGTCCGGGCAGCGCGAGCTGACAGCTGTTGTCGAACCCGGAGAGCGCCGACGCCACGTTGGTGATGGCGCCGTTGATCCCGTTGCGAACGTCGGCGGAGTGGTAGCCGGGATCGTTGCCGGTCAGGTTGTCACCGAAGAGCCCCAGCAGGTACGAGAAGTCCTGCAGCTGTTGCACGACGCTGAGGGACGCGGGTGTCGGCTGCCCCGGCACCGAGAACGTCGACGGCGTCGGCTGTTGCGCACCGAGCATTGCGAGCGCGTTGCCGAGGTTCTGGCCGTTGCCGTTGAGCGCGGTCTGCAGCGAGCTCAGCGTGTGATTGGCGTGCACCAGC
The DNA here is from genome assembly GCA_050734185.1 of Candidatus Dormibacteria bacterium. Lineage (GTDB taxonomy): Bacteria > Chloroflexota > Dormibacteria > Aeolococcales > Aeolococcaceae > JAFALX01. The sequence continues at coordinate 11,124 of JBOHUE010000097.1, read as the reverse complement.
AGCGAGTTGAGATGGCCCGCGTTGTCCGCGAACGCCTTGAAGGTCGCCTCGCTGTTGGCCACGATCTGGTCCAGCGGCGTCTGCGCAAGCGCTGCGTTGAACGAGTCGTTGTTCACGAGCATGTCGCTCAGCTGCGGCGCCACCTTGTCCAGGTTGCGCAGCGGCGAGTCGAGCACCTGCGTCAGTGAGTTGGCCGACGCGAGCAGATGGTTGACGTCATCGCCCTGACCCGCCGCGGCCTGACCCAGCTCGATGAGCGCGGTCTGCAGGTTCTGTTGCTCCGGCGCCTGCAGCGCCTGCAGGATTGCGTCGAGGTCGACGGGCTCCACCGTCTGGGAGACGCCGATCGTGTCACCGTCGCGCAGCACTGGAGCGGCGCGCGTGCCGGGAGCGATGTCGATGTACTTGGGACCGAAGAGTCCGTGCGGGCGCAGGTAAACGGTGGCGTCGCGGTGGATCGTCGAGTACTGCTGATACAGATGAAGGTTGGCGACGGCGACGTTGCCCTGCATGGCGACGCTCTGCACCTCGCCCACCTTCACGCCCGACATCTCAACGCTCGCGTGCGGCTCCAGCGCGTGCGAGTCGGCCAGCTGCACGTGCAGCGTCATGTTCTGGTTCCACGGGCCCGGGATCTCCGGCCCGCCCGGGACGCCACTGATGAGGACGGCCAGCAGCACGACGATGAGCGCAACGGCGGTGATGGCACCCGTCCAAAGCGGGTCGACCCCGCGGCGTCGCTCCGCGGTCACGGGTTGGAGGGTGCGCCGGGGCGGCGCCGAGGTCACCACCAGCTCAGCTCCAGCCAGTTGACGCGGGCAGCCGCGCCGGCGACGGCGGAATCATCGCTGGCCGTGTACGAGCTCAGGCAGATGATGCCGGCGATGCAGGTTGGCTTCGGTGTGGGTTTCGCCGTCGGTGCCGGCGCCGGGGTGCCGCCGATGCAGCCGATGGCAGGCAGGCACACGGGTGGCAGAGGCAGCGGCAGCGATGGCAGCGTCAGTGTCGGCAGCGACGGCAGAGTCGGCGTCGCCAGCGTCGACGGCAGCGCCACGCCTCCCGGCAGGAGCAGCCCGCCGACGTCGACCGTCTGCACGTTCTGGCGGAGGAAGAAGTTGTTCGGCGCATCGGCCTGCGACGTCGCATCGGCGATCTCGTACAGCAGGTTGAGCCCGGACTGCGCCGGCGAGTTGTGCTCCTGGCTCACAGCGGCCGCGGGGGGCGCTGCCGGCGACGTGTTGCCGACCGGTTGCGTGAACGACTGTGTTTGCGGCAGCGTGTCGGTGACGAGCTGCGTCACGCCGTTGGTGAAGCCGCCCAGCTCCTGAAGCGACGCGCCCAGCTGTGACGCGCGTCCCTGACCCAGCACGTCGTTCGCGGTCTGCTGGATCGCGTCGGTGTTGCTGATGAAGCTCTTGAGCGCACCGCCGTTGTTGGAGGCCAGCGTCGCGGTCACCTGGTTGAGGTTGTCGATCACGCCGGCGAGGTCGTTGCGACTCTTGTCGAGCTGGGCCGCGGTGATGCCGAGGTTGGTGAGGATCGAGTTGAGCTCGGGATCCCGGCTGGCCAGCTCCTGCGTCGGCACCTGGCTGTGCACCGAGAGATCGCTCAGCGAAGGTGCCAGCTGCTGCAGCGTCCCCTCCTGCCCCTGCACCGATTGCGACAGGGTCGTCAGGAACGTCGTGAGCGACTGCCGCGTCTGCTGATCGAACGTGTTGAGGATCTGATCGAAGTCGACCACCGGCTGCGTCGCCTGCAGGCCGATGGTGCCGCTGTCCGCGAGCATCGCGCTCGCGTGACCGGGGTTCAGCTGCACGTACTTCTGCCCCAGCAGCGTCGCCAGCCGCACGTTCGCAGACGTGTCGCTCGGCAGCGGCCAGTCGGTGCCGTCGACGTGGAAGGTGATGTCGGTGTGGTCGCCCCGCGCCGTCACCGACGTCACCTGGCCGACCACCCGCCCGCCGATGCGCACGTCGCTGCCCACCGCCATGGCGTCCGCGTCGGACACGGCGGCGGTGAGCGTGTGCTGCACGGCCCAGGGTGCTCCGTACGTCAGGTTGATCGTCGCCATCAGGCCCACGACGAGCGCGATGACCACGCCTGCGGCGAAGCCTGCGACCAGCGGGTTGACGAGCGGCCGGCGGCCCTGGCCGCTCACGCCCCGCCTCCACCGGAGAGCGTGCAGCCGCCGGGCAGCTGCGCGATTCCATGCGTCGACTCCGTGCCGCTGGAGCCGAGACCCTCATTCTGGTGCTCCTGCTGCACGCCGCCGCTCTCCGTCCCGCCGCCCGCGAGGAACGCGTTGACGCGCAACGAGTCGACGTTGCTGGGATCAGCGTAATAGCCGGTCGCGGTGATGAACTCGCCGAGCAGCGCATCGAGCGTCGACACGTTGGGGTTGACCGACGCGATCAGCGGCTCGAGGCCGTTGCCGAGCGCCTCCGCGCAGGTGAGCGCCGCAGCGCTCTGGTTGAAGATGTTGGTCAGCCCCGTCACAGCGCCGGGAACGCGCAGCGCGGCGTTGAGCTGGTTGAAGACGGCGGCGCCGTTGACCAGCGTGCCCTGCAGGTCGCCCTCGCGCGCGGCCAGCACCCCGAGTGTCGTGTCGAGGTTGCGGATCAGCGGGCGCAGATTGGAGTCCTCGCGCGCGAGGTCGGCGGTGATCGTGTTGAACTCGATGTTGAGGTCGTTCAGCTGCGGGGTGCGATCCGCGAGTACCTGTGCTATCGGCACGGTGTCGCGCGTGAGCGGATCGGCGTAGTACAGCGTGCTGTTGAGGTCGGGTGCGCCGGCGCCGCCCAGCGCGAGCACACCCTCCTGCAGCTGCGTGCGGATAGCGGTGCGCACCGACGGCGTGAACACGTTGGACAGCTCGCTGAGCCTCACCGGGCTCTGCGTCTGGCTCACCGTGAACACCGGGTTGTTGCCCAGCGAGGGGCTCTGCGACGGCCCCGGCGTGACCGAGAGGTACACGTTGGCCAGCACACCCTTGGGGGTGATCGCCACCGCGGTGCCCTGGGTCAGCGGCCAGTGACTCGGGTCGACCTGGAAGCGAACGGTCGCGTACTGCTGGCCCGTGTTCGGGTCAACTGTGGCCTCAACCGACTGCACCGACCCCGCCACCACGCCGGCGATGCGCACCTCGTTGCCGCCGACGAGCCCGTCGGCGTCGTGGAACTGTGCCGTCACCGTGTGGCTGCTCTCGCCGATCCCGAGGAAGGCGCTCCCGGTCATCGCCCCGGCGAGGAGCGCGATCAGGAACATGCCCTTGCTCGACGCAAGTCCGCGGCTGATCCGCTGCGCCAGCATCAGCAGGTCACCCCCAGGGGCTTCAGCGCGTTCAGCACCTGTTGCTCGATCGGCCCGAGGGTATCGCCGGTCGGGTTGAGCGTCGGGTTGTTCAGCGTCGAGAGGATCTCGTTGCAGTGCAGCGAGAGCACGATGTTCAGAGCGCGATGCGGCGGCGAGCTCGCGGGCTGGCTGAACATCGAGTCCCACTCGTTGGTGACGAGCTCCGGGTTGATGCCGGGCACGGGCGTGTTCGACGGGCTGTTTGTGACGTTGAGCTGGTCGTTGGGATAGTTGATGTTGCCCAGCAGCGTCCCGGTGAACACCTGGTCGATGCCGCACGTGTGGCCGTTGCACACCGGGCCGACGACCTGTTGCAGGAACGCGTTCTGCGCGTCGAGTGCGGGTTTCAGCGCGGCGATCGCCTGCTCCTGCGCGCCGACCGTGCTCGACGCCGCCTGGTTGAGCTGTGCGAAGAAGCCGCCGGCCTGGTCCAGGAACGAGCTCAGCGCCACGTCCTTCTGGCTGACGGCCGCCAGCGCCGTGTTGCCGTTGCTGAGCAGCCCGGCAACCTGCTCGTGCTCGTCCGCGAGCGCGGCCATGATCGTGTTGAGCTGCGTGAGGATGCCGTCGACCTGCGGCTGGTCCTGCTCGTACACGTGGGCGACGGGAGCCAGCCCCTGCACCACCTGCTCCAGCTGCGGCAGGATGTCCTGCACGTTGCCGGATCGCTGCTGCGTGGCCAGGTTGAGCGCCGCCAGCACCTGCTGCGTCTGCATCCGGGTCTGCGCGTCCAACGCGTTGAAGATCTGGTCGTTCTCGACGGCCGTACCGGTGCTGCTCGGGGGCAACGACCCGCCGCTCGGAATCGCCTCCGACGTGTGCCCGTTGCCCACCGTGAGCTCGATGTACTTCTCACCAAGCAGCGTCTTCGGTTGCACCGACGCAAACCCGTCGCTGTACACGGGGATCGCGTGCGAGTCGGTGATCTCCATGGTCACCACCGTCTCGCCGGGATGGCTCGAGTCGGAGCTGACGCCGGTGACACGCCCGACGTCGACGCCGCTGACGCGCACGTCGGCCGCCCCGGGCACCCCGTCAGCGTCGCTGAACACCGCGTGCACCGTGTAGTTCTGCGAGAACGGCACACCCTGGCCGATGTTCACCGCGAGGAACTCGAGCGCGATGAGGCACGCGGCGGCGAATGCGACGATGATCAACAGGTTGCGCTGGGTGGCGCCTCGGTTCATCCGCCACCTCCCAGCGCCGCCCACGTGCTCGACGGCGCGGCGCTGTTGCCGCTCGCCGGCTGCGAGGTGCCGTTGCACGTGGACGGAGTCGGGCAGTTGACCGAATACACCGACCACACGTGCTGTGTGATGCCGTTAACGTTGATGGTGTCGGCGAACGACGTCTGCAGGTCGGGGAAGACATCGTTCACGTACTGGCGATACGGCGCGATGGCGGCGAGGATCGAGTTGGCCGTGCCCAGGAACGCGCGTACGTTGGTCACGGCGCCATCGCTGCCGGTGTTGCCAAGGTCCTGCAGCAGCGTGTTGATATCGGCGGCGCGCGACTGGCCGCTGGGGCTCGTGCTGGTGACCAGCGAGTCGAGGTTTTGCAGCAGCACGTCGCCCTGTTGCACGGTGCCGGCGATGCCGGCCTCCTGATTTGCGAGCTGCGCCATCACCGAGTTCCAGGTGGTGAACTCCTCCTTCACCTGCTCACGCTGCTGAGCGAGCATGCCGTACAGCCGCTGCAGCTCGAGCACGATGTCGTTCACCTGCTGCTGCCGCACCGAGAGCTCGGTGGCCGGGCCGTTGAGCTGGGTGAGCAGCTGATCGGTCGACGTCGCCTCCGCATTGAGATTCTTCCCGTTGTTCGTGGTGGCGTCGCCCAGCGCATTGATCAGCAGCTGCACGCGCTGCACCGTCTCCGGGTCGAAGATGGCCAGCACCTGGTCGATCTCGGTGATGGGCACCGTGTGGCTGACCGTGATCGTGCCGCCCGTCTGCATGTCGGCGGCCGCGGATCCGCGCTGCAGGTCGACATACGTCTCACCCAGCAGGTTCTTCTTGCGCACCTCGGCGCTCGCGTCGGTGTGCAACGGCAGTGCCTGACCGTCGTCGATGACGAGCTGCACGCTGGCGAGACCGCTGGTCACGCTGACGTTGCCGACGTGGCCGATCTTCGTGCCGTTCATGAACACCTCGTTGTTGTTGAGGATGTCCGCGGCGTCGGAGAACTGCGCGGTGATCGCGTACGGATGCGACCAGGGGAAGGTGATGCCCATCTGCACGACGATGAAACCGAGCACGACGAAGGACAGCGCGACGTACGCCACGTAGATCGGCAGGTTCCAGCGGCTTCTCACGTCAACTACCCAGGAACGCCGTGAGCCCGCTGGCGCCGCCGGCCCCGCCCATCGATACGGGGATCGACGGGAGGCCGACGGGCAGCTCGCTGCTCGGGTTGTCGCAGCTGGCGTTTGCGGCCGGGAGCTCGGTCAGCGGCAGCTCGAGGCAGATGCGCGTGATCGAGTGCCCGTTGGCGCCGATGGCTCCGCCGAGCGTGGTGGGCCCGTGCACCAGCCCGAGGATCAGCGACTCGATCGGCGCCAGCGAGGAATAGCCCGTGCCCTGGGGGATGTTGGTGCCCTTGCCGGTCAGCGTCATCTGACCCAGGCCGGCGAGCAGTGCCGCCTCGGATTGCGTGCCCACGCCCAGCGCAGGGATGAGCCGCGTCGCGGCGTCGATCGTCGCCGCCAGGCTGCCGTTCCCCACAGCGCCGTCGAGCGCGGTGTTGAGGTCGGCCAGTGTGGTGTTCGCGTCGCTGAACTGCCGGCTGAACGACGACTGCACGTCCTCGATGTCGCTGAGCGTGTTCTGCGCGTTGGTGATGAGCTGGCTGATCTGCTGCAGCTGCGCGTCCGACGTGATGGTGTTGAGCACATCGTCGAGGCCGACGAGGATGCGGTCGAGGTCGGCGTCGCGGTTGTTCAGCGTGGTGCCGGTGATGGCGAGGTTGGCCAGGTCGGACTTGCCCGCGGCGATGGCCGCGTTCAGGTCCTGGCCGCGGCCGGCGACGCCACCGCCGAGGTCGTCGAGCAGCACACGGACCGCGGTGCGCGTCGTCGGGTCCAGCGAGTTGATGAACTGGTCGAGCTCGACGGGGTCGGCGTTGTCGCCCGCGCGGAATGTCAGCGACGCGTCGTATGCGGCGTGGTTCGACGGACCATCGTGCAGGTCGACGTACTTCTCACCGAGCAGCGACTTGGGGCGGATGTCGACCGTCAGCCCCTGACGCAGCGGCCAGTGCGCGCCGTCGATGGCCACCGTCGCCAGCGCCGAGTTGGACTGCGTGGGCTCGATGCTCTGCACAGTGCCGACCTTCGCGCCGGACTCGAGCACGTCGCTGCCGCTGACCAGCCCGTCCGCGCTCGCGAACTCGATGCGCATGGTGTGCGAGGACCCACCGCCGAGTCCCACCGAGGCGAAGGCGAAGCCGCTGCCGGCGAGGACCACGACGAACATTGCGAGTCCGACGATCAGAGAGCGAGTGGTGCGCATCGACTCAATCCATCCCGAGCGGGCCCTCGGAGGACGCGTTGAAGAACTGGTGCACGAACTCGTCGTCGCTCATCTCGATCTCACGCTTCGTACCGAAGTGCCGCATCCGGCCCTTGTAGAGGATGCCGATGTTGTCGGCGAACTTGCGCACCGCGCCGACGTCGTGGCTGACGACGATGCTCGTGGCGTGGTACTTGTCGCTGATCTCTCGAATGAGGTCGCAGAGCAGCGTCGTGCGCACCGGATCCAGGCCGGAGTCGGGCTCGTCGAACAGCAGGATCTTCGGCTCCATCACCAGCGCGCGCGCGAAGCCCGCACGCTTGCGCATGCCGCCGGACAGCTCGTTGGGCATGCGCTTCTCAGCGCCGGCGAGGCCGACTTCCTGCAGGTGCTCCATCACGATGTTGCGAATCTCGCCCTCCTGCTTGCGCGTCTGCTGGCGCAGCGGGAAGGCGACGTTGTCGTACAGGTTCATCGAGCTGAACAGCGCGCCGTCCTGGAACAGCATGCCGATGCCACGGCGCAGCGCCAGCAGCTCGTGCTCGTTGAGCTTGGGCACGTCGTTGCCGTCGACGTAGACATCGCCGCGGTCGGGCGGCAGCAGACCGACGATGTGGCGCAGCGTGACGCTCTTGCCGGTTCCCGACGGACCCATGAGCACGGTGATCTCACCGCGCGGGATGCGGACGGTGACGCCGTCGAGCACCTTCAGCGAGCCGAACGCCTTGTGCACCTCGCGCAGCTCGATGACGGCGTCCTTCTGCCACGTGTCCATCGACTGCGACGGCGGCCGCTGCACGCTGCCGGGCGCCGCTTGCTGCGACGGATTCCATGGCGAGCCGGACGGTCGTGGCGCCGGCGGCACCACGAGTGGTCCGCGCTGCGCGGGAGCCGGGTTGGGCTGGAAGGAGCTCATCGAGTCACACCTGGATCGGCAGGTTGGGGTTCACACCCCAGAAGACCTGCGTGAGCAGCGCGTTGACGACGACGGTGATGACCAGCGCGAGCGCCATCGTTTTCGCCACCGCGCGGCCGATGCCGACGGCGCCTCCGGTGACGTTGTACCCGTAGTACACGGCGACGCACACGATGAGGAAGGCGAACACGACCGCTTTGATCAGCGAGAACCCGATGTCCTGCAGGTTGATGAAACGGTAGAAGTAGTCGCTGTAGATGCCGCTCGATATGGTGCCCGCGGGTACCTGGAACATCTGCACGACATAGGAGCCGAGGTACGACACGCCGAGCGCCAGCAGGTACATGAAGGGCAGCACGATGAACGTCGCGAGCATGCGCGTGCTGACGAGGTAGATCTTGCTGGGGATGCCCATGACCTCTAGTGCATCGATCTCCTCGTTGACCCGCATGGTGCCGAGCTCCGCCACCAGCCCGCAGCCCACCTTGGCACCAATGGCAAAGCCGAAGAACAGCGGTGTGATCTCGCGCGTGTCGCAGAGGGCATTGAAAACGCCTGCGAGCGACTGTGCGCCGATCTGCGACAGCGAGTAGTACGCCTCGACGCTGCACTCGCTGCCGGTGAAGTACGTGAGGACAAGCGCCACCGGCGTCGAGCCGATCGCGATGAACGCCGCGTACCACCAGATCTCGCGCATGTAGCGCGTGGACTGCGGGATGTGCGCCAGCGCCCCGCCGGAGAACTGCACCATGCGGCCGAGGTTCTCGAGGCGTGCGCGCATGCCCGTCACCACCGCGGGCGGCGCGCTGCGCCGGGGCGGCTGTGGAGGCTGCGGACGTGCCGGGCGGCCCGTTGTCGTCACAGCCATGGTTGTGGCTCTCTCATCGCAGCACGTTGTTGCTGTGGAACAGTGCCAGCACTGTCGGGGTGTACAGGTACTCGAAGATCTCGATGGTCACGAAGGACGCCACCACGGCCTGGTGCACAGCGCGGGCCACGCCCTCGGCGCCGCCGCGCGCACTGATGCCCTTGTAGCAGCAGATGGTGGCGATGAGCATGCCGAAGACGATGCACTTGATCTCGCCGCCGTAGAGGTCCTGCAGCGTTCCCTGGGTGAAGAACGTGCTGATGAACGCGCCGCTGTTCACGCCCACGAGCAGCAGGCTGGCGAGGTAGCCGCTCAGGCAGGTGAACGCGATCATCGGGATGTTGTAGAGGGCCGTCATGAACGCGAGCGCCAGGAATCGCGGCACGACGATGAACAGGATGTTCGAGATGCCCATGACGCTCAGGGCCTCGAGCTCGTCGCGCACCTTTCGCGCCCCCAGGTCCGCGGTGATCGCGGTCCCTGCCACGGCGGCGACCATCAGGCCCGTCGCCACCGGAGCGAACTCGCGCACGTTGGCCAGCACCATGAAGCCGCCGATGCGCCACTCGGCGCCGGCCAGCTTGAAGAAGTTGCCCGCCTCCAAGGCGACGATGACGCCCCAGCCGAGTCCGGTGAGCAGCAGCGGCACGAAGCAGGCGCCGAGGATGAAGCGGCACTGCTCGAGGAACTCCCCGAGGTAAAAGGGTCGCTGGAAGACGCCCCGCACCGCCGCGGCGAACAGGAGCGATTGATCCCCAAGGGCCATCAGCCCCTGACGGGTCCGGCTACCCACCGATCAGCTGTATCCCATGTGCCGTCGCCCCGTGCCGCCTCGGGGGCGAGCGGTCTCCGTTTGCGCGCCGTTCTGAATTTTGCAACGCCCTGGACCTGACAATACCTGCGCGTGCTATCTGTGCGATCCACGTAACGGCCCTTTACGGTCTGCAGCCGCAGGTCGGAGACGCCCGTATCCTTCGGGCCATGGGCGTTCCTCTGGTCAGCCTGGTGGTCCCCACCAGAAATGAGGCGGACAACGTCGCGCCGCTCGTGGCGAGGCTGTCCGCCGCTCTCGAGGGCGTGGAGTTCGAGCTCGTCTTCGTCGACGACAGCGACGACGCCACCTCCGAGCTCCTTGCCTCGCTGGAACGAGAGCGCCCCGATGTGAAGGCCGTCATCCGCCGCGGCGCCGATCGCGCCGGCGGGCTGGCCACGGCGGTGCTCACCGGAATCCGGCACGCGCGGGGCACGTTCGTCTGTGTCATGGACGCCGACCTGCAGCACCCGCCCGAGGTGATCCCGCTGCTGCTGGACCGCGCCACTGCGGGCGCCGACCTGGTCGTCGCCAGCCGATACACGCGCGACGGCGGCGGCACCGGAGGGCTCGACGGATGGAGCCGGCGCGCTGTCAGCCGCGGCGCGTCCATGGCGGCGCAGCGCCTCTTCAAGGAGGCTCGGAAGTCGACCGACCCGCTCTCCGGGTTCTTCCTCTGCCGCCGCAGGCTCATCGATGGCATCGAGTTCCGGCCGGTCGGCTTCAAGATCCTGCTGGAGCTCCTGGTCTGCGTGCCCAACCTGCGCGTCGTCGATGTACCGGTCACGCAGGAGCAGCGCCAGTTCGGCACCAGCAAGGCCGGCATGAACCAGGGGCTTATGTATCTCCGCCACCTGCGCTCGCTCTTCATGGACGTCCCCGGGTCCGCGCGGCGCTGGAAGTTCGGCATCGTGGGTCTGAGCGGCGTCGCGATCATGGTGCCCGTCGTCTGGGCACTGACGGCCGTCGGCGTCAACCCGCTGATCGCATTCCTGCCTGCGTTCGCCGTCAGCGCCGCCTCGAATGCGGCGCTCAACTGGCGCTGGACGTTCGCCGACCAGCTCCGCCAGGGAGGGGCGCCGCGTCATTACCTCGACGTTGCGGCGCTCACCGGCATCCTCATGTTCGGCCTGTTTGCGGCACTCATCGCGCTGCACGTGCACGTCGTCATCGCCGCACTCGGCGCGGTCGCGCTGGCGATGGCGGTGAACGGCCTGGCCAACAACGAGTCGGTGCGGCGGCAGCCGTCGGCCTGGGCGCGCATCGCCGTCGATCGCGGTGTGCAGGCAACGCTGGCCAGCCTGGCGGAACGCGTGGGCGCGGACCGGGCCTTCGTGCTGCCGCCCGACGCCGCCGTGCCCGGGCTCCCCAGCGGCATCATGGCCCACGCCGTGCGCAGCAAGCGACCACTCCTCCTCAGCGAGGCGCCCTCGTATCGCGCCCAGACACGGCGCAACATCGACAGCCTGTCGCGACTGATCCTGCCCGTCGTCAACGATGAACGGGTTGTCGCTGTCGTCATCTGCGAGCGCACGGCGCCCCGCGGGTTCAGCCCCACAGCCCTTGAGGTCGCCACGCAAGCGGTCTCGGATCTCGAGGGTCCCCTCGCCGCGGCGGCGCAGACCGCCGGCGCAGCCGCCATCAGCACAGCCGCGTCGGCAGCACCCAGCAC
>JBOHUE010000096.1:0-5452 GCA_050734185.1 Candidatus Dormibacteria bacterium | reverse complement strand
ATCCTGGAGAGCATCGACACCTGGGAGGACGTCCGGCTGATCGTCCGCCACCATCACGAGCGCTTCGACGGCCAGGGGTACCCCGACGGGCTGCTCGGCGAGCACATCCCGCTGGGCGCGCGCATCGTGGCAGCGGTCGACGCATTTGACGTGATGCGCTCCGGCCGCCCCTACGCTCCGGCCCGGCCTCCGGAGTACATCCGCAGCGAGCTGGTCCGCGGTCGCGGCACCCAGTTCGACCCCGACATCGTCGATGCGCTGCTGTCGGTCTGCACCCCAGAGGACTTCATGCCGCCGTCGGAGGTCCCACCGCAGCAGGCGCTCATCACCGATTTCGGAGCCCCTCAGGACGACGTTGCCGCGGTCAGCTCGCTGCTGGGCGAGGTCCGCGGCCGCAACGGCACCCGAGCCTGACGCGAGCCTGATCAGGCGCGGGCGGGGCTGGCCTCGAGAAGATCCTCGAGATCGTGCTGGACGAGGGACTCGCAGAGATCGCGCACGCCGTCGGCGCCGGGCCGCCGGAGCACGATGTCGGCCCGCCGTTTGAGCTCGTCGACCGCATTGTCCACGGCGACACCCGCACCGGCCGCCCCGAGAAGGGCGACGTCGTTCTCGCCATCGCCCACCGCGACGCACTCGGCCAAGGGGATCGCGAGGTCCTCGGCTGCGGCGGCCAGCCCGCTCGCCTTGCTGCAGCCGGGCGGCATCACCATCACCGAGTCCCGGTTGAGCACGAGGTCGCGCCGGATTCCCAGGCGATGAAGCGCCGCCGTCACCGCGGCCTCGTTGGTGATCGCGGTCGAGATCATGCTGCGGCCGACGACGAGGGGGCGAACGGACTGGTGGCGCAGCTCGGCGATGAGCGCGGCAGGGACAGGAGGGCACAGCTCGCGCTCCGCACCGGTGTCGGGATCGGAGAGCACCGCCCCGTTCTCGACCACGATGCGGTCGAACAGTCGCGTGTCCGCGAAAACGTCGCGGAGCTCCGCCTCGGTGCGGCCGGTGACCAACACAAGACGACGCCCGGAGTCGCGCACCGACTGCAGCGCCTGCCGCACCGTCTCCCCGACCACGCCCTCGGTCGCGATCGTTCGGTCGTAGTCGCAGGCGAGCAGTCCGAAGCGCATGCCGTCATTAATACCGGGCCGCGCCGGTGCGCCGCTCTGGTCAGTTGGCGGCGGCCGCGCCCCCGCGGGTGCCGAACGCGACGCGGATCTCGGTCCCTTCTCCGGGGCGCGAACGGATCTCCAGCCGCCCCTTCTCCAGCTCGGCGCGCTCGCGCATCGAGATCAGGCCGAGGTTGCGGCCGGCCTCCAGCCGGGCCTCGGTGGCGGCAACGTCCATACCCACGCCGTCGTCGCGGACGCTCGCGGTGACACCGGCGCTCTGGAAGTGGATCACCACCTCGACGGACGTCGCCCGCGCGTGCTTGCGCGCGTTGTTCAGCGCCTCCTGGATGATGCGGAACAACGTCGGCTCCAGCGAGCCGGGCAGCCGCACCTCCTCCCCCACCACACGCAGGTAGACGTGCAGGTTGTAGCGCTCGCCGAACTCCTTGACGAACTTGCGCAGCGTCGGCACCAGGCCGAGGTCGTCGAGCGTCATGGGGCGGAGATCGAAGATGAGGCGCCGCGTCTCGTCGAGCACGTGCCGCACGCCATCCTTGAAGTCCTCGAGCTCCTTGGCCACCAGCTTCGGGTCGCGTGAGATCAGCCGCTCGAGAATTTCCGCCTGCAGCACCAGGTTGGCCATGGACTGTGCGGGCCCGTCATGCATGTCGCGGGCGATGCGCATCCGTTCCTCTTCGATGATCTGGAACACCTGGCGTGAGGCGCTGCGCAGCCGCGTGGTGCCGTCCTCCACCGTGATGGTCGAGGCTACGAGGTCGTCGAGGCTGCGGTGCACCGAGCGGAGGACTTCGAGCTCGCTGCGAAGATCGTTGACGCGCGAGCTCAGATCCGTCTGTCGCTCGCCTGCAGCGGCGTAGTCGGAGCGCGCTGCCGCCATGGCGCGAAAGGCGGCGTCAACCTGCGCCGCCCCGACCCGGGGCAGATCACGGAGCAGCCCCTGCCAGCGCTGCTCGAGCTGCTGCAGGCGCCGGGTGAGGTCGTCGCGCGCGGCAGTGGTGCGCATCAGGTTCGACTCCGCAGCGGCAGCGGCGTTCTCGAGCTCCTCGATGCGTTTGCTCACCAGGAAGCGAGCACCCGAAACGGCAGAGGGATCGAGTGGCGCCGTATCCACCTGAGCCATGGCCACGGCGAATTGTGTCACTGCGAGTGGTCCAGTCACGGTCACGCTCCGGGAGCTCTCCAAGGGCCTGTGACAGGCCTGTTGCACAACATAGTCGATCGGGCGCACAGCCTAGAACGGTGGCGACGACACGTACACAATTGGTGTCCACGATGCCTGCCAGTGAGGTCGCATCCCGTCCCCGCGTCCTCATCGCCGAGGATGACGACTCGCTCCGCCGCCTGCTCGAGCTGCGGCTCGACGCGGACGGGTTCGACGCGCGCACAGCGGGTGACGGAGTCCAGGCGCTCGCCGCGATGGAGGACTGGATCCCCGACATCGTCGTGTGCGACGTCATGATGCCGCACCTCAGCGGCATCTCGGTGGTGCGTGAGATGCGCGACCGCCACGCAACCGCGTCGGTGCCGATCGTCCTGCTCACGGCGCGGTGCTTCGACGAGGACATCCAGGACGTGATGGGCCTCGGCGGCGTGACGTACATGGCCAAGCCGTTCGACTTTCGTCGTCTGAAGGAGAGGTTGAACTCGCTGCTCACCGCAAGCGAGGGCACGGTTCCTCGGGCGGCGGCCAACTGACGAACCGCGGCATGGCGGCCCGCGTCACCCCGGCACAGGCCACCGAGCCGCGGCGTGTTCGCGAACTGCTCGATCGCGCGACCACGCCGTCCGGACTCTTCGTCTGCGCGGCATTCGTGATCACGCTGCTGCCGGTCACCAGCATCATCCACGACCCCGATTTCTGGTGGCATCTCCGCGCAGGTCAGCTCATCCTTGCGCACGGTGCGTTGCTGGGCACCGATCCCTTCACGTTCACCGTCTCCACGCACGCGTGGACGATGCATGAGTGGCTCACCGAGGCCATCTACGCGGCGTTGCAGGCCGCTACCGGACTGGGCGTCATCGTGCTGCTGCTGAGTCTCGTGACGTGGGCAGGCATCGGGCTGCTCGGGCTGCGCGCGGCGCTGTACCGGCCGAACCGTATCGTCCTCGGTGCCGGGTTGCTGCTGACCGCCGTTGCCGGCTATCCCATCTGGGGGCCGCGCGTGCAGATGGTGACGTTCTGCTTCACGGCGCTGACGTTGCTGATGCTGGAACGGCACATCGCGCGCGGCGGCCGCGCGCTGTGGTTGCTCGTGCCGCTGTTCTTGGTGTGGAGCAACCTGCATTCGGGATTCATCATCGGGCTCGGATTCATCGCGCTCGTTGTCGGCGCGGAGCTCGTGGGACGCTGGTTCTCGCTGTCGGATCCCGCGGCGACCTCGCGGCTGCGCACCGTCGTGCTCGTGCTGCTCGCGTGCACCGCGGTCAGCATGATCAACCCGAACGGCCCCGCCATCCTCGTGTACGCCTTCCTCACGCAGGGGTCGGGCGCACAGCAGTCGCTGATCCTCGAGTGGCACTCGCCGAGCTTCCAGGACTGGGTGGTGGTGCCGTTCGGCGTCATGCTCGTGTCCCTGATCGCGATGGTGGTTGCCAACCGGCGGCTGCGCGCGCGCGATGCAGCGCTGCTGCTCGCCGGCACCGCACTCTCGCTGCAGTCGGTACGGCACATTGCGATCTTCCTTGCCGCCGCCGCCCCGATCTGGATCGAGCAGGCGAGCATGGTCGCGCAACGGCTGAACTGGCGCGCGAAGCGGCATCCGCTGCCCACGCTCGGTGTCCGCGTCGTCGTGTTCGGCGCCGTCATCGGCGGCCTGCTGGCCGGATACGCGGCAGGGCGTCTCGTCCCCGCGATGCGGGTGCAGCCCAACTCCCTGACGTACGCACAGCAGTACCCCGTGTGCGCCGCGCGCTGGCTGGCGCAGGCCCCGCAACCGCTGCGCATCTTCAACCAGTACGGCGAGGGCGGATACCTGGCCGGCGCGCTTTCTGCCAAAGGCGACAAGATCTATATCTTCGGTGACGCCGCGCTGATGGGTGATGCGCTGCTCTACAAGTACGCGAGCATCACGTCGGTGCAACCGGGCTGGAGCCAGGCCATCCGCGACTCCGGCGCGCAGGTCGTGCTGTACGACGCGAACACTCCGCTGGCGGACGTGATGCAGGCGAGCCCCAGCTGGGTCGAGGTCTACCATGACCCGCTGAGCGTCGCGTTCATCCCCGCCGACGAGATCGCCAGGATCTCGCTCCCGGCGGTTCCCACCGGCTACGCACCGGGCGACCCGTGCGGCCGGCTGACCAGCGCATCGGCCGATCCCGGAGCCCAGCAGCGATGAGCGCGCTGCGGGTGGTCGCCGTCGACGAGGCGGTTCGTGCGCGGCAGATCCAGAACCGGGCCCGCCTCGCCTGGGTCGCCGCGGCCGGAGTCCTCTCGCTTGCGCTCACCGTGCTCCCGCTGGCCGACCTCGGAGCGTGGTCGCAGGTGGCGCTGGGCCGCTTTATCACCGCGCACGGCATTCCCGGTGTCGAGCCGTTCAGCTACCTGCCGGTGGCGGGGCCATGGGTGGTCCCAGGCTGGCTGCACGACGTGGTGCTGTCCGTGATCGTCAGCGCCGGCGGCCAATCTGCTGCGTCGATCGTCACCGGATTGGTGGCGAGTGGCGGGCTGGTGCTCGCCGCTCTCGCCGTGCGCTCGCGCACGCAGGTTCCCGGCGTGTGGCTCGCGATCGCGATCCTCGTCGCGGCGCTGGTGGCACGCCCCTTCCTCACCGCCGGCGTCGCGGTGTCACTGCTCGGCGCCGGCGCGGCGCTTCACGTCCTCGGCCGCTGGCGCGACGGCGGCACACGGGTCGCGTGGCTCCTGCCTCCGCTGTTCCTGCTCTGGGCCAATCTCGACGCGGGCTTCGTCCCCGGCCTCGCGATCGTGCTGGCCGCCTGGCTGTGTGCGGACCGGTCGCAGCCCGCTCGGCGCCGGCTGCTGCTTCAAGCGCTCGTCTTCAGCGTGGTCGCCACGCTGGTCACCCCGTTCGGGCCCGCGCTGTATCAGTCGCTGTTGACATCGGCCCTGGCCCCCGGGTTCGCCTCGCCAGACTTCCACGACACCTGGCTCCGCCTCTTCGAAGCTGCGGGCGCGCTCCTGGTGATCGCGTGGGTGGCGGCCGGCGGTGCCGAGCGAACCGACGTGGCGCTCGGCATCGGCTCCATGGCGCTTGCGCTCTGGTCGCAGAAGTTCGTCGTCCTGTTCGCCGTGATCGCCGCTGCGCAGCTGGGCCCGTACGGATGGCGCGCGTGGCAGCGAGCGGTCGCGCCGCGCCTCCCACAGC
>JBOHUE010000095.1:0-5112 GCA_050734185.1 Candidatus Dormibacteria bacterium | reverse complement strand
GCCCACGACCGCGACGCGCGCGCCGCCGTGCACGGTGCCGTTGCTCGCGATGCCGGTCATCGCGGAGCGATCCACGAGCGCGCCATCACGCCCAGCTTGTCTGCCTTGGAGAGCGACGCGCGCTGCCGCAGCGGCAGCCCCGGGTCACGTTCGATGCGATCGAGGATGCCGGTGTAGATGCCGGCCATCGTGCGCACGCACACGGCGGCGTTCCGCGGGATGTACTCGATGACGCGGATGCCGCGGTCGTGATGCTGCCGCGCCCGGGCCGCCTGGTACGCGACGAATTCGTTCCACCGAGGGGTCGCCCGCGCGTTGAGGACGTCGGTGCCGGCGATGCCGAAGGCGCGCAGCTCATCCTGTGGGAGGTACACGCGCCCGCGCTCGCCGTCTTCGCGCACGTCGCGCAGGATGTTGATGAGCTGCAGCGCGATGCCGAGATCGTCGGCGAGTGCGAGTGCGCGCGGATCGCGGAAGCCGAAGATGCGCACGCACATGCGGCCGATCACCGACGCCACCAGCGTGCAGTACGTGCGCAGCTCGTCGAACGACGCGTAGCGCGTCACGGCGAGGTCCATGCCGACGCCGTCGATCAGCATGTCGAGCTCCGCTGCCGGGATGGCGTAGCGGACCATCGCGTGCGCGAGCACGCTCATCACCGGGTCGGTGGAGTCGCCGATGCGCGCCCCTCGGACACGCTCACGGTGGCGTTGCAGGCCCGCGAGCCGGCCGGACGGCGACGCAGTGCCGGAGTCGGCTTCGTCGTCGACCTGCCGGGCGAAGTCGTACAGCGCGTAGATGGCGACGCGTTGTGGCCGTGGCAGCGCGAGGAAGCCCCAGTAGAAGTTGGCGGCCTCGCGCCGCGCCATGGCCTCGCAGTACCGCGCGCTGGCGCGCAGGCCGGCCGCGGTGCCGACGAGCGACACGCTCTCGGCGCGAGGCCCGACCTGGACGGCTTCAGCCATTGCTCGCCACCTCGCTGGTGAGCGGTGCTGCGGCGGGGGAGCGGTGTTGGAGGGCGGTGCGCAGCGCCGCGGCGGCGATGCGCGCGCGATCGGCGGTCTCCACCGCGGGCCGGACGCTCGCGGTGCGGTAGCCGCTGCGCGCGATGGCGTCGAGAATGGCGACGCCGCCGAGGCGGTACAGCGCGAGCTGCACGCGCAGCCGGGGGCCGACGCTGGCCTCCAGCACGCGTCCCTGGTCCAGCAGCGCACGGGCCCGATCGCACATCGCGTGCACCGCGCCTTCTGGCCCGCGTTCGCGGAGCTCACGCTGAATGAGGTACGTGCGGCCCTTGCCCGCATCGACACTCACGTCCTGGGCGAAGTTGGCCAGCTGCAGGCCGATGCACACAGCATCGCTGAGCTCGGTGCGCGTGGGATCGCTGTAGCCGTTGATGCCGAGCACCATGCGTCCGACGGGCGCCGCCGAACGGGCGCAGTACGAGTGCAGCGTGGGCCAGTCCTCATAGGTGTGCACGGTCTGGTCCTGCACGTTGGCGTCGATGAGATCGGTGAACGGCGCCGCCGGCAGGCGGTGGCGGCGCACCGTCTGCGCCAGCGCCAGCAACACCGGATGCTGCGGCGCGTCGCCGCCGTCGAACATGGCCAGCAGGTCGTCGCGCCAGCGCTGCAGACGCGCGGTGGCCTGCACCGGGTCACCGGTCTCGTCACCGATGTCGTCGGTTGTGCGGCAGAACGCGTACAGCCGGGCCAGGTCGCGGCGCAGCCCGCGCGGCGACAGCTTCGAGGCCACCGTGAAGTTCTCGTAGTGACGGAGCAGCGCCGCGCAGTACGCGTCGGCTGCCTCCATCGCGACGGCGCGCTCGCTACGTGCGCTCATCGCGCGATGCGCCCGCCGCTCTGCAGGTCCGCGACGCGCGCGGCGCCGCTGCAGAACATCGCCAGGCGCAGCTCCTCGATGAGCACGTCGACGGTCTCGGTGAGGGCGTCCTCGCCGCTCGCTGCCGCTCGCAGCAGCGGCCCGGCGCACCCGGCGAGGTCGGCACCGAGTGCCAGCGCCTTGGCGACGTCGATGCCGTCGCGCACGCCGCCACTGGCGATGAGCGTCGCCTTCGGTGCGGCCTCGCGCGCCTGGCGCACGGCCTCCGCGGTGGGGATGCCCCAGCCGGCGAACGCCCCTGCCACTCGCGCTCGCACGGGGTCGCCCATGCGATGGCGCTCGACCTCGCTCCACGACGTGCCGCCGGCACCGGCGACGTCCACCGCGGCAACGCCGGCGTCCACCAGCGAGCGAACCAGGTCGGGCGCGATACCCCAGCCCACCTCCTTGACGATCACCGGCGAGGTCAGCCCGGCGCACAGCTGAGCGATCTGCGGCAGCAGGCCGGCGAAGCACGTGTCGCCCTCGGGCTGCAGCGCCTCCTGGAGCGGGTTCAGGTGGAGCACAAGAGCATCGGCGCGCAGCATCTCGAGCAGCCGCCGGCACTCTGCGACGCCGACGCCGCGGTTGAGCTGCACCGCGCCGAGGTTTGCCAGCAGCGGGACGTCGGGAGCGATGTCGCGCATGTCGAAGGTGGGCAGCACCTCAGGGTGTTCCAGCAGCACGCGGCACGAACCCAGGCCCATCGGCAGGCGGCGCTCCTGCGCGATGCCGGCCAGGCGCACGTTGATGACGTGCGCCTTTTCGGTGCCACCGGTCATGCACGAGATCAGCAGCGGCGCACCCAGGCGGCGATCGAGAAAGCGCGTGCTGAGGTCGACGTCGTCGAGGTCGATCTCGGGCAGGGCGCGGTGCACCAGCCGGTACGACTCGAAACCGGCCGTCACGCCCTTGGCGGCGACGTCCTCCTCGAGGTTGATGCGGATGTGGTCCGCCTTGCGCGAGATGGTGACCGGCGCGCCGGCCACGCGGCTACTGGACGCGCTCGGCGACATGCACCGCAACCTCGGCGAACTCCTGCAGCGCGGGGCGGGAGACGTCGCCGGGATCGAGTGCGGCGACGGCGTCGCGCGCCAGCACCAGCGGTGCGTCGGCGGTGAGCGACGCCCCGCCACACTGATTCAGTAGCGCGCGGAGGCGGTCGTCGGCGCCGGCGTCGTGTTCGCGGAAGAGGCGGCGCAGCTCTTCGCGCTGGTCCGAGGTCGCGATCTCGTAGGCCGCGACGATGGGGTAGGTGAGCTTGCGGCGCTGCAGGTCGGTGTCCCGGCCCTTGCCGGTGAGCGCGGGGTCGCCCCACATGCCGAGCCAGTCGTCGCGCACCTGGAAGGCGAGGCCGAGCAGCCGCCCGGCGACGTCGAACCGTCGCGCGCATTCGGGCCCGGCCCCGGCGATGAGCGCGCCCGCCGCCAGGCTCGCACCGAGCAGCGCACCGGTCTTCGCGGTGACCAGCTGTAGATAGGAAGCGGTGGAGGAGCTCGGCGAGCCTTCGAGCGCGAGGTCGAGGCACTGTCCCTCGACGACGTCGACGATCGCCGAGGTCAGCGTGTGCGCGGCGCGCATGCGCCGGTCGTCGTTGGTCCCCGGTTCAAGGAGCGTGCGCAATGCCAGGGCGAACAGGCCGTCGCCGGCGTTGATGCCTTGGGCGGCGCCCCAGATCGACCACACCGTCTCGCGATGGCGCCGCTGGCGGTCACCGTCCTGGATGTCGTCGTGGATCAGAGTGAAGTTGTGGACAAGCTCGACCGCGACCGCTGCGGGCAGGGCCCACTCGATGTCGCCGTCCAGCGCCTCACACGCCCACAGCACCAATGCCGGGCGAATCCGCTTGCCCGACGGGGCCTCGGCACCATGGCCGTCAGCGTCGATCCACCCCATGTGGTACGCGCCCATGCGCCCGAGGTGGGTGCGCGCCGGCAACGCCGATCGCCGCAGCGCGCGCTCGATGGCATCCCGGTGCCGGGTGAGAACGGCTGGCGGCGGTTCGGGTTCCGTAGCGATCGGCAGGTCGAGGACGCGCTCCGCCATGCACCCTCCTCCGGGAAGCTTTACGGACCGTAACCGTTAACCCATCGTAACGAACGGGCCTCGCACCCGGCAAGGGACCGGAAACCGGCCCGGCTCAGTGGTGAGCGGGCGCGGCGGCGGGGAGGTCCACGGTGAACGCCGTCCCGCGCTTGGGCTCGGAGACGACGGCCACGGAGCCGCCGTGTGCCTCGACCACGTGCCGCACGATCGCCAGGCCGAGACCGGAGCCCTCACCATCGCGCTGGCGGGAGCTGTCCGCCTTCCAGAAGCGTTCGAAGATGCGGGGCAGATCGTCGGGTGCGATGCCGACGCCCGTGTCGACGCAGCGCAGCACCACGCGTCCGGGAGCGCCGGGCGCCGCGTCGACGTCGATGCGGCCGCCGCTGGGGGTGAACTTGATCGCGTTGTGCACTAGGTTCCGCATCACCTGGCCGAGGCGCGCGGCGTCGCCTGAGATCTCCGGCGTGCCGTCGGCGACACGGACGTCGAGCACGACGCCCTTGTCGGACGCCAGCGGCCGCAGACGGTCGACAGCCCCGAACAGGCTCTCCAGCGCCACGTGCTCGTGCGCCAGAGGGCGCAGCCCGGACTCGATCGTGCTCAGCTCCAGCAGTTCCTCGACCATCTGCGCCATGTGCGTCGCCTCGAGCCCGATGCGGTGCACGAAGTCCGCCGCAGCCGCGGGATCGTCGAGGCCGCCGTTCTCCAGCGTCTCGGCCATGAGGCGTACCGCCGTCACCGGTGTGCGCAGCTCGTGCGAGACGTTACTGACAAAGTCGCGGCGAACTCGCTCGAGCAGATGCAGACGTGTTTCGTCACGCAATGTGATGAGCACCGCCACCTCGGGCTCGTCGACCTTGAGCGCACGAACCACGAGGTTGCGATCGCCGATGCTGATCTCGCGCTCCTCGATGCTGCCCGACGCGAGCACTGCGTCGACCAGTCGCTGTATACGGAAATCGACGTGCGACGAATGGAAACGGCTGCCCGTCTCGAGCACCGCGGTGCCGAGCAGGCGAACCGCCGGCGGCGAGATCAGCACGACACGGTCGTCACCGTCGACCGCGATCAGCCCCTCACCGGCGACACGCGCGACCTGACGCAGGAGGTCGATCGCGGCTCCGCGCGCTGCTCCCTGCACCGTTTACCAAGTATAAGGACGCGTCCGCACCATCAATAGTTAAC
>JBOHUE010000094.1:0-7362 GCA_050734185.1 Candidatus Dormibacteria bacterium | reverse complement strand
GCTCCATGCGGCCGCACCTGCAGGTCACCGCCACCCTCGAGACGCTGCGCGGCCTGCGGGGCTCGCCGGCGGGGGAGATGGAGTTCGGTGGCCCGGTGCCGTCGGCCACGGTGCAGCGCCTGGCCTGCGACGCGGCGGTGGTCCGCGTACTGCTGGACGCGGAATCCGCCGTGATCGACGTCGGCCGCGCCCGGCGCACGGCACCGCCGGCGACGCTGCGAGCGCTGCGGATCCGCGACGGCGGGTGCGTGTGGCCCGGCTGTGAACGATCGGTGACCTGGACCACGGCGCATCACGTGCTGGAGTGGGCGGCACACCAGGGCGGCACCAACACCGACTCGATGGTGCTCCTCTGTTATCGCCATCACTGGCTGGTACACGAGGGGAGCTGGCAGATCGCGCGCACCGAGGAGGGGGTGATCACGGTCCCGCCACTCGGCGGCCTGGCATCATTCGGCACGCCGCGCAACGGCAGGCCAGAGCGCGTGTTCTTGAGCGACTGGGATGCCGCGCGCGACGAGTACGCCGCAGAAGGAGCCGGCCGACAGGCTAGCAACGACGGATCGGTCGGTCCTGAGTTAAGAGGCCAGGCGAGCGGAGCGCGCTACCCGCCGGCAGCGCGGTAACGGGCCGCGCGAATACGCAACAGCTCGTCGACGGGAATCGTCCGCAGGTCGTCGAGATGGCGCGCGACGGCGCCGTGCAGTGCAGCGATCACCACGCCCGCGTGCGCATGCGCACCGGGTTCGGGCTCCGGAATCAGCTCATCCACAAGCCCGATGTCATGTGCCGTGTCCACACCGGGACGCAACGCCGCGGCGGCGCGTGCACGCTGTCCCGCGTCGCGGTAGAGGATCGCCGCGCATGTCTCCGGTGGTGCGACGGTGTACACCGCGTTTTCCAGCGCGAGCACGCGGTCGGCGAGCGCCAGCGCCAGTGCGCCGCCCGAGCCGCCCTCGCTCAGGATCACGCTGACCGTGGGCACGCGCACCTCCAACATGCACAGCAGCGACTCCGCGATGGCCCACGCCTGGCCGCGCTCCTCCGCGCCGACTCCAGCATGCGCCGCGGGTGTGTCGACCAGACACACGATCGGCATCCCGAATCGCTCCGCCTGGCGCATCAACCGCTGGGCCTTGCGATACCCCTCCGGGTGGGGCATGCCGAAGTTGTGCAGCGCCCGAGTCATCGGGTCGGTGCCTTTCTCCTGGCCGATCACCATCACCGGGCGACCGTCAAGCCACGCGGGCCCGCCGACCACTGCGTGGTCGTCGCCGAACAGCCGGTCGCCGCGGAGCTCGACCCATCCCTCGAACACGTCACCGATGACGTGGAGTGCACGCGGGCGATCGGGATTCCGGGCCAGCTCCACGCGCGCGAACGCCTGCTTCTCGCGCTCCGCGGTCTCGGTTGCCGACGTCATGCGGTGTACAGGCGCAGCAACGAGCCGACCGTCGATCGCAGCGCTGGCCGCGCCACCACCATGTCGATCATCCCGTGCGCCAGCAGGAACTCCGCGGTCTGGAACCCCTCGGGCAGGGTCTCGTGCGCGGCCTGCTCGATGACCCGGCCGCCGGCGAAGCCGATTCGCGCGCCGGGCTCGGCGAGGATGACGTCGGCCTGCGCCGCGAACGATGCGCTCACGCCGCCGAAGCACGGGTCGCCCAGCACAGCAATGTATGGCAGCGCGGCACGGGCAACGGCTGCGACGCCGACAGAGCAGCGCGCCATCTGCGCCAGCGACGCGATGCCCTCCTGCATGCGCGCGCCACCCGACGTGCACACCGCGACGAGTGCCCGGCGCTCCTCAACGGCTGCGTCGCATGCGCGAGCGAACAGCTCGCCCGCGACGCTGCCGAGCGAGCCGCCGAGAAACGCGAAGTCCATGCACGCCAGCACTGCGGGTACACCGTTGATCTGCGCGCGCGCGACGGTGAACGCCTCGGCTGCGCCCGTGCGCTCGCGAGCGCGGACAACCGCTGCAGCGTAGGGCGCGCCATCGTCGAAGCCAAGCGGGTCGCGGTCCTCGAGGACGTCGTCGAACACGTCGATGGTTCGCGGGTCCGCGAGCTGCGCGATTCGTTGCGTCGCCGGCACGGCCGCGTGGTGGCCGCACTGGCTGCAGACGTTGAGGTCGGCGCGGAATCGGTCGGCCACGTAGCGACGACCGCACGCCGGGCACGCCACCGTCCCCGCGGGCGCCACCGGACGCATCTGCGGACCGGGTGCGGTGACACGCCGCGCCTGCGGCTGCCGCCGCGCGGTCACGCCCGCGCCGCTGTCCATTCCATTGCCACCCCTCCCCATGTGGCGCCCGCGCCGAACGCCATCGTGAGGATCCGTGCACCCTCGTACACACGTCCCGTCGAGACCGCCTCGGCCAGCGCGAGCGGGATCGACGCCGCGCCGGTATTGCCCAGCCGGTCGACGTTCATGACGAATCGATCGAGCGAGAGGCCGGCTCGTTTGGCGACCGCCTCGAGGATTCGCGCGTTGGCCTGGTGCGGCACGACGAGGTCGACGTCCTCGAGCCGCCAGCCCGCCTTGGCGCAGAGCTCCAGGCAGAGGTCGCTGAGGCACTCGACCGCCATGCGGAACGTGCCCTTGCCCGCCATGCGCAGCCCCTCGACGGTGTCCTCGCCGTCGGGCGCGACCCCGTAATAGATGAGGTCAGCGCGCGAGCCGTCGGCACCCCAGGCCGTGGCGACGATGCCGCCGCCATCGCTCCCCGTGACGACCGCCGCCCCGGCGCCGTCGCCGAACAGCACGCATGTGGAGCGATCGGTGTAGTCGACGAGGTGCGTCAGGGCCTCGGCGCCGATGAGCAGCACCGTGCCCGCCGCACCGCCGCGGACCAGCCCGTCGGCAACGATCAGCCCGTTGACGAACCCGGAGCATGCGGCGTTGACATCGAACGCGGGGACGCCCGTGAGTCCAAGCCGGCGCTGCACAAGGCATGCGACCGGAGGGATGAAGCTGTCCGGGCTGCTGGTCGCGACGACGATCGCGTCGACCGTCTCGATCCCGGCATTCAGCATCGCTGCGCGTCCGGCTGCGGCCGCCATGGTCGATGCCGTCTCGCCGGCGCCGGCCCGCCGTCGTTCGCGGATGCCGGTGCGCTCCAGGATCCATGCGTCCGACGTGCTCACCATCTTTTCCAGGTCGGCGTTGCTGAGCACGTCACCCGGAAGGCAGGCCCCAGTGGCGACGATCGTGGACGTGCGCACACGTCCGCTCGCATCGAGCGCGCGGTGGTCTGCCACGGCGGGGAGGGCGGGCATCCTGTTCAGAAGTGTGCGAGCTCCGGGACGGTTACGACCCTCGGCCGATCCTCCGGTGTACGCTTCAGCGCCGTGATGATCGCAGCCGGAAGCAACAACGCGTTCGCTATCAATGGCTTCACCGGCCTGACCAATCCCTCGATCGTCTCCTTCTTCTTCGTCTTCCTCATCTTCAACTTCTATGTTGTGCTGACGGCGACGGCCCTGGCTTCGTTCTTTGTGACTGCAAAACCGCGGCACGGAGTCGTGCGCACCGCCGCACTCTGGCACTTCGCCGCGGTGATCCTCCTCCTGCTGAGCTACGTCACGACCGTCTGGGGCGCGCCGGCCGAGAAGGCGTTCGTCAACCCCGCCGGCAACGCGCTGACCGTGGTCCAGCCCGCCAATATCACCGTGTTCGGGTTGGGCATCGGGCGCGCCGACATGATGCTCATCGGACTGGTCATCGCGGTGTTGGCAGCGAACCTCATCCTCATCGGGTTCGTCCAGGGAATCCGGCAGCGCCGCGTTCTCCGCGAGCGCGCCCTCGTGACCGCGTAGAGCCGGGTCCGGCTGCGCGTCAGCGCAGCGTGAAGCTCAGCATGGTCGCCGGGTTCACCAGCGCGAACGGCCGTTGCAGCGATTCCAGCTCACCGCCGATGTTCGCGATCCACAGCGCCGACACATTGGTCACGGGGAGGAAGTCGCCAGGGTGGCGCTGGAGGTGGTCCTCGAGGTTGTGCCCGGGCGCCAGGTGCACGTCGCCCACCATCGTGAACGCGGCGGTGTTGAAGGCGGCGGCGTAGGCGATCGTGTCTCGCCACATCGCCGGGTTGCCCTCGCGAATCTCGTGGAGCGGGCACACCAGGGTGATCGCAGCCTTGGAGACCGCCACCATGGGCTCGGCCCGGCTGAGCACCGGGAGGTTCACGGAAAGCGGCTCGGACCGTGCGCCGCGGACGTGGAGGAAGGATCCGACGCGGTTCACCGTGTCGGAGAAGCGTTCCGAGCCGGTGAGCTCAACCTCACCGGTGATCCGCACGAATGTGCCGTAGATCTCCACCGGCCGCCACCCGCTCATCCGGCCAGCAACGCTACTCCGCCGGGCCTATTCCGAGGCCGGATCAGCCGCGCCGCGTCTCGGCGGGTCGGTCCATTATCCTGTGCCCCGACCTAGCCGGTCAGCATGGTGGAACGGATCGTCCTCGCTCTCCGCAACGACTTTGGGTGTCTCGTGATCATCGTCGCGTTCCTCGTGATCATGATCTCGACCATCGTTTTCGCGAACATCATCACGCCTCCGTCCAACAACCCATTCGTGTGATCGAGTAGCTCGAGACAGTGGCAATAAACCCATACGACAATCCCCGCGGGAAGTTTCACGCGCGGGCCCAAACGACACGGCGGCAGTTCCTGCTCCTGATGGGCGGACTCGGCGCCGTCGGTGCCACGATTTTCGGTGGCGTCGAGCTGTTGAAGTTCATGTTCCCGGCGGCCACCGGCGATGCACCGCAGCAGTTCAAGACGTCGTTCACCTTCGCGGACCTCACCGGCGGCGTCACGTCGGATGGCAGGGCGCAGGTCGGCGCGACCGTGCGCTCGATCACCGCGGACCGCGTCAGCGTGGTCGTCGACGACTCGGGCATCTATGCCGTGTACCTGGTGTGCACGCATCTTGGCTGCACGCCCAACTACGTGACCAACGTGACGGGCGGTTCCGGCGTCTCGGACACGGTGGCGCAGGCGCGCGGCAGCCGGGCGGGCGCCGAGCGCATCCCCAACGGCTGGGCGTGTCCGTGCCACGGAAGCAGATACTTCATCGACTCGACGAACTTCTACGGTCCGGCGCCGCGCCCGATGGACTGGGTGGACATCTCGGTGGCACCGGACGGCTACTTCGTCGTCGATCGCGGCAACATCGTGGCCTACCGTCAGCCGGGGCAGACGACGGCACCCGAGTGGCGGCTCGACCTGAAGACCAAGAAGACCAACGGCAAGACACTCGGCGTGTAAGCGGTGACAGGAGTTAGGTAGGAATGAGCTCGACGCCGCGGGAGTCCAACCCCGTCCGCGCCTTCATGCAAGAGGTGTGGGGTTCGATCTTCCGCCACGGCCTGCCCACGACCGACAAGGTGGCGGCGCGCACAGCGCTCACCAACTTCTTCCTGCACATCCATCCGGTTCGCGTCAAGAAGTCCGCGATCCGCGTGTCCTACACGCTGTGCCTCGGAGGCCTGTCGTTCTTCCTCTTCATCCTGCTGACGATCACCGGCCTCTTCCTGATGTTCTATTACATCCCCTCGGTCGATCAGGCCTATCAGAACGTCAAGGACCTCGAGTTCGTCGCGACGTTCGGTCTGATCATCCGCAACATGCATCGCTGGGCGGCGCACGCGATGGTGATCACCGTGTGGCTCCACATGGCGCGCGTGTTCTATCAGGGTGCATACAAGCCGCCACGCCAGTTCAACTGGGCCATCGGCACGCTGCTGCTGCTGGTCACACTGCTGCTCTCGTTCTCGGGCTATCTCCTGCCCTGGGACCAGCTCGCGGTGTGGGCGATAACCGTCGGTACCAACATGGCCAAGTACGCGCCGATTGCGGGCCCGTACACGCGCTACCTGCTCCTTGGAGGTCGCGGCGTGGCGCAAGGTGCCCTGATCCGTTTCTACGTGTTACACGTGATCGCCCTGCCCCTGATCGGGTTTCTCCTGATGGTCGTACACTTCTGGCGCGTCCGGAAGGACGGCTTCACCGGAGGGCTCTGAGTTGGCGACCGTCGTCGGCGGAGGGAACGGAGACCGCGGTGCACGCGCGGTTGGTGTGCCGCGCAGCCCCCTGACGCGCCGCCCGTCCGGCCCTGAGCTCGCGACCCCGCCGCTGGTCGTCCGGCGGCGCGAGGAAGAGGAGACCGTTGTCACCTTCCCGGCGCTCATATGGAAGGAGTTCCTCGCCGGGCTCCTGATGTTCGTCTTCCTGCTCGCGGTGTCCATCCAGGTCAACGCACCGCTCCTGCAGCGCGCCAACACCGCCATCACGCCGAACCCGGCCAAGGCCCCGTGGTACTTCGTCGGCCTTCAGGAATTGCTCGAGCGATTTCCTCCGGTCATGGCGGGTGTTGCGTTCCCGTCCTTCGTGATCATCTTCATGATCCTGACGCCGTACATCGACCGGAACCCGTCGCGCCGGCCGCAGGACCGTAAGGTCGCAATCGGCATGTTCACGATCTATCTCTGCCTGGCCGTTGCCTTCGTGGTGATCGGCGTGTTCTTCCGCAGCCTGGCGTTCAACTGGGACTGGACCATGGTCCTCGGCCACCCAGGGTTGTCCTCGCCGACGTGACGCGCTTCTTCGTGGCGCTGGCTGCTCTGACGCTGATTCTGGTCGGCGTGGCCGCGGCCCAGGACACCAGCAACCGCACGTACCTGGGCATCCAGCAGCAGTATCAGAAGGACTACCCGGACTCCAACTTCAACGTCCAGGTGCAGCAGCTTTTCCCGAGCTTCTCCGCGGCGACCGTGGGGACCACGTTCCGCGTGGAGCGCTGCATCTCGTGTCACGTGCCCGACATCGGAGCCGTCGGTCCCGTGGTGGCCGCACAGCGGCTGAGCCAGGACTTCTTCAAGTACGAGCCGAACGCGCAGCAGCTGGCGCAGGAGTTCCACCTCACGGGCACGCACCCGGCGTTCGTCACGGTCAACGGCGGCAGCAGCCCGGCGGCGATCAGCTACACGCAGTACGGCGCCGACAGCTTCACTCCGTACACGTACACCGTCAACGGACAGAAGACGACGGCGCAGCTCCCGGGCTTCCTGCCGTCGTTCCTCAACCCGACCAGCCAGGCTCCCGGCACGCAGCTGGGCATCGACGCCGTCGGGTGTGTGGTCTGCCACAACGGACAGCGGCTCGGCCTGAACACGAGCGGCATCGACAACGCGCATGACAACGTGATCGTCAACCCGGTGTACTCGTTCACCGAGGGCGCGTCGCTCTATTACAAGTACTGCGCGCAGTGCCACGGCGGTCAGGGCGAGGGCGGTATCGGGCCGCCACTCAACAACCAGGACCGGCTCGGCTTCTTCAACGAGGACTACTACTACCG